>NC_019729.1:3875615-4175898 GCF_000317475.1 Oscillatoria nigro-viridis PCC 7112
CTTTTGGTAATTGACAATCGCCTCCACCAAACGCCCTTGTTTGTAGAGCATACTGCCCAAATTAGCATAAGCCTCAGCAAAATCGGGATTCAGGGCGATCGCCTCGGAATAAAACCGCATCGCTTCCTCAATTTGGCCGCTTGCTTGCTGCACATTGCCCATTGTCACGTAAGCCGCCGCCCAATCCGGTTGCAATTCCAGAGCTCGGCGACAAGCAGCGACGGCTGCTGCTAAATTGCCTTGAGAGTAATAGGTTTCTGCAATGACTGTCAGCGATGCAGCATCTTCTAATTCGGGTGTTTCGGATTGGTTGCGAAAATCGGAATTCATTTGGCGGCCTATCTGTGCTATCAAGTTAAAGGTTGAATCTATATTATTTTGCAGAGTAGCAGTTTTAGCGGAACTACGGGCGATCGTCACAGAGAATTTATGAGCGACAAGCAAGCGACACAGCGCCAACATAACATCAAGTGGAAACCAAACCTCGTGCTGGGGATACTCTTGTTAACCTTAGCAATCCCCTTACCCTTTGCCCAAAAAACTTTCGCACAGCAGCAGCAGACAGCCAGCTTTCGGCAGAAATTATTTCAAACTGCTCTTTATTTCACCCTATATTTTGAGGGTGGATTCAGCAATCACCCAGCCGATAAGGGCGGCAGAACTTATCGGGGCGTCTTGCAAACGGAATACAACGCCTACCGCTACAGTCGCGGGCTTCCGCCCCTCGACGTGACGCAGATGTCGGAAGCAGAGCTCCTAGAAATTTATCAATATTACTGGGATTCGAGCCTCTCCGGCACGATGCAGCCGGCTTTGGCGATCGTCATGTTTGACACCGCCGTTAATTTCGGTATTAATAACTCAATTACCTTTCTTCAGCAAGCATTAGGATTGCCGCAAACGGGAGTTTTTGACCCGCGCACCAAGGAAGCGCTGAAAGGGGCAAATAACAGAAATACCGCGCTGCAAATGATTAATGAACGAATTATTTACCGCTACAAAAGGGTGCAAGAAGATCCGACTCAGATGGCTTTTTTCCGGGGTTGGCTGAGTCGCGATTACAGTTTGTGGGGGTATGTGAACAAGATTAAGTAGTTGGGAATTGGGCATTGGGCATTGGGAATTGGGCATTAATATCAATTCCGGCAGCGCCGGAATTATATAGAGGACACGGCAGTTCCGTTTCCCTACCTCGATTAATTGTAGGGACGAGCGGCACTCGCCGTGTCCTGATTTCGGGTTATATTAATTCCGATGCAACCGCATTTGATATGATATGAGAATTGGGAATTGGGCATAATCGGGATGCCCGCTACAAAGAGATGCAAGATGTCAGATGCACTAAATTAGCCCGATGATTCGCTCGAACTGATAACCAGGAAAAACTCGATCGATCTTTTGCTCATCCAGTCCTAAATGACTCTCCAACAAAGTAGCAATTACATCTCGAAAATCCGTCGTCACTGCTAAATCGCGCTTTTCATGCAACTGAGTTTCATCCAATCCCGGCCACTCGCCGTAAACTTTGCCGCCCTTAATTTTGCCGCCCAAAACCCAGATTACATTCCCGTGTCCGTGATCCGTACCGCCGTTGCCGTTTTCGCGCACTGTGCGGCCGAATTCTGAAATCACCGCGATCGCACTTTCTGGATAAACATCGCCCAATCCCTGTACCAAATTCGCCAAACCCTGTCCCAGAGGGCGCAAGCGTCCAGCTAATTGCCCTTGAGAACTTCCCTGGTTGACGTGGGTATCCCAGCCGCCGAGGGCGAGGAAAGCTAGCTGGATGCTGGAGTCTCTCGCCATCAGCCTTCCGAGTTGCGCTGCTTCGTTTGGAAAACCATCGACGGTAGGTGCACCGTTGTTGGCGGCTTTCATTTCTGCATCTAAGTAAGTCAGCAGGGTTTGGCGGGCTGCGCGACTTTCTCGGTATGCAGCGCCTAGTTTGTCGCTGTCGCTGTAAAGTCGATCGAATGCGCTAGCGATTTGGGGTCGATCGAGGGCCGAACGGCGGCTAGCATTTTTACCTAACTCTAAGCTGGCAACTGCCATTTTTCCCGATAGGATGCGGGGTGTGGTGGTGCTGGCATTCAGGGCTTGGATGGGAGAATCGGTGGACATGACTGACAGCAGGCGATTCATCCAGCCGTCGGGGGTGTTTTTTTTGCCGGGGGTGCCGCTTTCCATGTAGTCTTGGGCGTCGAAGTGCGATCGGGTGGGATCGGGAGAACCGCAAGCGTGGGTGAATGCGAGGCTTCCTTGCTTCCACAGGGGGGCGATCGGACTGAGTGCGGGGTGGAGTCCGAAGCGGCCGTCTAGGTCGATCGCGCCGCCTTGTAGTCCCGGTTTTGGTATGGCTATTTTGGGTCGAGATTGATAGTAATTTGCTTCTTGGTAGGGAACAATTACGTTTAAGCCATCGACTGCGCCCCGTAAAAAGATGACGATTAATCGTTTGTTATTTTTGTTTGGGGCGGCGGCTTTTACTGCTAAACCGTGAAGTCCGATCGAGATAATTGTGGAAGTAGAAAGCAGTCCGGTTTGGATGATAAATTGGCGTCTGTTCATAATTTCTTAGTCCGCGTAGGCGGACGAAAGTTTGTATAGTAGCGGTTTCAACCGCGCCCGATATCGAGAGGGTAATGAAGCAGAATTTAGTATTATTTGTGCATAAATTCTGGACTGCCCAAGATTAAGGCGGCGCGCAAATTAGCGGGACTGGAGTCGATCGCACTTTTTGTCCGATCTGAAAATTGATTTCCCAAAGTATTAGCTAATTGCAACGCATCGATCGGATTCCCAGTCTTTTTTTCACCCGTTACCAAGGGCTGGTTAGAGGGAGCGATTACCAGGGGCAACATCCATCCCGACTGATTTTTATTAGCGGGAGGAGAGTTTAGGGACAAGCGATCGCTCGCCAAAGCATTTACAAAATCTAACCGGCGGGCGATCGCATCTGGATTCAGCCACGCATCTTGAGTATTCTTGTAGCCATCGGGAGTTGGGCAGGCGTAAGGAGCCATTCCTAGCTGTTGCAAATAGCTATACAACGGCTGAAAGTTTTCTACTTGTTTTCCGGTCAATCGCACTGCCGACATAACATATTGATAGGGAGTTTTTAACTTAGCATTGTAGTTTTTTTCACTCCAAAATTCCGGGCTGTGGAACAAAGTATTTAAAACTTCGCGGATGTCTCCGTCTGTTTCTAGAAAGCGCTGGCTGAGTTTATCTACCAAGACTTCGGGTGGGCTGTCGGCTACAAAATATTCAGCTAATTGATAACTTATGTGTTTAGCTGTAGCTGGGTTTTTGGCTAAAATATCTAAAGCTTGTTCTCCCTCGTTTTCGCCCATACCTTTGATAGTCTTTCCGAGAAATACTTTATCGCTAAAATCATGACGTTTGGCATCAAAATAAAAGCTGTAACCATCACTTTGATTGGCGCGAGGCGGAAATCCCCAGCCCGTAAAAATCCGAGCTAATGCGATTACATCTTGTTGCGTGTAACCGCCATTTACTCCTAATGTGTGCAGTTCCATTAGTTCGCGGGCATAATTCTCATTCAATCCTTGAAATCTGCCTTTTGCTCCGCTGCTTTTGGGAGCGGTATTTTGCCAGTTATCTAAATAGTATAACATGGCTGGATTGCGGGCAGTTGCACCTAACAAATCGCGGAATTTCCCCAAAGTGTAGGGGCGAATTGCTTCTTGTTCGTAGGCTCCCATCCACAGTCTGGTCAATCCTTTATTTGAGTAAACGTTGAAGTGATTGTACCAAAAATCCACCATAACTTCTTGGAGTTGGCGGGGACTTTCGGCTGCTCGTAGCAAACGGGCTTGTACTGCTTGTTGGATGATGAGGCGGGCTTTTTTTCGGGCGGCTGCGAGTGCTTCGGGAGTTGGTTTTGAACCGTTTTTTTGGCGGGGGAGGTCGTATTCGGCGAAGAGTTCTGCCGGTGTTTTTTGCAAAGTTTCTAAGCTGTTAATTCTGTCAGTAAGGTTCTGAGGTTCGGGGATGGTTTTTGGGGAGAGTTGCTGTTGGATGTAATTTTCGGTCCCGATCGCTCGCACTTTTTCGATATCGCCCGATCGGGGGCCAAAACTCATGCGGTTAAGCAGGTGTAAAATTTTGGAACTGTCGGGGGGAGTGGTGGCACTGCTGGCGGTAATTAGTCCCAGCCACAAGTATAGGGATACTGTCGCATATTTTAGTTTCAGATTCATAGTAGCTACCGGAAATGTTGCTAATATTCTGGATACTTTAGACTCGCACAGCAGTACAAAGGTTCAATCCCTAGACAAAGAGAGATTATCGGCGGTGCAACTCTACTTCGTTTTCGAGAATTCGCACATGATAATGAGCCAGAAAATCTTGTCCTAAAAGCCCCTCGGTTGACCTAGGGGCGATCGCAACCTGTACATTATCTAGCAAGCGCGTGTCTGCGATCGCATTTTCGAGGTCAATAATCTGCGACTGAATTGAAACCCGTTCCCCAAATGACATCGCCGTCGGCTGTAAGCGCATCGCTTCCTTGTAATCGGCGATCGCACCTTGAAAATTCTGGAGTTTTGCGCGCACTTGTGCTCTGGGCCGATAAGCTTGTGCAAACTTGGGATTTTTTTTCATAATGCGATCGAGGGTTTGCAGTGCTCCTGATAAATCTCCAGTTTCTATTTGTTTTAATGCCTTTTGATAATCTGCTTAGCTCATCTTTCAGAATAAATTAATTTTCTTTCTTTCAGTATAACTTCTACTTATTCGCTCTTGATTACAGTCCTCGACGCAGAACCTCTATCTGTAGAGTGCAAAGCTGAAAAACACCTTACCGCTATAACTAGCACATCAAACACTTTTTGTGTAAGTCCCGATACTAGATCGTTAAAATCCGTGAATTTACCTTAACACATCAACCATTTGTCAAGTAAATTACTTTCATCTAAATCAGAACTTAGATTCATAAAAATCATATTTATTAAGATATATTTCAAACTTCAAAAATCCTAGTAATTTTCAAATAAACCGTCTATAACAAAAATATAAAATTCGAGTCTCTAGCTGCTGCACAACTAACTTAACCAATGAAACTATGACGGTAGAAGAAGCAATAATTTTTTTGGACAATCTGGTATACGAACAAACGGAAAAACACCTGAGTCGGTTGCAACAGTCGATAGTTCGAGGCGTTGTAGAAGGTTTGACGTACCAAGAAATTCAGCAAAACGATCCGATCGCCCGCGGGTATACAGTGGGCTACCTGGGGCGGTATGTCGGCTACAACTTGTGGAAAGACCTCACCAAGGTACTGAAGGAAGCAGAAATTATTGGACAAGAAGAAAGAGTCGTCGGAGCAAATCTTTGGGACTGCATCATGAGATCTGTACAAAAAGGCACACAACCAGCTAATTCTGTCGATCCGATGTTGCAAAAGCTGCTGCGGATGCGTTACCGAATTAGAGAACATTTGGTGAACACGGAGTACAGCGATACCTATCTAGCTGAAGATGAAAATTTGCCCGATCGCCCTTTCTGCGTCGTCAAGCGCCTGAAAAGCCAGTCTGAGAAGACCAGCCAGTTATTCGATCGAGAAACGCGGGTTTTATATCGATTGGGCAAACACGATCGGATACCAGAATTGTTAGCTCGCTTTGAAGAAGATGGATATTTTTATTTAGTCTATCAATTCATCGAAGGGCAACCCTTGTATCAAGAACTAATCGAAGGTCAACCCTGGGAAGAACATCAGGTTATCGCTTTGTTGAAAGATATATTGGAAGTGCTGGTTTTTGTTCACAAACAAGATGTAATTCACCGCGACGTTCACCCTCAAAACTTAATCAGGCGCACCTCTGACAGCAAAATTGTATTAATTGACTTTGGCGCAGTTAAAGAAATCAACACCTCGCACAACAGCACCGGTCACACGCGATCGCGCGGCGGTACTCAGCAAGAATACATTTCCCCCGAACAAGCCATCGGTTCACCGAAATTTTGCAGCGACATATATGCTGTCGGGATCATCGGGATTCAAGCCTTGACAGGAATGCGCCCGAAACAACTCAGAGTTGATAATTTAGGCAATCTCATCTGGCAGAAAAATGCAACTGTCACCCCGGAGTTGGCTCGCGTTTTAGACCAGATGGTGTTGTACGCTTTCCCCCAGCGTTACCCGTCAGCAACCGAAGCTTTGGAAGCACTTCAAAAGTTGGGAGTTAGTTGACTGTTGTCAGTTGACTGTTGACTGTTGACTGTTGGCTGTTGTCATTAGTTGATGAACTAAACTCAACACGATTGTATGGGAGCGTCTGTAGGGACACGGCATTGCCGTGTCCTTACCGGGCTCTGCTACTTTTAATAATTGGTATAAGATTGAGGATTGTAGTAAGACTTTTTAAGTAAAAAAAAAGCGATTTAGTGTAGATTGTCAAGTCTTTTAAAGAACAGTTTAGTGTAACTTTTTTGTCGATCGCATTTCCCACAGCCACAGCACCCGGTTTACAATCCGATCGATCTTGTTGCAGAGTGATTCATCCGCTACCATTATCCCTCGATGTACTGAGTAAAAACACTCGGTCTTGCCGATGAATCGGGCGCCAATTTCCGAAATCGAAGGGACAACGAACAAGGAACAAGGAATTTTATATTAAAATTTACACAAAAAAAAGTCGTTAATCCTGCCGAATGCCTTCTAAATAAGAGCCTTCAACTTTCGTTTGACGATATATCTAAAGTTAGATAAAATAATTCATATTTTATGCTTGGCAGCTTTGAGAAAATCTTAAGCAGCTTTGTATAGCGGGCAACAATATCACTAGAGTGTTTATTGTTACCTTAGATACGTAGAAACCAAATAATTAGAGGGATCGAGAAATTGGAAGTTTTTGAACGAGCACAACAACTGCAAACGCCCTCAACCCGAATGGCTGCTGTCCAGTCTTTTTCCAAAAAAGCTAGTATTGCAGTAATGGCGATCGGCTGTACAGTCCTTTTGGGTTGGATATTCGATCTGCAAATGTTAAAAAGCATTCTGCCCGGACTGGTGACGATGAAAGCCAATACTGCGGTCTGCTTTATTTTGGGCGGGTTTTCTCTATTCATCCAACAGATCCGGCGCCCAAAATTAACAGCAAGACAGCCTCACAAAAATCATAAATATTTAATTTTGGGATGTTCATTTTTAATTATATTAATTAGCCTATTAACCCTAGTTCAATATATCTTTAATTTAGACTTAGGCATCGACCAACTGCTATTTAAAGAAAGTTACACCTTGACAATCACCGGAACACCAGGACGCATGGCACCGAATACTGCTGGTGCTTTTTTATTGCTGGGAACAGCGCTGCTGTTGCTGTCAGAACGTCGGCCTAAATACCTGCGGATTCAAATCTTAAGCAGTTCAGCATTTTTAATTGCATTTACGGGTTTGATAGGCTATTTCTACGAGAAAGCTTTATTTTACCAAATTGGCAATAATACAGGGATGGCTTTGCACACCTCCGCAGCATTTATGTTGCTGAGCTTCGGCATTTTATTTGCCAGTCCAGAGCGAGGATTGATAGCAGTAATGACGAGCGATCGCGCGGGCGGCATCATGGCGCGGCGCTTGTTGCCACGGGCAATCATTATCCCGCCTGTAGTCGGTTATTTCATCCTATCGGGAGAGCGGTTACAAGCCTACACGCCGGAGGTAGGGATATCGCTGTTAAGCGTATTGAACGTGATTATTTTTACAGTTCTGATTTGGCAGAATGCCAAAACTCTCTGCACCGCAGACCGGAAGCGCTATCGAGCGGAACTGGGACTGATAAAAGCTAAATCAGACTTAGAAACTCAAGTTGAGAAACGGACTATCCAACTGCAAATCACCAACGAGCAATTGCAGGAGCAAATTTTTGAATCTCAAACAACAAAGCAGGCGCTTCAAAAAAACTACAATCTGTTGATGGCAGTCATTAACAGTACGCCCGAAGCCCTATTTGTAAAAGATATTCAGGGCTGTTACCTAATGCTTAATGCGGCAGGAGCTCGTATAATTGGCAAGTCTGTAGACGACATTATCGGCAGAGATGACAGCGAGTTATTTCCTCCTGAAATTGCGGCTAATATTAGGAAAACCGATCGCCCAATTATGGCAGCGGGAACAACGGAAGCGATCGAAGAAGAGCTGCCAGTTAAAGGAAATTTAAGAATATTTCTTTCTACAAAAAGTGCTTACCGGGACGGGTTAGGAAAAATCAGCGGTATAGTTAGCATCGCGCGGGATATTACTGAGAGCAAACAAGCCGAAATCGCCAACAGAAGTTTAGCAGCCATTCTGGAAGCAACCCCGGATTTTGTAGGTATCTACAACCTCGAAGGACGCGCCATTTACATTAACAAAGCCGGCAGAAAAATGGTGGGTATCGGCGAAAACGAAGATATATCCAAGCGAAAAGTTGCAGAATTCACGGCAGCCTCAGCCCGCAGCAATTTGAAACAAGCGATCGCCACCGCTGTTTCCGAGGGCTTTTGGAGTGGAGAAACAGCCTTCGTGTCAGCAGCATCGGGACTCGAAATTCCCGTCAGCCAAGTCATCATCTCCCACTCGGCACCGGGTGGCAAACTCGCATACATTTCGACGATCGCCCGCGACATCAGCGATCGCTTCCAAGCTGAACAGGCGCTGCAACTGTCTCAAGCTCGTTTTGCCGGCATTGTAGAAATTGCCGACGATGCGATTATTTCGGTGGATGCTGAGCAAAAAATTATCCTGTTCAACCAAGGTGCAGAACGGATTTTTGGGTGGACGGCTGCGGAGGCGATCGGGCAATCCCTGAGCCTGCTGTTGCCCGAAGCTTTTGCCACGAATCATAGTCACCTCGTCAGCAATTTCGGCGACAACGTTCAACAAGCCCGAACAATGGGCCACCGCAAAGAAATTTTCGCCCGCCGCCGAGATGGTACGGAATTTCCCGCCGAAGCTTCTATTTCCAAACTCGAAGTGGCAGGGGAAATCATATTCACAGCTATTTTGCGCGATGTGACAGCCAGCCGCCAAGCCGAAGAATCTGTGCGTCTGAGCGAGGAAAGATATCGATCGCTGGCAATGGCAACCGCACAGATGGTTTGGATGACAGACGCTAGCGGAATCTTCGATAAGCCTCAGCCTGATTGGATAGCTTATACGGGCATGAGTTGGAAAGAGAAGGACAACTGGATAGAAGCAGTGCACCCAGAAGACCGCGATCGCACAATAGAAGCTTGGATGCGGGCCCTAGAGACACAAAGTCTCTACGAAGTCGAGCATCGCTTGCGGGCGGCAGACGGCAGCTACAGACACTTCTGGGTGCGGGGCGTCCCCCTTTTGGCAGCCGACGGCAGCGTTCGCGAGTGGGTGGGAACTCACACCGATATTAGCGATCGAGTCCAAGTTTTGGAAGCACTCAAGCAGTCGGAGGGACAGTATCGAGTGCAAGCAGCCGAGCTCGAAAAAGCTGTCCACGAGTTGCACCAAGCTCAAACTCAACTAATCCAAACCGAAAAAATCTCTTCTCTCGGGCAGCTAGTCGCCGGCGTCGCCCACGAAATTAACAATCCGATTAACTTCATTTACGGCAACATCACCCACGCCAGCCAATACGCCACAGACTTACTCAGTTTGCTCCATCTTTACCAGGAGAAATACCCAAATCCCGTCCCAGAAATTGTAGAAGCAGCCGAAGATATTGAAGTTGATTACTTAATGGAAGACTTTACGAAGATTTTGGAATCAATGAAAGTAGGAGCCGATCGCATCCGCGACTTAGTTGTATCCTTACGCAACTTTTCCAGACTCGACGAATCGCAGATGAAGCGAGTAGATATTCACGAAGGAATCGAAAGCACTTTGCTAATTTTGCAGCACCGCATCAAAGCTAATGTACTTCGTCCCGCGATTGAGATTATCAAAGAATACGGCAATTTTCCACCAGTCGAGTGCTATGTAGGTCAGCTCAATCAAGTATTTATGAATCTTTTAGGAAATGCGCTCGACGCCCTAGAAGAGTACAACAGCACTCATTCTTCCAAAGAAATATATTCTCGCCACAACACAATTCGGATTAGCACCAGTGCCAATTCAGACACAGTAACAATTCGGATTGCAGACAACGGGATGGGAATCAATCAAGAAGTTATTGGCAAGTTGTTCGATCCATTTTTTACTACTAAACCCGTCGGCAAAGGTACAGGCTTGGGACTGTCAATCAGCTATCAGATTATAGTTGAAAAACACCGAGGCAAATTGCAGTGTATTTCTACGCCTGGGGAAGGTGCAGAGTTTGTCATCGAGATTCCCATTTGCCAGGAAGTATCAGCGCTGCCTGCCGAAAACACCAAGGAAATGGTCAATCTATTTTAGATTTTAGATTTTAGATTTTAGATTTAAGCATTGACTTGCGCGAGATAAATACGTTCGGCTCTTTATCGGATACAGGTTTTTTATTACTGGACGGATGAATCCGGGGGCTTGTATCCTGGATGCTTTCGGTCATTAGTCATTAGTTTCAGGGCTGACCCATCGGGGGGGCTAGAACCCGGTTTCTAGGAGTTTTGCGTTGAGTGACGAGAAATATAGCAAGAAACCGGGTTTCTGAGGTAGCGAGTGCATCCAGGACTTGCATTTGGATCTCGTAGTCGGAAAACTTTGATTTTCACGAATGTCGGTACTCTCCTCTTCTCGATCGCCCTAAATCGAAATAATTCTTTACAATAACAAAGTAACAATCCAATTAACTTTGACAAAATCCCTTGAAAATGCCTGTAAACCTACTTTCTCCAACAACAGCCTCCACGGAAACACAGACACTCGACTTTGACATAGCCATCGTCGGAGGCGGCATAGTCGGGGCCACCTTAGCCAGCGCCTTAAAAGATTCTGGATTGAAAATCGCCATAATTGAAACCCAACTCCCCGCCGCCGCCGCGGCCAAAAAACAAGCCTATGCAATCACCCTGCTATCAGGAATGATTTTAGAAGGCATCGGCGTGTGGCAACAAATCTTGCCGCAAATCACCACCTTCGAGCAAATTAGCCTCTGCGACGGCGACTATCCCGGTGTCGTCGAATTCCACCGCCCGGATTTGGGAAATACTGGCAAATTGCCCGTACCAAAAACAGCTTTAGGTTACGTTGGCGAGCACCGAGTCATGCTGTCAGCTTTGCACGAATGTTTGGCAGAAAACCCGAATTTCAGTTGGGTTTGTCCGGCGGAAGTAGTCGAAGTAAAATATTTAACTAATTGCGCCGAAATAGTAGTCAAACAACACGGCGAAACTCGCACAATTCGCACTAAATTATTAGTCGCCGCCGACGGTTCGCGATCGCGCATCCGCACCGAAGCCAACATCAGCACTCGCGGCTGGAAATACTGGCAATCCTGCGTTGCTATCACTATTAAAGCAGAAAAACCGCACAATGATATCGCTTTTGAGCGCTTTTGGCCGAGCGGCCCGATGGGAGTATTACCATTACCGGGGAACCGCTGTCAAGTAGTTTGGACAGCACCCCACGCGGAAGCGAAAGCTTTGCAACAAATGGATGAAAAAGAGTTTTTAGGTTTGTTAGAACATCGCACGGGCGGGCTTTTAGGGCGTTTGGAATTGGAGAGCGATCGCTTTTTGTTTCCGGTGCAGTTAATGCAGAGCGATCGCTACGTTTTGCCCAGATTAGCGCTAATTGGCGACGCGGCCCACTGCTGCCATCCCGTCGGCGGCCAGGGATTAAATATGGGCATTCGAGACGCAGGGGCGATCGCCCAAATCTTGCAGCAAGCCCACCAAAAAGGCGAAGATATCGGCGATTTGCGAGTATTGAAACGGTATCACAACTGGCGCAAAAAAGAGAATTTAATCGTGTTAGGATTTACCGATTTTCTAGACAGATTATTTTCTAATACTTGGCTGCCAATTGTAGCATTTCGCCGCTTTGGATTGTGGTGTTTGCGGACAATTCCACCAGTGAGGTTTTTAGCCTTGCGCTTGATGACCGGTTTAATGGGTCGGCCGCCGGAATTAGCGAAAAATTAGGACTTACGCACGGGTAGTCAGAAACCGGGTTTTTGCGAGAATACTTCGTTAAAACCCGTATAAACTGCCAAAAACCCGGTTGATTTGCTATTTATGCGTAATTCCTATAGAAGTAAAGTTTAACTATTAGCAAAATCCCCCGATGTCTAATCTGGAGAGTGTCAAATATTAAAGTCGCTCAAAACGCACCCCAATAAATCGAAGACTCGCCCCTGGAATTTGTCGCCGCTTTACTAATATTATATTCTTGATTTTCAGGCTCGGTAGCGGTGACAAGCGATGGTAAAGACCTAATTCGCAACTCGTTTAGCAAACTGTGAATATTACATGGCTCCGCATCGATAATGCTGGCGAGGGGTAGCAAATTTTTAACTGAATATTCCCCAAGTCTAGCATTAATACTTTCTGCTAAATACGATAGCATAATATATCTGCTAGCACTACTGATAATCTGAAAATTTTTATTGAATTCGTCAAAGTGTTGAGTACCCGGTATATCTGTGGCAATACAGGTTTCATCGCTCAAAAATAAATCTACATTAATTTGACTGGCCGCCGCAACTTGAGCTTTAGCCAACCAGATTAAATCTAAAATTGGTTCCGATTCGCACTCGTGAAAAATCAACCGCTTCAAACCCGATCGCAATTCTGCCGAATTTAAGGTATTTTGCCATTCTAGGCACCAATCGCAGCTTTTGGTATTGCGGGCGATTTTTACTGTTTTCGAGCGTTCTATAGCATCTTTCAACAAAGAAAGACAGCCAACCGATTTAGCAAATTTTGCAGAAACTCTATCGTGCAGTATCCGGTTAGAGTCAATATAATCCTTGCGCCAATGCGCGTCGGGTATGAGAACTTTTTCCGCCAAACAAAGCGTGTTGTTAGCGGTAATAATTGGTATATTGTTAACTGCGACTCCCTGTAATAACTGTTGAGATTCCAGGCGGTTTAGTACCTGAATCGCGCAGTTTTTATCCGCTTCATTTAAAGCATTATTGCCGTACTCTGCTGCTAGTTCTGCCAGGAAGTCTAAGTAGTCTTGTACAGTGGGCGAGATCCTTTGTCCTAATAACTGATAAACTTCGCAATAAGAATTAGAACTAGGTATGGTTGTGCGTCTATTTCCGAAAAAACCAACATCATCTAAAAAAGCGTGTTTGGGCTGCCAAAACTTACCCGTAGACTCATCCCACAGACATTGACGATGAGCAAAACGCTCTTGAATTTGCCGCTTTTGCTCGGCGGAAATACCGCCTTTTACCAAAGTATCGTAAAAATACTTGTAAATCGCCTCGACTGATTGCAATTGTGTCTTTTGATTGTTGGATAATTTAATTTGAACAGTCATTTTCCCAAAGTTTTATGATAACATCAAAGTAGTCGATAACGGTATTTGGTTCTACAGGATCAAAACCCAATGCCTTCTTGATTTCTACCTTCAGTAAATCCCGCTGAGGACGTGCAAATATAAACTTTTGGCTGGCGACTAAAGGAGCATCTTGAATGAAACACAAGTCTTTAGCGCGGTACAATCTAGGTTCAGGTTTTGCAGCACCGAAATATTGGCTTAACTTCTGAGGATTTCCCTCGACAGGAAGCCAAGGTTTATCTACAAGTGCTTCTGGTAGTGTCTTGTTGCTGTTGGCAAGTCTGGTATTTTTGATCGCATCCCAGTTGTCAACGATGTAGTTGAAAATAGCAATGCAGCTATCGGCTACAGCCTCTGCACCCGACCGATTTGCCCTTTGAATGAGATTGTCAACGCAGGCTAAAATGTCATCAGCATCGGGATTTTGTCTCATTCCTAAATCTGAGAAAAATTTCAGCCAAATTTCAGAATTCTGCGAGTAAAATTCCATATCTGGAATCACTGCTACATTCCCGATAATGTTTCGGACTACCTCACTTAAAGGATTATAAGTCAATTGGGCAGATCTCAATCTCCTGTCACTACAGCGTACCAGACGTGCTTTTTTAAGCTCTTCCTGGAATCCGAAAGCATTCTCTCCTGCATTTTCTAACTCTTTGCTAGCTTTAGTCAAGTTATCCCTAATCCAAGTTAGTGCGATTAACTGTTCTTCTGGGGAAAACGAGGCATACTCTGGCAACAAACAGTCACGAATTAGTCTGGCACGGTTGAGTATTGGCACTTGCAAAAGTTGGAATAGTGGCAGCCATTCTCGTTTTTCTCCTAAGCGTAAAAGCCGCAAACTACCTGCAATTTCTGGCGGTTCATATCCGTCGCCCGGAAGGTAGACATTTTCACTGTAGAGGTCAACTATTTCGCCGGAAGTTGTTGGATAAATTGGCAGTTGGCGCAGCTTATTTTTCCTGTTTTTATCGTAATTTATTTGTTCTCGACTTGCCAGGAAATTCAGCAGATATGTATAATGCTGTTCGTTGTAAGGTGGCAAACCTCGATCGCACCGCGAATATACTATGTCTAGGATATCCGGGCCCGTGATACAATAGACTAACTGATTTTTGTGGCGAGCGGCAAATTGTGCGATCGCCCCCTCAAGTTTTGCCGGTGCTTTGACAAGTGTTGCCCCAAAATATTCTACCGCCGCAATTGTTTCCGCCTCAATTCGATCGCCGCGCAACAAAGGAGTGTCAGCAATTTTTGCTTTGTAAAGCTTGCCATTACTGCCCGGAACCAGTGGCACTTTTGTCAAGGCATCGACTGTTTCTTGCGACAGATGTCTCGGATTTATCTTGTAAAAATAATCATAAACTAGAGTCAACCATTCTGCATTAGGAGGATGGGTTGCATCGGGATTCCAATCAATTTCTGACGCAGTTGAATCCACCAACTTAACCAATTGCTTCGCTACTTCCGCAGCAGTCATGGTTGAGATGCCATTTAGATTGTATGCAGGCAATAATTTAGTTAAATCTTGGTGGAGAAACCATTCTGGATAACTGGCAAATATTTCCCTCTGCGCCTCATCTGCAATGTAGATAGTGCCGATCGCATTATACCCAAATACCTGCAAAGTATTGTCAGCCAGAATAGCTAGTGGCAAACCGCGCAAATCTCGACAATTGTCGCTGAGACAATATCGCAGCATATTCCCAATCCACAGCCGATTTCGCAGGCTTGCTTTCGGTGCATCCGACAGCGCAATCCCTAGGGATTTATTTTCGATTAAATGCTTTCGCAAGTTGGCAGCATTGAAGGTTGGTAAAGGCAAACCTGCATCTTTAAAAGCTGCTAAAATCGACTCAGGCAATGGCGGATTTGGAAGATCGATATTATCTGCACACAGCGGTGCTAATAACTCGTCCCAACACTTTTTAGATGGTAAATTTTTGACGGTCGGAGGTGTCACCCATCTTGTCTGTGACATGACTGATCCGGTAATTTTACCCTCATTTACAATTTGTTTTACAGCCGATCGCACAACTGGTTTGTGGTACAATAACTGCATCATAAAGCCCTGCAATTCTTCCAAAGCTTTGCTGGCAGTAATTTTGCTAATCGGCCACAGTTGGTAAAATTTATCTGGTTCAAATACTCCGATATCTTGCACTAAATCTACAATTAAGTTAGCACAAGCATGAGACAAAACATGGCGCGCTAGTAGCCCATTCCAAATAGCTCTAGGCTTGTCTTTTCCTGTTTGGCCGCTGTCGCTACTGAGGTTATCCCGCGAACTATTTAAGTTGAAAAAACCGTTGATGTGAACCTGCCAACCAGTTTCGAGAGGAAGCGGCAAAAAACAGTAAACTTTGCCGGAAACAGGCGGCAGATTTCCCTCTGTACTGGCAGCATTAATTCTAGCAGCCGCACCGGCCCAAGGCACGACTTTTTCTTGGCTTTGGTGCATTGCTTCTATGACTTTTGCCAAATCGCCGCCTTCGTCTGTGCGAATTAAACTGACTATTCTCCAAGTTGACTTGATAGTACGATCGCAACTAATCGTTTCTATCTCGTGGCGGTAAGAAACTGAGACTAAACCGTCATGATTCCGGCGGCACAATTCCAGCAACTTGTCGGGATTATCTGGAATTGCATCAAGGATTTTTTGTCGCGCCGATCGGACTTCTTGCTGATTTTTGGTAACAATCGCTAGAATTTCTTGCCTAGTTCCTTGACTGTTTGCCGGAATTTCGTAGACTCTAATTTCCTGAACCGATTTCAAGAATAGCAAAAGTTCTTCACCAGACTGTCTCAGTTCGTCTAGGAGTTCCTTGACGTTTGATTCAGTAAAAGCTTGTTTGCGAATCTCGCTATTTTTTGCGCTTTCCGTTGTTCGCAGAGGCAGCCGAAATAGAGTACCTTGAAAGTTTGTATCTCCAACTGGCAATCCTCCCGCTGCATAGACTTGCATAAAATCGGGATATTTTTGGTACCATTTAGCATCTGCCAAATTCCACTCGCGCCCAGGTTCTTGCCGAGAAGTGCCGGGAATAGCTGTACCGTGAGGGTCAAAAAAAATGATGCGATCGCGCGACACGAAACTGGGAAAATCTGTAACGTGATAAATTGCATTAAAACCGACACCAAACCTACCCGTTTTCTGCAAGTCTCGCGCTTTTTCGCTTTGTCCCAAGCTGCGAATGCTGTCAAAATCTTTGTCTGCAAACACGCTATCGTTGTAAACTAACATCGCCGGCCCCATTAGCAGTACCATGCGATCGTCTGGCAATGATTTGACGTGATGGTTCCGCCAATCAAGGGTTATTTCGACCCGCGCTGCTTTCGCATCGTCAGCATTTTGAATTAATTCTTTGAGAATCCCCACACCTTCGGGATAATCTCGGATAATTCCCCTCAATCGGGCGATTAAAGGTTCTGATTGATAGAAAGATTTTCCCTCAACTTCGCTGTTGCTGTAAGCCATAGATGTTCTGACTGCAGGAATTTTCAGGCGAGCGCGGGTGTTCGCTCTCTACCAATACTATAACTGATAAATTAGTTCAGTCTTTGACAACATCCATCAACTCTTCAATCAAAACATCGAGGGTGCGAGCTATTTTTTGAATGGATGTGATGTCAACCGTTGCTAGTCCTTCCGATCGCGCATAGTGCCTGACTGTGCTGTACGGAACCTCCGATCGATCGGCAACATCCTTTAGCGTCCATCCCTTTTCGTCAGCAAACTCTCGGATTCGGAACCTAACTAACCCCATTCTACTTGACAAACGATAAGTATCTATGTTTTTAATTCAAACACAATTGTCGATCGACAGTTAAACACTATTTTGTATGGTGCGTCCTTGTCAGAAGTTCGATCGCACTTAAAGATATCTGATGAATCCGCACCCTACCGTACTCGATCGACTTTCTAGAAAAACCACTCAATATAAAACAACTGCCGACAGCCAAAACCGTCAACAGTTGTTTTACATATTCAATGCGGATGGCGAGACTCGAACTCGCAAGGACATAATGCCACACGCACCTCAAGCGTGCGCGTATACCAATTCCGCCACATCCGCTCTTTCTGGCAATCTCCGGGATTTTTGCGTTACGAGTTAAAGATTCACAGGTTGAGGTTCCTGACATTTAACTTGTGACTTGCCCTTTTGCACCGCCGATTTACAATCATAGCACCACTACCAGCAAAATGTAAAATAAATTTTTATGAACAATTTCTGGAAAACGATTATCCAGAACATACCGAAAGGCATTATTGTACAGAATATTGAGTGAATTAAGCAGCGAAGATGGGGTTCTCGAAAATTTTAATCGCTAATCGGGGAGAAATAGCTCTCCGCATACTGCGTACGTGCGAGGAAATGGGGATTGCCACGGTCGCCGTTCACTCCACCGTAGATAAACACGCCTTGCACGTCCAGTTGGCAGACGAAGCCGTTTGCATCGGCCCCCCCACCAGCAGCAAAAGCTATTTAAACATCCCCAACATCATCGCGGCCGCCCTGACGCGCAACGCCGCAGCCATTCACCCCGGTTACGGCTTCCTCTCGGAAAATGCCCGCTTTGCCGAAATCTGCGCCGACCATCAAATTACCTTCATCGGCCCTTCTGCTGCCGCGATGCGGGCGATGGGCGACAAATCCACCGCCAAAGAAACGATGCAGCGGGTGAAAGTCCCCACAGTTCCCGGTAGCGACGGATTGCTGGCGGACGAACACGAAGCTTTGTCGATCGCCCGCGACATCGGCTATCCTGTGATGATCAAAGCCACCGCCGGCGGTGGTGGCCGGGGGATGAGGCTAGTGAGAGAAGCATCCGAACTCCCCAAACTATTCTCAGCAGCCCAAGGCGAAGCCGATGCAGCCTTCGGCAACCCCGGACTTTACCTCGAAAAATTCATCGAAAAACCCCGGCACATCGAAATCCAAATCCTCGCCGACAACTACGGTAACGTCATCCACCTCGGCGAGAGAGATTGTTCGATTCAGCGGCGGCACCAAAAACTCCTCGAAGAAGCCCCCAGCCCCGCCCTCACCCCGAAACTCCGAGATCAAATGGGTCACGCCGCCGTCGCCGCCGCCAAATCCATCAACTACACGGGTGCGGGTACTGTCGAATTTTTGCTTGACAAATCGGGCAAGTTCTACTTCATGGAAATGAACACCCGCATCCAAGTAGAACATCCCGTCACCGAGATGATTACAGGCCTCGACTTGATAGCCGAACAAATTAGGATCGCCCAAGGCGAAAAACTGCAAATCAAGCAAAACCAAGTAGTTCTCAACGGCCACGCCATCGAGTGCCGCATCAACGCTGAAGACCCCGATCGCAACTTCCGGCCCCATCCGGGCAGAATCACCGGCTTTTTGCCTCCAGGTGGCCCTGGCGTGCGGATGGACTCTCACGTTTATACCGATTACGAAATACCCGCTTACTACGATTCTTTAATCGGTAAATTGATAGTCTGGGGGCGCGATCGACCTACAGCCATCCGCAGGATGAAACGGGCATTGCGGGAGTGCGCCATCACCGGCGTCCCCACCACCCTCAGCTTCCACCAAAAAATCCTCGATAGCCCGGAATTTCTGGGCGGCGAAGTTTACACCAATTTCGTCGAACAGTTCATGAACCAAAACAGTCATTAGTCAGTTGGCAGTTGGCAGTTGGCAGTCAACCGCCAACAGTCAACAGTCAACAGTCAACTCTTACATCATCATCGTCAGCAGCCCTTGCTGGCCGAGAATCATTTCTCGCAGCAAGCTACAGATACCCACCCAAATAATCGGCGTAATGTCCACCCCGCCGATCGGCGGTACAATCTTTCTAGTTACGGCTAAAAAAGGTTCCGTCGGCCAAGCAATCAGACTCAACGGCAACTTGCTCAGGTTCACCTCGGGATACCAAGTCAGGACGATCCGAAAAATAAACAGCAAAGTCATCAGCACTAGGACAGAGCCCAGAATCCAACTTGCAACGGTAATACCAGTCATGGGTCTTATCTCGAAATTTTAAGTTTTGTTAAGTCTGCTATTCATAATTTTAACCGTTTGACAGGTGCGAGCGAAAGTATAAAATTAATAAAAATCAAATTGTTGTAACAAAGGCTTGGAATCTATGACTCCTTCTCTCGCGAACTTTTTGTACAGCCTGCTGGTGGGCGTGGTGGTGGTAGTGCTTCCAGCAACGATCGCCCTGATCTTCATCAGCCAAAAAGACAAAATCAAGCGCACCTACTAAATAGTCTGCAGGTCTCTGAGTCCGGCGTGAAAGTCAATTTTCGGCTGCACGTCGGGCATTTCCCCGATCCTAGAAACCTCGGCTGCCAGCAACTGTCAAGGCAAAACCTTCGGTTGACTGCTTTCGCTGAGGTTTTTTCCCGTTAAACTCATTATTATACTCACTTCCCAAGCTGAAACCCTGACCGGACGCTGCCCCAGAAAGCACAGTCGGGCTGACAGACTTAATGATAGATGTAAAATCTAACTCGCTAACATAGGAAAGACATAGGAGATAGGCTAATGGTCAATTTAGGATTGAACTGGAGCAGCCTGTTAGGGATTATCCTAGCAGTAGCAGGGGCAGGACTGTATTTTCTGCGATCGTGGCGTCCCAAACTAGCCCGAGACCACGATATTTTTTTTGCAGCAGTCGGGCTGCTGTGCGGCGGTATTCTGTTATTTCAAGGGTGGCGGCTTGACCCAATTCTGGCCTTCGGTCAATTTCTGCTCACTGGTTCCGCCATATTTTTTGCAGCAGAAAGCATTAAACTGCGAGGAGCGACCACAGCCCAAGCCAAAAGTCGCGCTCAATACATAGATGAAGACCGACCGATCAGCAACGCCTACGGTTACGACGGCTACGATTCCGACATCGACCAGCTAGAACCAGAGGAAGACTATCCGCCGCGTCCCCGCATCAGAGGCAGCCAAGACTACCGTTCCTCTCGCGAAGCCTACGACGACGAACCCCGCCGCCGCCCCTCGAATCGCAACGGCAGCGTTAACACCTCCAAGCCCGACTCGCCCGATCGATCGTCGCGCAAACGTCCCTCTCGGCCAGAAGCCCCGCCTGCTCAAGAGTCTGACAACTGGGACGTTTCAGACAACCCCGAAGAAAGACCGACCCGCAGCCGCAGCAGTCGCCCCCCTGCTTCGGAAAACCGCAGTTCCGATACGCCGCCGAGAACCAAAAAACCCCGTCCTGCGGAATCATCGAGGTCTCGTCCCAGCAACCGCGACGTGGAAGCACCGCCGTCAGATTACGTGGAGTATCGACCTGTAGAATACCCGGAAGACCAACCGGATAATTCCCCCAGTTTCGACAAATAGGCAAACACTAAGTAGATGGGTGAAACTCAACATTTCTCGTGCCCGCAGGCAAAAAAATAAGTTGCGTTTATTGATGCCCATCTACTTATTCTCAGATATTAAAGCGATCGAAAAGACTGTAAAGTGCGAGGGTGAAACCCCAAACCAACGAAGATATACAAAAATAAAAGCTAATTTTTTTTTAATTATTTTGACGATCGAGCATCCCGGATACAAGCCCCCGGATTCATCCGTCCAGAAATAAAAAACCTGTATCCGAGAAACTTGCCGAACGTATTTATTTCGCGCAAGTCAATGCTTCAATCTAAAATCTAAAATCTAAAATCTAAAATCGATTGACCTACCCCATCTGTGGAACTAATCGACAGCATAATAATCTAAATATAAAATCGCTATTCTTAAATCAGCAAGATGCCATTACTCGAAATAGGAGATCCGGCTCCCTGGTTTTCCGTTCCTTCTACAAATAACCCCTTATAAATAAAACCCTGAAAACCCCGCGACTTTAGTCCGGGGATGAAAGGGACAAGGAGGCTTTAACCTCCCAGTCTATTTTCTGAGCTCTCAGGATGGCGCTGTCAAGTAAAACCATGTAAATCTTTGTGAACAAATCGAGGGATATTAAGCCGACTCTGGTATCATAAGACTATCGTGATGAGGTCGAAGTCATGTTAGTTTTTGAGTTCAAAGCATCGGGTAAAAAGCAGCAATTTGACGCTGTAGACGAAGCGATTAGAACAGTGCAGTTCATCCGAAACAAAGCACTGCGGTTTTGGATGGACAACGAAAAAGTTGATAAATACGCATTGAACAAGTATAGCGCTGTTTTAGCTAAGGAATTTCCGTTTTGCGATGACTTGAATAGCATGGCTCGACAATCTAGCTCAGAAAGAGCGTGGTCGGCAATCTCCCGATTCTACGACAACTGTAAAAAGAAAGTCCCAGGAAAAAAAGGATTCCCGCAATTCCAGAAACACAACCGCTCCGTCGAATACAAGACTACGGGCTGGCGTCTGGCAGACGACCGGAAATCAATCACTTTTACCGACAAGCAAGGAATCGGAAAGCTCAAGTTAAAAGGAACGCGCGACTTACATTTCTACCAGCGCAGTCAAATCAAACGAGTACGTTTGGTGAGACGGGCAGACGGATATTATGTCCAGTTTTGCATTCAAGTTGACCGTTCTGAAAAGATTGAAATCACGGGTAACGCCATCGGGTTAGATGTAGGACTTAAAGAGTTTTACACTGACTCAAATGGCATTGCAGTTGATAACCCGCGTTTCCTCCGCAAGGGAGAACGCAGGTTGAAGAAAGCCCAAAAACGAGTTTCAAAACGAGTCAAGGGTTCGCAAAACAGAAAAAAAGCTAGAGCAATTCTAGGAAAGCGCCACCTCAAAATAAGTAGACAGCGTAAAGATTTTGCCGTGAAGTTGGCAAGATGCGTCATCCAGTCTAACGACTGTGTAGTCTACGAAGATTTGAGGATTAAAAATATGGTGAAGAATCACTGTCTGGCAAAATCGATTAACGACGCATCTTGGTATATGTTCCGAATTTGGTTGGAATATTTTGGCAAAGTATTCGGAAGAATTACGATTGCCGTACCAGCTAACGGAACAAGTCAAGAATGCTCTAGTTGCGGAACAATTGTTAAGAAAAGTCTCTCAACGCGAACCCACGCTTGTCGGTGTGGATGCGTATTAGATCGTGACTGGAACGCAGCTAAAAATATCCTGAGTCGGGGATTGAGTACGGCGGGGCACGTCGGAACTTGGATCTTAGATCCGAACGCTTGTGGAGAATTGACCGCTACCGATGTTGAAGTAATTCTGCACCGGCAAGTCGATTCTGCGAATCAAGAATCTCCTCGGCTTTAGCCAGGAGAGTGTCAATTCATTTCCCGACTGTTGGCGGCCGGCGAGTCGTGCTGTTTTTCTTTGCCAGCACAGCTTTTGAACAAATCCAAGTTATCCTCAAAAGCTTTCAAGAGCTTTCAGAAGAATTCCAAAGCTTGCAAGTACCGCGGTTCGGAGTGAGCGTTGACCCAGGAGACAAAGAACAAAACAGACCGACAACAATTGCTCCGTAATTCATCTTTTTCTGGGACTTGGATAAAACAGTCAGCCAGCAGTACGGTGTTTTCCGAGATGTCGAAGAAAATGGAGTTGCCGGAGTTCACTATGCACCCCAAACTTTTGTACTCAACGAAAACCTTCAGGTAATTAATATTTTGCCGATGGGCGAACCGCACCAACACGCCCAGCAAGTATTAGATTTTCTCAAAACTTTGCACTCAATTGAGGAAGCCCGATCCGCTACTCGCCACGCCCCGGTGTTAGTAATTCCTAACGTTTTGGACAAACAATTTTGCCGTACTTTGATCGATATGTACAAAGCTGACGGTGGCAGTCCCTCGGGCTTTATGAGGCAAATAGGCGGGAAAACAGTTGGGCTGCACGACGACACTTTTAAGAAGCGCCGAGATTTCTTTATTCAAGACGAGGATTTCCAGCGACAATTGAATGCGATTATTCTGCGCCGGGTGCGGCCGGAAATAGAGAAAGCTTTTCAGTTTACAATTACCAGGTTTGAACGGTATTTGATAGGTTGTTACGATGCTGACAGCGGCGGTTATTTTCGGCCGCACCGCGACAACACTAGCAAAGCTACGGTGCATCGCAGGTTTGCGATGACGCTAAACTTGAATGTGGGAGATTACACGGGGGGATTTTTACGGTTTCCAGAGTACGCGCCACACGGTTATAAAGGCGATTCAGGTACGGCGATTATTTTTTCGTGTTCTTTGCTGCATGAAGCCACTGCGGTGATTAGCGGCCAGCGCTTTGCTTTGCTGTCTTTTTTCTACGGCAATGAGGATGCTGCGCTACGAGAAGCTAATTTTAAGTATTTAGCTGCTGATTCAGATTCCCGAATTGGAGAACCGGCGTGAGGAATGTCACTACCGTGGTGCAAGTCCTAAAATAATGACAGAAGGTAGTTAGCGGTTAACCACAAAACCTAATTCCTAGCTACCGATCGCTAAATACTAATCGATCGCCATGAATTTCAAACTTCTAAGTTTAGCAGTATCGGGAATTTTAACGGTTGGGGTTGCAGCCAGCCCTGCTGCGGTTGTTACGACATCCCCTGTGCGGCAATCAACAGATTTAACGGAATTTAACTCGGTGCATTCCCAGGGTGCGATCGCCCAAAATGTCGAAGAACAAACCAATATTCGAGTCTACGAAAAAGCTAGTCCAGCGGTTGTTACCGTCGATACAGATAAATCTAACGGCAGCGGCACAATTATCAGCCCCGACGGCATGGTGTTAACTAACGCCCACGTTGTTTCGGCAGGCGGTACCGTCAATATCATTTTGTCAGACGGCAGAAAACTTGTCGCCGATGTCATCGGATTCGGCGAAGAAGGTCTAGACTTAGCCGTGGTGAAGATTCGCGGTCAAAACAATTTGCCCACCATTCCTTTAGCCCGTCCCGGTTCGGTGAAAGTCGGGCAACAAGCATTTGCGATCGGCAATCCATTCGGTCAATTTCAAGGTACTTTTACAGTCGGAATCGTCAGCCGCATCGACCTTTCTCGGGGCTTAATTCAAACCGACGCCGCCATCAATCCCGGCAATTCAGGAGGCCCGCTGCTCAACAGTTCAGGAGAATTAATCGGCGTCAATACTTCTATTTTTACTCGCGGTCGGGGTGGAGGTAATATCGGTATCGGTTTTGCAATTTCAGCAGACAAAGTACCCGCTTTCCTGACAGCGGTGCGAGAAGGGCGAGCTCCCCGCGTGGCTCAAGCCCGATCGCCCTTTGGCAACAAATCACCTCAAAAAGTTGCGTTAAACGGGCCCGCCGTCAGCGGCCTCCTCACCGAAAAGTCTAGCGTTCTGCCCACCGACAACAGCTTTTTCGACCTCTACTCCTTTGAGGGAAAAGCGGGCCAGCAAATCACAATAGAAATGAAAAGTCAAGAAATTGACCCTTATTTAATTTTGCTCGGACCCAACCAGCGCGAAATCGCGCAAGACGATGACGGGGCAGGCAGTAAAGACGCCAGAATTACAGTCAGGCTGCCTGCCGACGGGACTTACACGTTAGTTGCAAATTCCTACCAAGCTAGGCAGTCAGGGGCTTATACGTTAGAACTGAAAGCGAGTGCTCCTACCGCGCCTTCTCGGGCGATTTTGCAAGAAGAAGGTGCTTTAGTCGCAGGCGGCCCAGTATTGCCGTCTGACAACAGTCTGTATCGAGAGTATACTTTTGAAGGTCGATCGGGTCAGTCTGTAGCCATTTCCCTCGAAAGTACAGATTTCGATCCCTATGTGGCTATCTTTGGCCCTAACGGCCGATTAGTGGCAGAAAATGACGATGGGAGCGATTCGACTAAAAATGCGTTTTTGAGTGTTACTTTGCCCGCTACGGGTCGCTACCGCGTAATTGTCAATGCTTACGACGCTTCGGGCCGGGGTCGTTACACTCTAACTGTCCGTTGAAAATGGGGAAAAAGGTAATGGGTAATCGGGAATTGGTAATTGGTCGAATTATTCTGCTTCCTGCTTCCTGCTTCCGTGCATCCATTAAATCCGTTAGATAATCCGTTGCCGAACTTCCTTCTTCCATCCGTTCAATCCGTTAGATAATCCGTTGCCGAACTTCCTTCTTCCATCCGTTCAATCCGTTAGATAATCCGTTGCCGAACTTCCTTCTTCGTTGCAAATCGAGGTAATTCATGCGTCAAGTTAGATTTTGGGCGATCGCGCCAATTGCTCTACTAGCTACTTTTTCTGGCAAGCCGAATCTCTCCCTGCCAGTTTCAAATTCAAGTGGAGTTGCTAACAGCAGTTCCACCCTCATTTCAGCAGAATTTCCTCAAAATTTACCTGATGCGAGGCTTGCTGGCAAGGCTGTTTTAACTCAAGCAACCCCCAAGCCGTCGCCATCACCACAGAGTTCGCCAACTCAGAGTCCAACTGTAGAGCCTCGGCAGAGCCCTAATGCGGGTTCATCTAAAGTCATTTTAGAGCAAAACGGAGAACTCACTCCTGCTAAGTCTTCTGTACTGCCCTCCGACAGCAGTTTGTACGATGAGTATACCTTTGAAGGGACTCAGGGTCAGAAAGTGGTTGTTACCGTAGAAAGTACCGAGTTTGATACTTATCTCGCTATTTTCAACTCCCAGGGCGAGCTACTTGCAGAAAATGATGATGCAACGCAGCAAAATTCCAATTCAGAGCTTACTGTTACCTTGTCTGCGAACGGTCGCTATCGCGTGATTGTCAATGCTTACGATCCGCCTCCAAAAGGTAGAGGCAAGTACAGTTTGACCGTCCGCGAAACAACTGGGAATTAGTTTAAACAAAACTTTGGAGTCAGGGCACGGCATTGCCGTGTCCCTCTAATTTAAGGACGATCGCACTACAAGCAACTACTATCCACTTTGCTAAATTCATATGTTTGTATGCCAATATAAATGTTATAATATTGTACTTATAATTTGATCGAGTGTATTTTAAATAACTTTTAAAACTCAAAAGGAAACTGAAATATAGATAATTTTTCAGCTTCCTTTTTTAATTAATTTTGATTAATTTAACGCAGGCCCAGCCAGGTGAAAAAATCCTGGCGGGTGAAGAATTCTAGCAGCAAAAGTCCCACGAATCCCACCATCGCAAATCGTCCGTTGATTTGTTCGGCGTAGGCATTCCACCCAAACGCTGGTTCTGCTTGTTTTGGGGTATTTGGGGTTGTCGGTTTTGGGGATGGAGGAGTTTGAGCAGTCATTTAAAAGTTTTAAGTTTCGAGTTTTGAGTGATGATTTTGGGGAAACTTTGCGATCGCACAACTTGTAATTTACCAGGAAAATGACAGCAGAGAGTTAATCTGCTGACTTTTCTAAACTTTGAACCGATTCGATCAGATTTCGCACGGTTTCGGTACCTTCAGAAGGCTCAAAAAACCGTGGGAACTTGCCGCGAGCGATCATTCTCAAACCCAACGGGCCCAGACTCAGCAAACCTTTAACGTCGCGGAAGTAGTTTCCTACTACTTCGATGCCAAATTTGCGCTCGTCTATCCAGCCGCCTTCTTTGACGAGATCGATTAAAACTTTGCGGTGTCGGATCGATCGACTGGCTTGGTCGTCTTTGCGATCGAGAATCTCCTGTTTAATCTTACCAATTTGATCCATCGGCGCCACTTCCATCGGACAAACCGAGTTGCAGTAGTAACAGCGGGTGCATCCCCAGACGGCTGCAGTGCCTTCGTTGTATTTTTCGAGCCGATTTTCGGTTTCGCTGTCGCGGGAGTCGGCGATCGTGCGGTAAGCTTTGGCGAGGGCGTGGGGGCCGACAAATTCCGGGTTGACTTCGCGGGCGTTGCACTCAGAATAGCACGCGCCGCAGAGGATGCAGTTGCCGGTTTGGTCGAGTTTCGATCGCTCTTGTGGAGTTTGCAGAAATTCGCGTTCTGGAATTGCTCGCGAGGCGGTGCTGACATAGGGTTCAACTGCTTCTAGGTTGTCCCAAAAACTGGTCATGTCAACAACCAAATCTTTAATGACCGGCATATTTCCCATTGGGGCGACGGTGATTTCTGGGATGACATCGGCAGGCATTTCTGCTGAGCTGGAATTAGCTATTTTGTGCAGTCTTGCGAGTTCGCTGCCCACATTTTCTTTGCAAGCTAATGCCGATCGACCGTTAATTCGCATAGAACAACTGCCGCAAATTGTATTGCGGCAATTTTTGCGAAAAGCTAAAGTGCCGTCGTGTTCCCACTTGATATTGTTGAGGCAGTCTAGGATGGTATTGCTCTCTTCCACATCTAGGGTGTAAGTGTGAACCCGGGGAGCCTCGTTTTGATTTTGGCGGACTACGTTAAAGCGGACTTTCATATTTTGAGTAAGGAATTTAGTGTCTATTCTAAGCTAAATTTTCTGACTCTTTAGAAAGCTCTTATTTTTTTAACAACTACCTAAAGTAAGAAATTTAAGAATTTTTATTATTGTTTGATAAACATCAATAATTCTCAAGTTATAAATCCTAAATAACAACTTTTTTTAAGGGGATTTTTGAGCTATTAATTGGAAATAAAAGTAATTAATCGCTGCAATGCGCTAGTCGGAGGTGCGTGATGTCCAGCTTGTTTGTATTAACTTTTATGTTTTCCACACCGGCTTTTTGTCTGGGTCTGCTAAATCCTCAATGGGTGGGACTGGGAACTCGCAAGCGATCGGCTGCCTTGTACGGCGGGTTGATGGCACTTTCGTTCCTTTTTCTTGGGGTTACAGCACCTAAGCCGCCGCAACCAGTTTCCTCGGGGCTGCTGGCCTCAACTGAATCGCCAGAATTTAGGGTAAGCGCGCTTTTTCGCTGAACGCAGGGTGCTGAGTCTGCACCTCACTTTTATGGCATCGAGATCGAGACTCGATCGTTTGTGAAACGCTGTCTTAGATTTGCTGTGCCAACAACCTCGGTTCACGATCGAGGCTTTTTTCGGTGATTGTACCAATTGAAGAACGCAAATCGATCGGCTAAAATCATCTAATTGTTGAGCTTGCGGTGCGGGTGCAGCTATGACTTACAGCTTGAGAATTGTGGATTTGCCAACGAGTGAACGGCCACGGGAACGGCTGATGGCGGGTGGCCCGAAAAGTTTGGCGACTGCAGAATTGATTGCGATTCTCCTGGGTACCGGTCAGGGAAAAGGCAAACTTTCGGCCGTGGGGCTCGGACAGTATATTTTAAATCAGTTGAGTTTGCACCACCGCGATCCTCTGGCTGTGCTCCGCAGTATTAGCGTTCAGGAGTTGACGCAGATTCACGGGATTGGCCCTGCTAAGGCAACGGGGATTTTGGCTGCTGTGGAGTTGGGGAAGCGGGTATTTCAGTCGCGGCCGCCGGAAATGGCTGTGGTTGACTCTCCGCAAGCGGCGGCGGATGCCCTGAGTCAGGATTTGATGTGGCAGTCTCAGGAACGTTTTGCTGTGGTGTTGCTGGATGTGAAAAACCGGCTGCTGGGTACTCAGGTAATTACGATCGGCACAGCAACGGAAACTTTGGCTCACCCACGGGATATTTTTCGAGAGGTGATCCGCCAAGGGGCGACGCGGGCGATTATCTCGCACAATCACCCCTCCGGGATCGTGGAGCCGAGCCCGGAGGATATTGCTTTGACGCGGCAGTTGCTGGCGGGAGCGCAGTTTTTGTCGATTCCGCTACTGGATCACTTGATTTTGGGGAATGGCGATTTTCGGAGCTTGCGCCAGACTACGACGCTTTGGGAGGAGTATCCCCAGGGCGATTGAACTCTTATACTTAACTAATTTGATTGCTGTCATTAGTTATTTGTATCTTTGGGCTGTGCGACGGCTGAATCAGCCCTGACAGCAGGCGAATTGTCAGGCTGGAGTCTCCGGCAACACCCTGTTCGAGCTGAATGTCGCTGCTGATACTTAGTTTCGCTCGCAACTCGGTTAATCTAGTATAAGTAGGTTGAAGAGGTCGCTAATCCGATTTTTTTTGAGCATACTAAACGTATACTGAACCAGCACCTAAATACCCACTTATTAAGAAATTATTAAATGGGATGTAAAATACACGGTGTGGTGATAGGAGGAGAACTGTGTTTCTGAGACTTGCAGAACAACACCGTAAATTCGTTCAAGATTTGGTAATGAACCTCCAAGCTTTAGCGATCGTGCTAGAGCATCGGGGTTATCTGGCATCCTGCTACACTTGCGGGGGTCAGATGAACAGTGCCTCATTTATGGTCAGTTTGACGGACAACCATCTGATTCGATTTTTAGTGTCAGATTACGGTATCACTTGGACTGAGATGCGGGACGACCGCGAACTCATGAAACTAGAAGGTGCAGAAGCGATTAATCAGTTACAGGAACTGGCAAATCTCGTAAAGTATCAAATCCAACCTTCGGAAGCTACTTTAGCGACGGCGCAGTGAGTGTAGCGATTGCACGGTTCCGAGGAAGGCGACGCAAGAAAGTGGCTGCTTGTGTGCTAAAACCGAATCCCCAGCGAGTTAGTTGAGAGGGTTCATTTAGGTGCACAGCGATGGCTGCTCAACAGACAAGGGTGCTATCAATGTGCCTTGAGACTGTTTAGCGCTCAGTCGCTCGAAGTGAGCCTGGGCAGACGGCATACTTTATGCCAGAAGTCTCAAACTTGGAACCTCTAGTTTTTTTCAGCAGTTGATTCTCCCTTGAGAGCGATTAGCAAAATTTAGAAGTGTGACGGCTCGTCGGCTGCGATGTTAATTTCTCACTTGGCCATTCAAAAGTCAAGGAATTGAAATTAACTTTAAGCAGGCAGGTAAAATTTAACATCCAGAGTGAGGATGAGGCTGTGAAGATTGGGCAAAAGGCAGCCCACGGGGTGTGACGTGCGGGCGAATTGCATTTATTTTTGCTTTTCGATTTAGCCGATAAAGCTAACAATTAACTTGAAACAGCATCATTGCTGTAAAAATCTCACAGCCGGCTTCAGCCGGCTAAGTTTTGCCAATATTTAGGCTTCGGGGCAATGTTTGACCTTCATGTTAGATAGATTCCGGTTGCACTCCTCATGACTGTTGACTGTGAGCCGAAAAACTGAAAAGTATGTTTCTATTGGGTTGCAGATTGAAGGAAACTTTACCCCTGACGAGGAAGCACGGATTTGATATTAAACAGCTCTTTGAAGTCGCGATCGCACTTGCTACACTAATATTTTATAATATTTTAATGATTAGTCCGAAAATATTTATCGCCCAGTTTGGAGTCAGTATCAAATGGTAAATTTAAGCGAACTTCTAGAACCCATCGCCAGTCAATTTCGCAGTCTGGGAATTCCCGAACCAATTACCCATTGGGGCCACCCCGTAATGATGGGGATCGTGGTAGTGGCGATGGGCAGTTTTGTCGGGTATACGGGATGGCAAGGACGTTTGGCCACCGATAAAGATGTCGCACTCAAAAGTCGATCGGATCACCGCAAGCTTGCACCGTGGATGTTTCTGTTTCTAGCTTTGGGCTATACAGGCGGCTTGCTGTCGCTGGTGATGCAGCACCAGCCAGTCATGGAAAGCCCGCATTTTTGGACGGGTTCGGCAGTGCTGGTTTTACTGGCTGTTGGCAGCTTGATTTCGCTGACGGGTTTTGGGGGCAATAAGCTAGCACTGCGCGCGGTTCACGCTTATTTAGGCACGACGGCTCTTGCACTTATGGTGCTGCACGCGGCTTTCGGTTTAAAATTGGGGCTGTCTATTTAGAAAAGGAAGAGGAAGGGGAAGGGGAAGGGAAAGAATGTAAGGAAAGAATTTTTGCCATAACTTACGCACGGGTAGCCAAAAACCGGGTTTTTTACCCAAGTTCAGGGCGTTTAGCCCTTTACCCCGGTTGAAAAACCCGGTTTCTTTGGTAAGGAGTGCATAAGTCCCGCATAGGTTTCCCTGAAATATTCCCCCTCTAAATTGCTAATTAATGAATCAAGCAACGGGTGTCATCTTCTGTCTTGCCTACATTTTGGGATTGATTTCTACAGCGGTTTCTTGGGGTAGATACGCGATACTTGCTTTGGGAATAGCGGTAGCGATCGCCCTGCCAAAATTGTTGCGAAAATATACTAAAAATTCTGTCAAAGTTACTAAGAAAAGACGCAGCAGACAAAAAGAAAATGCTCTTGAAGCACCCTTAGATGCGAGGGAAGAGTTGAGTTTGTTGGAGATGCTGCCTAGAGCGAAATGGGTGTGGGCAGTGGCGGGTTTGGTGGCATTTCTAGCTAGCGTTTATTTTGCAGTTCGATCGCCCCAACCGGCAATAGATGACATCAGCAAACTGATTCCGGCTGGCGGGAACACTCAAGAAGTGGCAGTGACAGTTCGCGGTAGAGTTGTCAGTACGCCTCGATTGACTCGATCGGGTCGATCGCAATTTTGGCTAGAAACAGATTTAGTTAGCGAAATCAACGGTGGCGAGGGAGGAGTAGTTGTCAACCGCCCAGTATCAGGCAAACTCTACGTTACAGTGCCCCTCCTGCAAGCAACTGGCTTGTACGCCGACAATACGATCGCAGTTGTGGGTTCCTTGTACAAACCGCAGCCGCCGTCGAATCCGGGGGCTTTTGATTTTCAAGAATATTTAGCCAGGGAAGGAGCTTTTGCAGGGCTAAAAGGGCGTCAAATTGACTGGACGAGAGAAAATGCGATCGCGGATGTAAATCGAGTTAACAGCCAAACGGCTGCTTTCTGGGAGTCAAGCGGGATGCGGCCATCGACAATTCAAGCGATGCGGCAGCGGATCGTGCGATCGCAACTATCGCAGTTAAATGTTCCCGAAGGGCCCTTGATCGGTGCGATCGCCCTCGGCAAACAAGCAGTAGATTTACCTTACAACATCCGCGACTATTTTGTGCAGGCTGGATTGGCCCACGCGATCGCAGCTTCCGGCACTCAAGTTTCGATGGTTTTGGCTTTAGTTCTAGCTTTAACCAGGCGTTTTTCCAAACAATTACAATTTAGCTTTGGCGTCGGTGCTTTATTTTTGCTCGTGGCGTTAACTGGCTTTGAAGCTTCAGTATGCCGCGCGGCTTTGATGGGATTTGGAACACTATTTGCTTTGCTGTTGAACCGCGCAATTAAGCCGCTGGGATTGCTGTTAATTGCTGCTACTATTTTACTGCTGGTTAACCCTTTGTGGATTTGGGATTTAGGTTTCCAACTGAGTTTTTTGGCAACTTTAGGGTTAATCGTGACAACGCCGCCGCTGATGGCAAAATTGGACTGGATGCCGCCCGCGATCGCTTCGATTGTTGTGGTTCCGATCGCGGCTTCAATTTGGGTGCTGCCGCTGCTACTTTACGTTTTTAGCGTTGTATCACCTTACAGCATTTTAGTCAATATTATTGCGGCTCCTTTGCTGTGGATTTTGAGTATTGGGGGGATGGTTAGCGCTTTAGCTGGATTGATTTTTCCGCCTGCTGGCAGTGTTTTAGCGCAACTGCTCGATTATCCGGCAAAGGGGTTAATTGCGATCGCCCAATATTTCTCGCAATTACCCGGTAATTCGGTAGCTGTCGGTCAAGTATCGGTATTTCAGTTAATCGCGCTTTACAGTTTAATTTGCTGGGTTTGGATCGGGGGAAGTTCGGCAACGGATTCTGTAACGGATGTAACGGATACAATGAGGAAGGAAGAAAAAAGACGGAAGCCGGAAGCAGTCAGAGGAAAAAACCAGGAAAAGGGGAAAGGGAAGAAGGGGAAAAGTAGAGTTATTGCGCTGCCAGTTTTTTCTGCGGCTTGGATTTTACCGCTGGCGCTGGTGGCGGGAATAAGTATCATAGTTTTGCCAGCTTGGCACGTTCAAGCATCTTTATTTCAAGTTACTTTGCTGGCGACATCTGGGGAACCAGTTTTAGTAATTCAAGATAGGGGAAAAGTGGCGCTGATCAATAGCGGTGATGAAAATACTGTGAGGTTTACAGTGCTGCCTTTTTTGCAGCAGCAAGGAGTTAATTCTGTGAATTTTGCGATCGCCGCTCACAGTCATTTAGGTTTGAACAGCGGTTGGGGAAAATTACTAGAACGGTTGCCAATTAAAACATTTTATGATAACCCTGCTCCGAAACAAATTCACCGTGGCAGCAATCAGGAATTTATAACGGCTGTGCAATCTCGCCAAGGCGTTTACTTTCCTTTAGAAACTAACAGTAAAGTCGATCTGGGTTCGACGCGGTTGCAGTTGGTGAATGCGGAGATTCCGGTGGTAGAATTCCTGGTGGGAAATCGAACTTGGTTGCTCGTCGGTGAAATGACACCGGAAGCGCAAAAAAAATTGGCAGCAACGGGAACCTTGAAGCCGGCTCAAGTGCTGTGGTGGTCGGGAAAAGCTCTGACGCCTGAGTTATTGACCGCAGTTGGGCCGCAAGTGGCGATCGCATCTGCTGACGAAATCGACCCAGAAACCGCAGCCCAACTGCGCCAAAGCAAAACCCAGATATTCTGGACAGGGCGCGACGGAGCCCTCCAGTGGACTCCAGCAGGGGGATTTAAGACTACTTTGGAATCTGAAGAAAATCAAACTTCTTTTTTATAAAGATTTACAATCTGGCGCACTGTGCGGTAAAATACTTTTAGCTCATATCTCGAATCAATTGGAGAGGTGGCAGAGCGGTTGAATGCGGTAGACTCGAAATCTACTTTAGGGGTAACTCTAACGTGGGTTCAAATCCCACCCTCTCCGTACATCCATTACTCCACAAGGCTTTGAAGCTATCTGCTTTTTTAGCCATCTGTGCAATTTATCGGCAGTGGTATACAAAAGTGGTATACAAACCATTCTTGTATACCACTTTTTGCTTTAACTCCACCCCATCTGTGCGCGATCGGTCAGGATAGAAGTATTTCTAAAATTGCCTCCACGTCTGCCAAGTCAGCCCTCGACTTTTTGCGTCGCGATTTTAACTGGTTGAGCAAGCCTGCCGGTTCGATTTCTGACAAATCGGTTCCGCTTGTCGCTGAGGTTTCGGGTTGAGTTGGCGATGGGCGCTCAAGTTGCAATTGGAGCCTGTAAATTTCCTCGCCCAGCTTTGCGATGGTTTCATCCTTCGCTGCCAGCCGGGAATTTAGCCCTGAGATTTCTTGATTCCTCAAATTGATAAGCCCGTCACTCCTTTCTAGGCTCGATCGCAATTTCTCGATTTCTTCTCCCTCCACTTCAAGCTCGTCTATCCTGGTTTGTCTGACGGGGTGACAACCGCGTCAAAAGCTTGATAAAATCAAGGACATAGCCCTCAAACCCTTCTGAAAGAATGGGAGCTCCGTAGCGTCTAATTTTAATCAATTCCGCAATAATTGCATGGCAAAAATCCATCCCTACTCCCTCCGCAACGCTCGGCCCACAATTGACCATACAGCATATTCCATGTAAATGTAAGCTGTTCGACATCTAAACAGCATTAACCAAGTTACCTTTATTTTTATTTTTCGGTTCCATTTCATAATTAGTCCTCCTTCGTTTAAAAGTTTATGTAACAGTGATTCTAGTTTTTCAATGGATTCAAATAATCTATTAGCAACATATTCCTTGGCAGAATGCCATACTAATTCAACTAGGTTATAGTCAGGGCTATATTTGGGCAAAAACTCTATGATTAGATTCGGCATTTCTGACGCTATTTTCTGCAAAGTCTCGGCTTTTTTATGAAAACTAGCGTTGTCCAAAATTATCACAAACTTACAGCCCTTATCTTTAAAGTCTTCGGCTAAATTTCCTTGCAATATCCACTCGGCTTTTAAATCTTCATAAAAATTTTTTAGCACTGCATAAAAATTAGCAGAATTCCCAGATGGAATAAAATCTACCCATCTTTTTTATCTGAATATCTCACTCCACCCATGACATTAATACGACCTTTTCGTCGCTCTCCTCTTTTTTACTTCGAGTCCCTTTTTTACACCAGTTCTTCCTTCTGATTACTCTTAAACTAAATCCACTCTCGTCCCAAAACCATACCTGTAAAAGGTTAGGAGATTCTTTTCTATTTTTAGATATTCAGCTAATTTATCTTTAAATAAACCCCTCTCTACGGTATCTTGGGTGCATCTCACTTTTGCGAATGTGTCAAAAAAGAGTTAAAATGAAAAAGCTAGTAAAATCGTCAAATAAAGATGAGGTAAATAAAATGACACCCTCAGACCAACAACAACTAAAAGCCCACTTAAAAGCGGTAGCAAAAATTCTTTACAGAAATACAGAGCCAACTGAGTTAAAAACTTTTGAAAGTATAGAAAAAGCAGTCCGTCAGAAAATGTTATCAGAGGTTGGTCCAGAAATAGGTAGCTTTTTTTTTCAGCAGTATCAGGAATTCAAACAGGAAAACCCCGAAAAATAAAATCAATAATCGGATCGCTCGACATTACAGATAATCAGGCAAAATATTTTGGCTTAAAAGCTTACAGTCAATTTAGTCCCCTGATGGAAAATTGCTGTCTTTTAATCAGTGCTAACGAATCTTATCAAATGGCAGAAAAAGATTTGGAAAAATTTACTGGGATCAAAATTTCTCACAGTACATTACAAAGATTAGTCAAAAGACAAGAATTGGAATTGCCTACATCTCAACAAGGAGTCAAAGAAATTACATTGGATGGCGGTAAAGTCAGACTACGCAACGCAACCAAGGGCGAGAGCTGTTACTGGAAAGACTATAAAGCCGTGTGTTTAGATAATATTTATGCGGGAGCGTTTTTTCAAAATAATCAAGATTTAATTGATTGGACTAATAGCCAAAAATTACTACATCCTATGTATTGCCTCGGAGATGGCCATGCCGGAATTTGGAACATATTTAAAGAAATTGGAGACAATGAACAAAGACAAGAAATCTTAGATTGGTATCATCTGAAAGAAAATCTCTACAAGGTAGGGGGTTCAATAAAACGATTGAAATTAGCCGAAAATATGTTATGGCAAGGCAAAGTTGATGAAGTTATAAATTTATTTAAAGACTTTAAAGGTCAAGCATTTAAAACGTTTTGCAATTATTTAGATACCCATCGCTGCCGAATAGTAAATTACCAATACTACAAAGAAGAATCCATAAGTTCGATTGGTTCTGGAACAGTGGAATCAACAATAAAACGCATTGGATTAAGGGTAAAAATATCGGGAGCGCAATGGAATATTGAGAACGTTTCCTCTATGCTTGCTCTTCGCTGTGCTTATCTCAACGGTCAACTTTCAATTTGATGTATGTGCCAAAGTGAGATGCACCCGGTATCTTGTTTATCCTCTAAGCTATATTTTGCCCAAAGGTAAACATACTTTTTTGACTTTAAAATCCTCCTTACTTGAGTGCTACTCAGTTCAATTCCTGTCTTTTTTCCTAAATATATGGCAAGTCTAGCTGTTGTCCATCTCCCGAATTCATAGCCATATTTCTCAGGTTCTACTTCAATTGTCTCTAGAAGTAAATCAATGTATTCTTCTGTGGCTTTTCGGTAGTTACCCTTCATCCTATCATCTTTAAAACTGTCTAAATTCTCAGGATCACCATGAATACTCCAATAAGCAACTTTTCTTAGAGAACATCCAATTAGTTCAGCAGTTTGAGCTTGTGTATTTCCGTTATTTAGTAACAAAAAAATTAAGGCTCTTTGCCGAATATCTGGATGCTCATGCTCTTTTAATACTTGTTGAAGATTTTCCTTTGTTTCGGAACTTAGAAAGTTTTTAGCAGGCATTCACTTTTTCTGAATATCATTATGTTATATTATACCAATATGCGTTTTAAATGCACAACAGCTTAGTACGGAGAAACCGGGTTTCGAGGAACAGAATCAGTAATGATGCGAGAACTTTAAAGAAACCAGGTTTTGCGCGGTGTACTTCATAAACCTGGAATACGCTGTATCTCTCTTTTGTCACTTCGGGCGAGAGTATAGCGGTATGGTGCGTCGCTCATTGATAGTCGTAAACAATCAGAATTCTGGCGGCGACGCACCCTACTTTAATTAGAATAGGAGTAGGATAATAATCTCTACCGAAAGTGACAGAAGAGGGATATAATCCAATCCAAAAACTACTATGACGGCGTTGCGATCGTTTCCACTCAATCAGGCGACCGATGTATTTCTGAATTCCCATAAGCTTAAACTTACGTCCCTGTAAAATAGCGCAACTGTAAGCCAAAGCTATCAATAAAATTAAAGTTTTTAGGCGGTCGTCAGAAGCGTAGCTTTTTTCAAGATTATAGCCTCCTGTTTTACAGTCCTTAAACATTGCTTCAATACCACTGGGACATTTAAACGCTGTTACAGCTTGTTTCAATGTGCCGATATTTGTGAGTAAATACCAGCCTTCATCTTCACCGCTATCTCGATATTTGCGTTGCCAATAACCAGCGACATCAAACAAGCCAAATCCTTTCTGTTTTGTGACTTTAACTCCCGGCAAATAAAAGCTCGTACCTGGTACTAAACCCCACTCGATCGGCCGCTTAAATTCCTTTCCTTGTTCTTGAATATACCGTCCCTGTTTTATTCTTAAAACAAACTTGATATTCTTTTCACACAGCCAACTTGCCAGCTTAACACTCCCAAATTCACGCATCTCCTAAAAGCACAAATTTATATTTTTTTAGCAGACCAAGGATGGGAGAGATTAAGCTTTGTTGTTCTCGGAGGTTGCTACAGCGATCGGACTGTCGTTGCGGGCGATCGCCAAATCAAGAACAATGATAAACTTGATATTCATACCCATCCACCGCAGGCAACTCTGGCGATTCAACCTGACATTTTTGTGCTTCTAGATTGACAGGTGCGCGAAAATTAACCAACCACAAATCAAGCGGGCGTTCTAATTGACTGAGTGTTTTGTCAAGTGTCCCTGCCGCTATTTCCGGGGCATCCCTTCTCTGATTAGCCAAAAGAAACAGGGGAGAATCAAAGGCTTTAACTTCTTCTTTCTTCCTAACATCCTTTACATCCATTACATCCGCTACAAAATCCGTTGCCGAACTTCTTTCCCATTCCCACCCTATCCCCATCAACTCTCCTATTTCTACATGAGTCTTTTGAGTAGTAGCAATTAACACGGGAACTTTCGAGACTTCGCGGATAATCGGAATTAAAAGGTCTGGTTTGTAATATTTGCGATAGCCGAGATTGGAATTTACTGTCACACCGCTTGCAAAACCCATTGCTAAAATTAGCACCACTGCTTTTTTGCCCGGAACTTCGATCGCCCGAAAATTAAACCATTGACTTTTTGCTGTAGGTGTGTTAAAAATAACCGCCAAGGTTGCTCCTAACAGCAATATCACTCCCGGAAAGTAGACGAAATTGTATCGTGCGCCGCGAGTTAGGTCAATCCCTAGAATATATGCAAAGCTGAAAAATAGGAAAATTGCTCCTAGCACAAATCCGCCGAAAATAACAGTACCTAAACGAGTATTGGTTGTTTTTAAGGAAGTTTTAAGAGCGCTAAACAGGATGGGAAGCACCAATATAAAAAATATTGCCATTACGATCGCCGATGCAACCACTACGGCCAAATTTGACGATTCAATGGGCAGCAGAGACATGACAGTGATCCATCCAGCTAAAGCTTGAAAAATTGGATTGAGCCAATCTAAAAATGTGCGATCGCCGCTGACAATCCAATTAGTTAGTTCGCTGCCGTATTTATTTGACAAAAATACCGGCAACCAAACTAAACCGCCAGCTAAAGTGCCAATCGCTACTGCGAAAAGCCGCCACAGGATTTGAAATTGCCAAATATTAGGCTGCTGGCTGTTTGAAATTGGCAACTTTCCCTTAAACTCCTGCCAGATTACAGCAATTAATGCTATTGCTTCGGCACACAAAGCCAGTGCAAAAAAGTAGTGAACGGCAATTCCCAAACAGTTAACAACTACCCAAAGCAGAACCGCCCAAACAGGCAGGGGAGCGCGCTGTTGCAGCTTTTTTGCAGCTAAGACGAGGCAAAAAAGAGAGGCAATAACTAATAAGATTCCTAAAGTGTAATGGCGAGCTTCTTGAGCGAGATAAATGCCGTAGGGAGAAACTGCCATCATCGCGGCCCCACATTGACCGACTAAACGAGAACTAAAAGCAAATTTGCCCAAAAAGTAGATAGCTGGAACTGAAATTACGCCCAATAATGCAGGAAGAGCTCGCCCAATCCAAACTAAACTATCTTCTGAAGGCCCAAACAGTCGCATCCACCAGTGGGCGAGCATAAAATATACTGGTGGATGATTGCTTTCTAGGAGCAAATGGTTGAGGACATCTGCAATGTCAGCACCGGGGCGAAATTGCAGCGGTTGTAATAATGTAGAAAGGTCGATCGCGCGATCGAGAGGCACCCCTCGAAAACTGTTGCCCAAGCTAAAAACTAGAGTCGAAAACTCGTCTGTCCACAGCGGTTTCGAGTTTAAATTGGCAAATCGCAAGATCGAGGCGATCGCCGTCCACAGAAATAGCAACAACAGTTGTTTGTTCTTAATCATTAATTCAGTAATTCAAAAGCCTAGCGAAGAAGATACCTTAGCCATTAGTCATTAGTCATTAGTCATTTTATCAATTCTCAATTACCAATTACCAATTACCAATTACCAATTACGCATTACCTACTTCACGTCCGTCACCCGCCAGCTCAGCTTCATATTGATCCAGAAATTCCACAGAGTCACAGTCGCGATCGCGATTAAATTAGCAAGATATTTATTCATCCCAAAAACATTAAACAGCAAATTAAACAGCAGCAAATTCAAAATCAAACCCATCAAGCAAATCGTGTTAAATTTCAACAGCCGTTTCAATCGCTGGCGCTTTCTTGGCTGCCGCTTAGAAATGTCTCCAAAAGTCCACAAATCATTCCACAAAAAGTTACTGATAATTGCCAATTCAGCAGCAACGATCAGACTGCCATTCACCTCAAAATTGAGGATATCGGACAGCACGTACAAAACCCCCAGATTCACAAACACGCCACTGAAACCCACAATGCCAAACCGCAGAAACTTGCCCATCGGCCAGCGGGCCAACCGCAACCGAAGCAAATGTCGCAAATACTCAATATACTGTTTCCAGGTAACTTTGCTCTCCCCTTCTTGCCGCTCCTGAAACACGTAACCAACTTCTCCAATCCAGCGGATATCGCCTCTGCCGAGCACTTCAATCAATATTTTGTAACCAGCAGGATTCATGGTTTTGCCCGCTATGCAACTGCGGCGCACCATAAAATACCCGCTCATCGGATCGGAAACTCGGCCCACCACTCCCGGTAGGATCAGCAACCCCACGGTTTGAGCGCCCCGCGATAAAAATCGCCTGACAGGGCTCCAGTCGCTCACCCCGCCCTCGCCCACGTGACGACTGGCAGCAGCTAAATCTGCTCCCCGCTGAATTTCTGCTAAAAGCTGCAACATCGTCTCCGGGGGATGCTGCAAGTCGGCATCGATGACGCCCAAAACCTCGCCCCGAGCCGCCTGCCACCCGCGAATTACGGCCGTGGAAAGTCCCCGCTCGTGTTCCCGGCGCATCACCCGCAATTGCGGATATTCCGGTGTCAGGGACAGGGCGACTTCCCAGGTGCGATCGGGGCTGTCGTCATCGACTACAATTAATTCGTAGTCGCCCGGAATACTGCCATCGAGCAATTGGCTCAATTTTTCCACAATACTCTGGATATTCCTGCACTCGTTGTAGGTGGGAATTACCAGGGAAAAATAAATTGGCGGTGTGCCTGCGTGTACAAAACCTGAACCGAAAGTCTGTATAGCAGGAATTTGCAAAGGCCCCGACGGCATTGGCAAGACCTGATTTGCTTCGTTGATGCCCATAATTTCAGTGTTCAGAAAGTCAAGGATGGTTTTGTAAGACTTGAGATTTTAGGATATCGTTCCTCCATAATTGATTAGTTAAAATATAAAAACGCCTTAATTCTAGTCAGTAATTATGTAGTTGAATGAAAAAGAAAACTGTGGATGCAATTCTCGATCGAGCTTTACAAGGTTATAACATCTCTACCGCAGAGGCCTTGGTGCTTTTGCAGCAAAGAGATCCAGACGCGCGCTCTTCTATTCAAACAACGGCTGACTTGCTCCGCCGCCGGCAATCAGGGGATACTGTCACCTACGTTATCAACCGCAATATTAACTTCACCAATATTTGCGAGCAGCATTGCAGTTTTTGTGCATTCCGCCGCGACGAGAAAGATGAGGGCGCTTTTTGGTTAGATGCAGCCCAAATTCAGGAAAAGGCAACTGATGCAGTGCAGCGGGGTGCGACGGAAATTTGTATGCAGGGGGGCTTAAATCTTCAAGCTAAGCTCAACGGCGCATCTTTGCCTTATTATCTGCAATTGGTAAAAACCATTAAGGATAAGTTTCCTCAGTTGCACTTGCACGCTTTTTCGCCGCAAGAAATAGAATTTATTGCCCGAGAAGATAATCTGAGTTTCAGCTATGTAATTTCGGCTTTGCAGGATGCGGGAATCGGTTCGATGCCGGGAACTGCGGCGGAAGTTCTCGACGATGCTGTGCGACGGGTGATTTGCCCGGAAAAACTCAATTCGGCAACTTGGCTGGAAATTGTGGGAACTGCTCACCGTCTGGGTTTGCCGACAACGAGTACGATGCTTTGCGGGCATGTTGAGACAGCCGAACAGCAGGTTTTGCATTTAGAAAAAGTGCGATCGCTCCAACAAACTGCGATCGACCAAAACTATCCGGCACGCATTACAGAATTTATTTTACTACCATTTGTCGGACAGCAAGCACCGGCTCCTTTGCGGAGTCGAGTCGGCCGCGACCAACCAATTTTAGAAGATACATTGTTACTCACCGCTGTATCGAGAATTTTCTTAGGCAATTTGATTTCCAATCACCAGCCGAGTTGGGTAAAATTAGGTTTAGATGGAGCTACAGAAGCGCTGAAATGGGGCTGCAACGACATCGGCGGCACTTTGATGGAAGAGCACATTACGACAATGGCCGGTGCGGTTGGCGGCAGTTGTCAGTCGGTGGAAGATTTGCAAAATGCGATTAGTTCTTTGGGGCGGAGTTATCAGCAAAGAGATACAATTTATCGACCTTTAGGGGTTGACAATTTGGCAGTAAGTGTGTGATTTTTTGGATGTGAAGTGCGAAATGCGTAACGCATCCTAGGAGTTTAGCCGATCGCACTTTCAAATTCTTCTAGCGCTTGCAAATTTCCAACCTGCCAAGCACGTTCCACTGTAGCAGGAATCAGTTGGGCGATCGCGATTTCTGGAAAATTCGGACTAATATCCGATTCTACATACTCTCCATCTTGCAGCAAATAAATGCGAAGTCTGCCGCTGTCATAAACCCATACTTCTGGAACTCCAATAATTTTATAGGCATCGATCGTAGTTTTAGAAGTAACATCCGTCTCAATTGCTAAATCCGGCGGCGGAGCGTCTGGTTGCAGTCGGCGGCGGCCGATCATCCGCTGATAATTTAGAATATAAAAGCAAGCATCAGGTTCAACTCCTGCTGCACCTTCCCCTTTGAAAGTAGTAGAACCAAAAGGTTCATATCTTCTGCCCGCCGACTTGAGTAAAATTTTTACAATATCGGAAATTAAATCTTTCGGCCTTTCGTGTTCTGGTAAGGGAACCATGATTTCTAAGGTACTGTTGCTGTAGGCAATTCTGGTTCTTCGCTTTTCTCCTAATTCCTGCAAAATCGACTCAAATTCCAGCCAAGTTATATTGGGAATAGTTACGACACTGCCGGGAGCAAGCATTATTTGGCTAACGGGTTTAAGGACGGGATTAATAGTCATAATGTTGATTTATTTTTATTTCTCAGTCCGCGCAGGCGGACTTTGTTTATGTAGACGCGATTTCAATCGCCGAGTAATCAAGGGAGTAACTTCATTGCAGCCGGATTAATTTGACTAACAGACTCATGATTTCTCCCTGTTCGGGTGTAATAATGATGCGATTGTCGGGAATGGCGATCGGATGAGTCCAACGAACAGCTTCCTCGTAGCGCAATGCGTGCAGTTGGTGGATAGTTCGCCGTACCCCCAGCGGCGAACCGATGATGACGTGACGGACTGCTTCGCGATCGCCCTCAAAGGTTTGGTTGGTTAAAACATTGGGCGATGTTTGGTTTGATGATGAATCTTGCAACATAGCTTTGACTAATATTTTTGGATAGGTTTGATGCTTTGTAACGGTAAAACCGCGTACAATAACAAGTTGAAGAAAAGACAGCAATTCCCCTAAAGCACAAGTTGCGGTTCTGGTGCTGTCTAACCTCTCTTGCTACAAGCGTAAATTAAATAACGGTATACGTCAACGTATTTAATAAAAACGTGCATTAGTTAACATAAAGTAACAAATAGCCTATGGAAATCTCAGAAAGAGCCGAGCGATCGCCCCTAATGCGACTGAGAGTTCAGCGGTTTTTGACTCAAAAGCAGCTAGCAGAAGCACTTGGAGTTACGGAAGCGACGGTAAGGAACTGGGAATCCGGGCGATCTGTACCGAAGCTAACGCCTGTTCAGTTCAAGAAATTGTTAAAGATTTTGCAAATTACTGTCGATGAGTTGCCAGATCAATTTGGTTATCCCAGCGATGCTGATGGATAGAAAATGGAATATTATAATTGAGGCGTTTTATTTAAACGAACTCATACAATATTTTGAAAAAAAAAGGAATATGAGACTTAACATCGCTACTTTGCTCTGAATAAAATCTGCCAATTTCTAACGATAGTTGCTCTCTAAATACCCAATCTTCCCGGCTAAAGTCACCAAATGGCTTAATTTGATGCCAATAATCTTTAGCTTTTTTAATTGTCAGCAAAACTGCGATAGACTGATTTTTATGCGTTTCATCTACAGCATTTTGAAACCGCTCTTTCCACGAAGCCTGAAATGCTTGAACTTCAGTACAATCCAATCCCGAACAGTAACTAATGCGATCGAACGCTCTCTGTAGGTTGTTCTGTAAATCCAAGTCGCTACAAATTGCATGAGCCATATCCAGATAAATATTTGCGAGTACCGCAGGATTTCCCTGATAAATGGGATCGTTACAACAATTGTCAAATATTGGTTGAAGTTGAGGTGTCAGAAAATATGCTTCTTTGTGGATCAAACCTGTAATCCAGATCCGGTGCTGTGCTGCGTTTTGCTCTTTCACCTGCGATTTTTCGTAAAGATTCCGAAAAATTGATTCTGTATCTGTAAAAATATAATTGTCGATCGTTTGCAGTTGCAAGTCTAAATCTATCATTGCAAAAAGTCGATCGGGATCTAAATATGAATTACTGGTATCCTTTTCGTGTAATATTGAAAGAGTAGAGTAGGTGTCTAATACATCTTTGCGATCGCCACAGTTGAAAAATTGTGGCAGCTTTTCTCTCCACCATCTGGGAACGCAAGCCTTATAAAAGTTGGCATCCGGCATTTCCTCCATTTTTTTATAAGCTTGAGGCGATCGCCTACCCTCGATATCGGAAATAGGGCCTTCGCACAATACCACAATTTTGTTTTTAATTCTGCGAGATTGAAGAATTGCCTCACAATGTTTTTTTAGCTGTTCTGGATTAAGACTCATTTGTAATATTAGATTCTTGTTTGATAAGTTTTGGCTCAATTTCTTTAACATGAGCTGGTGTCAGAGCTTCACACAATGCGTAGGAGTGAGTTGCGAGAATATATTGATTGCTGGGAGCCCACTCTTTGAGGTCTGATATAATTTGATATTGCCAATCTGGATGAAAAGCAATTTCAACTTCATCCATCAAAACAATAGCATCTTCTATGTTGCGGAACTTGAGCCATATATAAATGCTAAGTCTTTTTAGTTCGCCGTGACTTAAATCTTCGGGATATAGTTCTCTAGTTTCACCATTATTATATAAGTGAAAGTTGACACCAGAAAAATCTTCATTTAAATTTATTTTTTTATTTAATAACATCAAATTTAAGTCGTTAATTAGAGTTTGATAGCTATTGCCGTAGCTACCTGTTTTAATCGCTTCTCTAAAATCGCGATCGCGAGCATCTTTAAAAGATTCAATAAGTAGCTCTACAGCAAGGAAGTCATAGGTAAATAAGCCTTGTAATTCAGATCGTGCCGATTCGAGTATACCATAATAATTATTGTCTCCGTTACTAGATTTTTTAAATAATAGTTGCCTCGATTTTTGCGGGAGAAATAAAAAAACCTGTGTTGAAGGAGCTGCTAAAAAAATTTTATGCGATATCTTCTCTAGGAATGATTCTGCTTGCTTCTGGCTTTGACTGTTAAAACGACATTTTAACTGTGTAATTGTTAGGGTTGTTATATCATCGTTATCTATTTCTTCTTTAACCTTTTCAAGATTACATATATGTATGTTATATTCTTCTTTTTCGTAAGAAACCTTTGTTTCTTCTACCAAAAAATTAGTTCTTGCATTAGAAAGTAACCTTCTTTTAGACCTTTGACGTTTAAAGGTTTGACAATAAAATTCAAGTTTGACAATTTTTTCTTCATCCCAAATATCAATGATTGCTAAAATTTTTTCTTCCTCGTCAAAAATTTTAAATCCCTGAAGCAGATTCTGTACAAACCGTTTTTTATCGCTCTCCACAGAACAGTGCAACAATACAAAAATTAACTGCAACAGCGTACTTTTACCGCCACCATTTTGACTTCCCAGCGGAAAAATCTTAGGAAAAAAATCTTTTTCAAAAGTGATGTCAATATTTTTTAAACCGCGAAAATCAGGAACTTGAACTCGTAGCAAGTGCATAATAAACTCCTGGTGTTGGGTTGCATTTTTTATTGAAACCCTGAGCCACTATCATTTTAGATTATAACTCACATTTTTTACTATTTTCATGAACAGGCTTTCCGGCCTGTTCCACAACATATGAAATTAATGCTTTTTCGCTGATTCCGGCAGTCCGCCAGGGGTTGAAACCCCTGTCTCAAAGCGAAAGTCCTCTGAAGAGGACTGAAGAATTCATTAGTCCTCTTCAGAGGACTTTAGCTATTAGCCAGGGAATTCATTCCCTGGCGGGCTGAGGGCTTTTCGGTTTAAGCAGGAGATGAGATTAAACCTTAAACTTCTCCACAATTCGTCTCATCGCTTCTTCCACATTCTCCCGACTATTAAACGCCGAAATGCGGAAATAACCCTCACCCGCTGCACCGAAACCAGAACCGGGTGTTCCCACCACATTGCAAGTTTCCAGCAACTTCTGAAAGAAATCCCAACTCGACAAACCGTGAGGCGTTTTCACCCACACATAAGGTGCATTTTCGCCACCAAAAACCTCGATTCCCGCCGCTGTCAATTTCTCGCGAATAATCGCAGCATTTTCCATGTAAAAATTGACTAATGCCTGAATTTGTGCCTTGCCAGCCTCTGAATAAACCGCCTCAGCACCGCGCTGCACGATGTAAGAAACTCCGTTAAATTTAGTAGATTGGCGGCGGTTCCACAGCTTCCAAATTTCGACATCGGAACCATCTGCTGCTTTTCCAGTCAAAGTCTTCGGTACAACTGTTAGCGCACAGCGAGTACCCGTAAAACCAGCATTTTTGGAAAAAGAACGAAATTCGATCGCACAATCGCGCGCCCCTTCAATTTCGTAGATAGAATGCGGTAAACTCGGATCGGTAATATAGGCTTCGTAAGCCGCATCGAAGAAAATAATCGAACCGTTAGCTTTAGCATAATTTACCCAAGCTTGCAAGTGTTCCTTGGTTGCAGTTGCGCCCGTCGGGTTATTCGGGAAACACAAGTAAATTAAATCGACTTTTTTGTCGGTGGGAATTTGGGCAGTAAAATTGTTTTCCGCTGTAATTGGCAGGTAAACTAAGCCGCCGTATTCCCCATTTTCGTTCGCATCTCCCGTGTGCCCGGCCATCACGTTCGTGTCTACATACACCGGATACACTGGGTCTGTAACTGCGATCGTGTTATTGTTGCCAAAGATATCGAGAATATTGCCGCAATCGCACTTAGAACCATCAGAAATAAAGATTTCCGAAGCATCCACATCGCATCCCCGCGACTTAAAATCGTGCTCGGCAATTTTCTCCCGCAGCCACTCATAACCTTGTTCCGGGCCGTATCCTTTAAAGGTATCCCGCGAGCCCATATCTTCCACCGCCTTCACCATCGCCTCCCGACAAGCAGCCGGTAGCGGTTCCGTCACGTCGCCAATCCCCAGCCGAATGATGGGCGCTTCGGGATTCGCCTCTGCATAGGCTTTCACCCTGCGCCCAATTTCGGGAAACAGGTAGCCGGCTTTGAGTTTGAGGTAGTTGTCGTTGATAGTTGCCATAGTTCGATCGCTACAAATGTCGTACAATAGCTTACTGCTAATTGGCAGTTGACTGTTGACTGTTGACTGCTAACTGTTGACTGTTGACCGAAAAGCCCTAGGATTCATCCGTGAGAGTAATCGTGACATACTCCCACATCAAACTGAGTACAGTTATGATGTGGGCTTCTTAGCAGCCCGATGAAGGGTGTGCAAGATTTCCTTTACGGTACGGTCATCCATAGTTCCCACCACAGAAAGATTCCCGCTACGGCGTTTTATACTTGGGAAAATGTCCAACCCAAGTCTCTTTAGATTTATCGCAGCATTAATATCGCGATCAACCATCAGAGAGTTTTGCTCATCCCAATAATTCCGTATCCCACAATCGGTAAAAATGATTTCATTCCGATAGCACAGAACCATTGAAGTATAAGCAGGTTTTTGCGAAACGACGACTGATCCAGCTTTTTCGGCTATGTATTCCAGCGTCTTGAAAAATTGACCGAACGCAGCATCCAACCAAGATTTATTCAATCCTGATTTTGCTGATTGACCGTTCGGAAGGTAATTACCCTCATCGTCTTGCTTAACTTTATTCCGCTTTGTTAAGCCCTTTAAGTTCAAATCTTCGTGAAAGAAAAACTTAGCTCCAGACTTGACAAGTTTGTGAGCCGTTTTGTAATGGAAGTCTTGGCGAGAACGCGCTATTTTTTGGTGTTGTCTCGCTTCTTTTTTGGCTAATTTTCGTCGAGATTTAGAGCCACGTTTTTGCTTATTCCGCTTCCTTGAAATGCGGTCTAACTTAGATTGGTTTTTACGAAGTGGTTTTAACGAAGGCAACTTTTCGCCCGATGATGATGCCAGGTAGACATCTTCATGCAGTACCGCATCCAACCCGATCGAGTTGTTCCAGTTTGGGGTAATTTTATCAGGAATAAACTGCGGTACTGAAGCGTCTTCAAGCATTATTTGGATGAACCAACCGTCAGCCTTCCTAGTTACGCTGATTTGCTTGACGCTAAACCCATCAGGGATTAGACGGTGCATCCGAACTTTTATGATGCCTAGCTTTGGCAGTCGGATATAAAGCCAATTCTTACGAACCAACTTAATCCAGTCGCTGTTAGCTGTAGAAAAAGTCATCGTCCGGTAGTCTGCCTCAGTCTTGAAGCGGGGTTTACCCGATCTTCCGCCCTTACTATCCCCTATGACAAACCGCTCGAAAGCTTTGTCTACTCGCTTAGAGACATCTTGCAGTACGGTTGAATCTACCTGCTTAAAATCCAAAAGTTCGCCACTATGAAAAACTTTTACTAGGTCTTTCTTAATGACGGGCAATTGTTGTTTTTGGGAGTAGTAGTTGGGCTTCGCACGGGGCGCAGAGATGCTAGCAATCAATGGACAAGCATTTATAGCAGTGCGGTTCATCTCCCACCAATCAAATCGATCACCTAACTGTCGATTATACCAATAGCGACAGATTCTCAGCCAATGGTTGAGGGTTAACTTTTGATTAGTGTCGGGATAGAACTGGTACTGGTAGGTCGCTTTCATTGCATCGTAGCCGATACGCATTAATTAGTGTTAATTTATCAGAGAATGTTGTTTGGTGTCAAGTCTATGAGTACAGATTTTATCCATAAAGCCAGAGGAGTTTCCGATCTCAAGTGTCATTTAGTGTTGACAACCAAGTATCGGCGGAAAGTTCTGACCGATCAAATGTTGTCTAGGCTTGAGGAAATTTTCAAGAACTTAATGGAAAAATGGGAAGGAAGATTGGTAGAATTTAATGGTGAGCGTGACCACGTACATTTGCTGCTTCAATATACACCGCAAACTGAACCAAGTAAGCTTATCAACAATCTTAAGACTGTATCTAGTCGCTATTTGCGGAAAGAGTTTGTAGATGAAGTTGAAAAAGTTTACTGGAAAGATGTTTTTTGGACAAATGGATATTTTATTGCTTCATGTGGTGGCGTGACGGTTGAGCAATTAAAGAAGTATATTGAGGGGCAAGATAGACCTGTAGAATAAGATTTGTTCGTCTCGTCATCCATCTGTCCACCGCTCAAAGCTGCGCCTTGAGATTGTGGACAGATGGAATCCTCGTCTCACGCGCCTTTCATCCCACACCAACCTTGATCGGTATGGTGTGGGGATTCCCGTCTGTCTAGCTAAAATTTAAAACCTAAAATCGGCAGGGTACTTGACCAAAAAATCAAATCTGCTTGTATAATCAGAATAGTGTGCAGTGCAGAAACAATTATGGACGAGATCGAGTACGCCAAACTCTATCAAGAACTGGCGGCAATTCTGAATGAATTTAATTTGGGTTGGGTAGTTCAACAAGTAGCGGATACTGTAGAGATAGGCAAAGTAATTGAAGAGCGATCGCTCAAAAGAAAAACACCCCTGCTCAAGATAGAAGATTATACCGCAAAAGAACAACTTTTGCTGTTAATTGATGCTGTCGAACAAGCGACCGTCAACACTTCCGAAATGGAAGACGAAATTGCTTATTTCTTGAAAGTAGAATCAGAAACCTCTCCCCTCGGCACAAAAATTATCTTTGCCAATTCCGGTGCCGAAACTGCCAAAACAATCGAGTTTACTTCCAGCGTCACAGCCCCCCGTCACAAACAGGCGATCGCCCTCAAGCACTTGCTCGAAAAACTGCCCTCCGGGCCCAGCAACTACGCCATAAATTCCGAAATTAAAAGCAAATTAAAAAGCTCGATAGATCCCGATTTTAACACAGCGGCAGAACAATCCAGAATTTTTGACACTTACCTCTTCACTATTCTGCTAAAAGCAGTTGCTAATGAAGGCGGTACTATTTATTACAACAATGTTTTAGACGACGAAACACCGAAATATTTAACATTTAGAAAAACAGCGGGAAAAATTCACGGAACTGCACATCCATACACTCATGCTGTTGTGGAATTTCCCGACAAACCAGCCCTGGAAGTTCACCTAGGAGTAAAAGTCCAAGGTAGAGCCGGAGTTTTGCACAACTGCAACGTTTTAATCTTGTCCCAAAAAGAAGCGAATATCTGCCGCTTGCTCAACCGCGAACCCCGGCACTCGCAGGTAATTTTAGCAGTAAAATCGGAACACAGCACCTCGGAACTAAAACTAGAAATGGCCGGTGCTTTTATCGGCTTAGCGTCAGATATTCGCTACGAAGGTGGCAGCTATTTCATTTCTAACAGTTACTCGCAACCCGTAGCCAAACTGCTAACTACCGCTCGCAAAAAATGGGAACTCAACATTTTTCCTAGAGCGACAAACGATGTCCACCGACTGATGTACTCGTTTCAAACTATCTTTAAAGACTTTAAGGCCAGAAACTAACATCAGGGAATTGGGCATCGGGCATCGGGCATCGGGAATTGGCGATCGGGAGTAGTTAGTGTAGGACTTATGCGTAAATACCAAAGAAACCGGGTTTTTTACGAGTATTAAAGGCTCAAATCCAGTATTTAGTAAAAAAACGGTTTCTGCGTCTAGGACTGTAGTGGTTAGTGGTTACTGGTGAGTGGTTTTTCTAATAACAAATAAAAAACAACAAATTACCAATGCCCCATGCCCCACGCCCAATCGCCCATGCCCAATCCCCAATATAATTTATGATGTTGCGAGCACCCGAACCTTACGAATAATGTTTAAGAAAGATAAATCTTCCCTGCTGTTTACGATCGGAGCCGCCACACTTCTGATCGGTTTAGGCTTTGTCACTTACTACCTCGTCATTTCCCGTGGGCCCGCCAAAGACTTGCCGGCGGGGGCAACGGTTGTCCCGCAAGATACGATGATGGCTCTATCCATCACCACCGATGAATCCCAGTGGAATAAACTGCGAGAGTTTGGCACGCCCGAGTCAAAAGCTTCGTTTGAGAGGTTTTTAACCGAAATGCGCGATCGGCTTCTCACAAGCAACGGCTACGCCTACGGGCAAGACATTCAACCGTGGGTGGGTAGCACAGCAATGGTAGCCTTTCTCCGCAACAAAATAGCTATACCAGCCCCCTCCCCAGCACCCAACGCGCCCCCGTCTCCGCCAATTCAACAGTCAGTGGCCATTATCCTGCCAATTGCCAACCCGATCAAAGCCAAAGAATTATTAGCAAAACCCAGACCCCTCAGCCAAGGAAAAATAGTTGAGCGTAATTATAAAGGCGTGCAAGTCACAGAAACTCAAGGCGTACCCGATCGCAATTTCTCAGTCGCGGTACTCGGCACAAACTATTTAGCAGTCACCACAGATTCTAGCGCTACAGATAGAATAATCGACACCTACAAAGGCGAACCTTCCCTAGCCAAAACCCCTGGCTATGCAGACGCCATAGACAAAATAAAAAGCCCGGGCGCCTTCGGTCAAATCTACGTCAATATGCCAGTAGCGGCCGCCTATGCCGCCGCCAACTCAGCCCGCGAAATTTCGCCAGAAAACCTCGAAAAACTGCAACAAAATCAGGGATTTGCCACCACAGCGACGCTAGAAGAAGAAGGAATTGCCTTCAAATCTGTCTCTTGGCTAAAACCAGATTCTACCAGAAGGATAGCAGTAGAAAACAATGCTCTAAAAATGGTTAATCGCCTGCCAAGCAATACAATAATGATGGTATCCGGCGGCAACTTGCAGCGTTTGTGGCAAGACTACGTATTGGGAGCCGATGCCAACCCGATTTCCCCGATTAATCCCCAAGTTTTACGCACAGGTTTAAAATCCACTACCGGCATGGATTTAGATAAAGACTTGATGAACTGGATGGCGGGAGAATTTTCTCTCTCATTAATACCAGCGCCCGCACAGAATCCCAAAGACAAATTTGCTGCCGGGTTTGTATTTATGGTGGAAACAAACAACCGGGGCGCCGCCGACAAATCCCTGAAACAGCTTGATGAAACGATGAAAACTAAAGGGTTTAGAGTGGAGGAAATTCAAGTCGGCGGCAAACCGGCGATTAAATGGACATCGCCGTTTGGAGGGATTACGGTAACTCGCGGCTGGATGAACGATGTAGCGTTTATGACAGTAGGAGCTCCAGTGGTTGATGCGATCGTTCCGGCACCGAAAAGTCCGCTTTTAAGCAGCGAACTGTTCCAGAAAACTGTACGATCGCAACTTCAACCCCACAACGGCAATTTCTTCATCGACACCGAGAGTGCGTTTAACCCGAAAAACCTAGCTTTGCCGGAGTTTCCTCCCAACCAAAAAATTTGGATTGACGCCACGCGGTCGATCGGCGTTACAGCGGCCGTCATTGGCGATCGTACCACCCGTTATGACGCTTTTGTCGGTCTCAAAAAATCCACCCAATCCACTCCTTCTGCAAATCCTTCACCCAATCTTGCTTCACCGCGCCCTGCTTCACCGAGCCCTGCTTCTCCCAGTCCCTCGCCCACTGTCCAAACTTCACCCAATTAACTCTTAAATCCTTCCACAAATCCGCCTGCACATCCCCTTAAACACCAACAGGGCGATCGATTAAAACCCAAAACCAGGCGATCGAAATCGGCAATAGTGGACTTGACTACAAGAGGGAAATAGAGCCGGATTTAAGTAGTTTTACTTCACAAAACCTCACACAAAAAACAACCAAAAACCCGGTTTTTTATTTAAATAAACCGGGTTTCTGAATATCCTAACAATTTGACTTACTGAAGAATAATTCAGAATTAAACAGCCAGAATCCAGAAGGGATTCTGTGCGACAGGATGGAGAATCGAGGTTGAAAGCCCCCGATTTTAATCGTGGAGCATAAAAAAATCTTTCCGCTACCGTTAATCCTCACTTCAGGCATGGGGTATTCTGAATTCAGAATTCTGGATTCTGACTCCTGCTCATTTCTGCTTTTCATAATTTTAATTTTCGGCAAGTGTATAGTATTTTTTGTTTTGTATAAAATATTTTGGGATGTTTCCGGGTCAGTCTTGGACGCAGAAACCTAGTTTTTGAACCCCTATACTTCCTTCAGACTCTCAATAATAGTTAAAAAACCGGGTCGCGCGGCGTCGGAGGGTCTCTAGGAAGGCCGTTTTTGTTTTTTTTTATTAATATGTCATGCGGCAGATACAGAGCCTAGGCATTTCGAGTTATATTTAGATTGTGGAAAAGATACGCTGAAAAATTTGCAAAATCAGACGCAAATTCTACCCATTGAGTCCTGAATGCACTTGCAGTCAGAAACCCGGTTGCTTCATAAATATAGCGTCTTCAACCGTTCCGAAAAAACTATGCAGATCTTGGCATTCCCAGTCAGCACCTGTACAACATCGGAACCTGCTGTCAAGCATCTTAACTGACTGCGTTCATCCATGACACCGTGATGTAAACGCCAGGATTATGCACTGTCGAAGGCGATAAAGGAACGAGTCAACAGGTTGAAAGCTAAGCGTATCGCTTTCCTCACCAGGGAACGTGAATATTTACCAGGCAAACCTTACTTAGCAATAAGACTGACAAAATAGTTCACGAATACCCCCTCTGAAAATGAGGGGTAGATTTCCTATCTTCTACACACATTGACCAGGCACAGCACAGATGTGCAGATACAGCGTATTCCAGGTTTATGAAGTACACCCTAGAAACCGGGTTTCTTTACAGTTGTCGCCTCTGGTACTGATTCAGTTGCTCGAAACCAGGTTTTTGGCGATATACATCTACATGGAATATGCTGTATTTAGTGACACAGCCGTCAACCAAGTTTTTTCTACAAAGCCAGTTTCTTTACCTAATTTCTGTGATTTATATATTTTACCCATTAAAAACTTATGAAAACCGTCAAAAATATTCAAAAAACGTCAAAATTCCTATCAAAAGCAAGAATAAGCAAACTGACACTTGCTCTGCAAATAGTCTTAATAAATCTTTACTTTTTGCAAGCCAAAGCAGAAGGTCAAACAATTGTTCCAGCGGCGGACGCAACGGGTACTACCGTCACTCCTGCAGCCCAAAACGGGACTCCTGGGCAACCAACTCGCTTCGATATTCAAGGCGGACAATTATCGAGCGATCGACAAAATCTTTTCCACAGCTTTAAAGAATTCGGCTTGTCGGAAAATCAGATTGCCAACTTTATATCAAACCCCAACATTCGCAACATTTTAGCGGGCATAGGCGGAGGCAACCCCTCGATTATTAACGGCTTAATTCAAGTAACCGGCGGCAATTCTAACTTGTTTCTGATGAATCCATCCGGCATCATATTTGGCAACAGTGCCAGTTTAAACGTGCCGGCTTCTTTCACAGCAACCACCGCCACCGCTATTGGATTTGGTTCAAACTCCTTTAACGCTGTCGGTACTAGCACTTACACATCTCTGATAGGCACGCCCAATTCCTTTACTTTTGGAGCCGCTAAAGCAGGGGCAATTCTCAGCACGGCCGACTTAGCAGTCAAGTCAGGGCAGAACTTAACCTTGCTCGGCGGTACCGTTGTCAGCACAGGCAGCCTTTCGGCCCCAGGCGGTCAAATTACCGTCGCATCAGTCTCCGGGACAAATTTAGTGCGCCTCAGCCAGCGAGGCAATTTGCTGAGTTTGGAAATCGAGCCGCCCTCAGCAACGAGCAGCACTGGAACATCCAGCACAGCTTCGACATTCTCGATCGCATCCTTGCCCGAACTGCTCACAGGCCTCGGTCAAACAAACGCTACAGGCCTCAGCGTCAATGCCAGCGGTGAAGTGGTACTCACGGCCTCTAACCGAGCAGTAGCTGCGGGGGATGTGGCACTAAGAGATGCAAACGCTCGGGCGATCGAAATTCAAGCAGCCAACACCGTTGCAGTCAGCGGAAACCTGACAAGTTCCCAAGGCGGCCCAATCGCCATAGAAGCTAGTGGCGACATTCGCACTGTCGGTCTCGACTCCCACTCCGACACCACTGCAGGCGGCAACATCACCGTCACCAGCCGTACAGGAAAAGTAGAAACAGGCAATATCAACGCAGGGTCGATCGACAAAAACAGCAACGCCGGAGACGTTAGTATTGCAGCACCCTCAAGCAGCATCCAAACAGGGTTCATAGACGCCAATTCCCAAGAAAAACAAGGCGGCGCAGTCACCCTCAACGCCCGCAACGACATCGAAGTAACCCATATCAACACCGAAGGCCTAACAGCCGGAGGAGAGATTGACATTACAGCCGGCGGTAATTTCCGAGCTACAGGCACTTTCACAAACGATAACAACTGCTTGTCGCAACCTTGCAGCATTTCCGCATCCGCGACTGGTAGCGCCAATGGTGGAGATATCACCATTCGCCACGGTGGCGAAGCCTCGAACACTCCTTTCAGCGTCGGGCCCGACTATAACAAACTCAACGGTACTGCTGGCAGCATTGCCACTGGGGGTCCAAAGAAGGAAAACGTGATTACAAAGGGAGGTTATTTCAGCCCCAACCCTCAAATAGTACAGCCGACGCAAATTAACATTACGGCTTCTTCTGTCTCGCCAGCACCAACACCAGCACCCGCACCGACACCAGCACCCGCGCCGACACCGGCCCCAGCCCCAGCCCCAGCACCAGCCCCAGCCCCGACACCAGCACCCGCGCCGACACCAGCACCCGCGCCGACACCAGCCCCAGCCCCAGCGCCAGCCCCAGCACCCGCGCCGACACCAGCACCCGCGCCGACACCAGCCCCAGCGCCAGCCCCAGCGCCAGCCCCAGCACCGACACCAGCCCCAGCGCCAGTCCCAGCGCCGACACCAGCCCCAGCGCCAGCCCCAGCGCCGACACCGCCGACACCGCCGACACCGCCGACACCGCCGACACCGCCGACACCGCCGACACCAGCCCCAGCGCCGACACCAGCACCAGCGCCTGCACCAGCGCCTGCACCAGCGCCTGCACCAGCGCCTGCACCCGCACCCGCACCCGTACCCGCACCCGTACCCGCACCCGTACCCGTACCCGCACCCGTACCCGCACCCGCACCCGAACCAGCGCCTGCACCCGCACCCGTACCCGCACCCGCACCAGCGCCTGCACCCGCACCCGTACCCGCACCCGTACCCGCACCCGCACCAGCGCCGATATCAAATTTGCCGACACCAGTGCCAGCACCCGTACCCGCACCAGCGCCAGCACCAGCACCATCACCCGCACCCGCACCAGCGCCGATATCAAATTTGCCGATCGCACCCACAATTACTCCAAATCCAGCGCCAGTCTCAAATTTGCCGATCGCACCCACAATTACTCCAAATCCAGCGCCAGTCTCAAATTTGCCGACCGCACCCACAATTACTCCAAATCCAGCGCCAGTCTCAAATTTGCCGACCGCACCCACAATTACTCCAAATCCAGCGCCAGTCTCAAATTTGCCGACCGCACCCACAATTACTCCAAATCCAGCGCCAGTCTCAAATTTGCCGATCGCACCCACAATTACTCCAAATCCAGCGCCAGTCTCAAATTTGCCGATCGCACCCACAATTACTCCAAATCCAGCGCCGATATCAAATTTGCCGATCGCACCCACAATTCCTCAAAATCCAGCGCCGATATCAAATTTGCCGATCGCACCCACAATTACTCCAAATCCAGTGGTTGCGCCTGCTGCTGCGCCCATAAATCTCGCACCGATACCGACACCGGAGCTCGCAGCCAACCGGCCGCCCAGCACAAATCCTTTATTTTCCCCCAGCTTACAACAGCAAAACCAGATATCTAATTCCTTACAACAGCGCATTTCACCTCCCGCGTCGTGGAATCTTGACGCTTCCAAGTTGCCAATCGACCTCGGCGCCGTTATTTTTCCCGTCGAGGAGAGATTCACCAGGGAGTTTGTCGATTACCTAAATTTGCCATCAAATACGATCGCCACCCTAGAAGATGCCCAAAATACCCTTCGCAGTGTCCAACAAGCCACAGGCATCAAACCAGCTCTCATTTATATCAGCTTTGTACCCAGGGGTTCTACAGTCGATCGGCCTTACAGCAGTTCGTCCATCTTGCGTGTAGAACAGCAAATTCAAGCCTCTGACGAACTGGAAATGATGGTGATCGCCCCGGAAGGTTTGCCCGTTCGCCAGCGCATCCCTGGAACCTCTCGCGCCCAGGTAATGGAAGCTGTTCGGAAATTTCGCGATGAACTGACTAATCCGGTAAAGCGCAACACTAAAAGTTATTTGCCCTTAGCTCAGCAACTCTACCAGTGGATGGTAGCGCCGCTGGAAGCAGAACTGCAAGCCAAAGGCATTGAGAATTTATCTTTTATCTCAGATATGGGGTTGCGATCTATACCGATGGGTGCCCTGCACGACGGCAAAGGCTTTCTGGTAGAGCGTTACAGTGTTGGAGCGATGCCGAGTCTGAGTTTGACGGATACCAGCCCCGCCAATTTCAAAAATACCCAAGTTCTGGCAATGGGGGCGTCCCAATTTCTAGAGATGAGTCCTTTGCCTGCGGTGGAAATAGAAGTATCGACAATCACCCCGCAGCAGTGGCCGGGTAAGTCTTTCTTGAACGAAGCTTTCACCCTGGCCAATTTGAAATCGCAGCGCCAGCAGCAGCCTTTTGGGATGATTCACTTGGCTACCCACGCCGAATTTCGATCGGGAGCTCCCAGCCAATCCTTTATTCAGTTGTGGGATACTAAATTGCGTTTGGATCAGTTGCGGCAAATGAATTGGCACAGCCCGCAAGTTGAACTGTTAGTTTTGAGTGCTTGCAAGACTGCTGTGGGCGATCGAGAGGCCGAGTTGGGCTTTGGCGGGTTAGCGGTGCAAGCCGGGGTTAAATCGGCGATGGCGACTCTTTGGTATGTCAGCGACGAGGGCAGTTTGGGATTGATGGCGGAGTTTTACAGGCAGTTAAAAACTGCTCCGATTAAAGCAGAAGCACTCCGGCAAGCGCAATTAGCGATGTTGCGGGGAGAAGTGCGAATTGAAGGGGGGATGCTGCACACTTCTGTTGGCAATCTGCCGTTACCCCCGGAATTGGCAAACACGACGAGTCAGAATTTCTCTCATCCTTATTATTGGTCTGCTTTTAGAATGATTGGCAATCCTTGGTGAAAAGAGAGGACTTACGCAGAACCTCTATCTGTAGGGTGTGCAGTGCCCACCTTACAGATAGGCAATTCTTGGTAACAAGATTTGTTTTAGTCGATCGATAGTATTATAGTATTATCAAAATCTTGACTTAAAGCGAGCATAAGTATGAGCATTGTTCCACGCGGAATGGCAGTCACTGAAGCTTATCAGCTCTATCGGTTAGGTAACTTATTGGTAAACAGAAAGTATCAAAGAAAATTAATTTGGTCAGTTGACGAAAAAGAAAAATTGATTGGAAGCATTTTAAAGGGATATCCAATTCCTTTGATTCTACTAGCTGAACGTCCTCAAGTTCATGGAAGTGGAAAGTATGAGATCATAGATGGTATGCAGCGACTTAATGCTATTTGTGGTTTTATTGAAAATTTATTTGCATTTAATGGCAGGCATTTCAATCTTAAAGAGTACTCTTATGCTCAACAATTAGCTGATGAAAAGGTATTTGAAGTTGACGAAAGTTTTGATAAATTAGATAGAAAAGAATGTGCAGAGATTTTACATTATCAGTTTGCTGTAACCATTTACACTGCAATGGATGAAAGCGATATAACAGAGGTTTTTGGCAGAATAAATTCCGGTGGTAAGCATTTAAGCAACCAAGAGAGACGACAAGCAGGTGTAACGACATCATTCGCAGAAGTAGTTCGTACAATTGCTATGCAGTTGCGGGGGGATGATACTCAAAAAACGCTTCGCTTATTTGATATGCCCCAGGTTAGTATTGATTCCAAACGGAATAATCAAGGTTATGGGATTCAAGCAGAAGATACATTGTGGTGTAAGCAAGGTATCCTTAGAATCTCTCAACTGCGTGATAGTGAAGATGAAGATATGATAGCAGATATTGCAGCATCGATATTACTTAATGAACCCCTACCAAGAAGCAAGGAGCAGCTAGATAATCTGTATAATGAAGAGAGCAAGGACTTCCAGTTAATAGAGAATAGTCTTACAACGTATGGCTTCAAAAAACTCGAAGAAAACATTGTAAAAACTTTCTCAGTTCTTGGAGCAACTATTGAAACATATAGCTCAGATAATAAGTGTTTACAAAATCTCGTAAACCCCGGCATTAATAATCCAATACCGCAGGCATTCTATACAATCTTCATGGCTTTTTTTGAATTAATAATTGACTTAGATCTTTTACCTGCTAATCCTCAAGGGATTATGGAGGCACTCAAAAATCTTCAAAAAAAGTTAGATCTAAGCCGTCGCTATACAGCCATACAAGATCGTAAAAATAATATTAATCAAACCAAGGGATTGATACAAGACCACTTCGCGAAGAAGAAAGACAAATCAAATTTAGGACAAGGTGTTGAGTTGATACAAACGTTCAAAAATTCCTTACTTCGTTCTCGTATAGAAACTACAAAGTACGAGTGTAAGCAAGGTTTGATGGAGCTGTCAGCAAATAGAAAGCTAAATAAGAATTTGCTACCGAGACTTGTTGAAACAATTTGCGGAATTGCCAACTCCGATCCAGAAAATGATGGATATATTTTCCTGGGAGTGGCTGATAAAAAGCAAGACGCAGAAAAAATTAAAAAGTTAGATGGGATTAATCCTATTGAAATTAATGATAGATATGTTGTAGGAATTGATAGAGAAGCTAGGATTTTAGGTAAACCGCTAGAGGATTATGTTGGGATATTAAGGGATACAATACGTCAATCACATTTGACTGACCCCTTAAAAACTCAAGTTATGACGAAAATTGATACTATAGATTTCAAGGGATTATCGGTGATTAGAATTAATGTTCCATCTCAAAAACAGGTTTCGTTTGTAGGTGAAAAAGCTTTTATTAGGGAGGACTCTTCAACTGTAGAAGCTAACGCGCCCAAACTAGTTGCTGTTTCCCTACTTTTCCCAAAGTAGTTTACGAAGAGAGGGCATGAGATAGTAGGGAATCTTTAGTATAACGCCAGTTTATCTAGAGAGTGAAAGCCTTAATTATCCTTACTAGAGCGGTACATAATCCCACTTAAAAAGCTTGAGAATACAGGGTTTCTGCTACTCCATCTTTCTGAGAAAGGCTATATGCAGCACTACCCTTGATTGCTTTTTTGAGATTTACCAAAACTTTTAAACCCACATTCCGCAGATGTGGGTTTGATTTTTTTACCAGTTGTGAAAACTGGAAATCCAAAAAGTTTTTGGTTGAACCTATGCGGTTTTAGAGTTACAGATACTTGTCAAATTTACCTAAAATAAGTAAGTTGAAATAATTGACTTTTTCTAATATATTCATACTGCTGTTTTATTAATCTCCTTCATCTTTTTAAGCAAGACAAATTCTGCCAAGAGCAAATTATCTTGACTAATTAATGTAAATTATTCATAAATATCTACACCTCGCGGTCGAGCGTTATCCACTTAGAAATATTAAATAGTATTGACAGCAATACTCTCCTAAATGTCGCAAGATATCTTGACGTTCTTGGTTTAAATTACTGACCTGCTTCTCTCCATTTATCGTTACTAAATGTACAGCTTGAAACATCTGAAATATCCAGCGTATTGTCGGCTTATCTGTTAATTTATTTACCTGATTTTTCACTCGATCGTTGGTAGCTAATAATTGTTGTCTCAATTTCCTTTGCGCCAGGTTATACACTAACAAACATAGTCCCATTATCATTCCAATTGCTTCAACTCGCTCCGGCTTTTTCACGAATACGCTCGAAGTGAAAAATAACGGATCTTTGATAAATCTAAATCCTCTCTCATTACTTTGCTGCGCTTTATATTCCGATAATACCTCTGGATTGCTTACTTCTTCAGTATCTAAGATATTTGTGGCTAATATAAATCTCCCAGCTTTGACTTTTTCTGCTTCAATCGCTGAATTTACGGGGGCTATTTCACCTGTAACTTGATAAACTTTTGTCTGTATCTGACCGAGTTCTTTGAGATTGTTTTTTGTTGCTTTAACTGGCTTTTCTTGGAATTTAATTTCTGTTATTTGGTGATATTTCCATGATTTTGATAACTTTTTTATTGCAGTTTCTGCATCAGGAATACAAGCATATTTTTGCCTGGATAGCTTACACAGCTTGGTTTTAGCTGATTCTAATTGTTTCTCTACTTGCTTAACTATTTTTTCAAGATTTGCTTGCTTTCTCATTTCACTTTCTATTACTAGCCATCTTTGCTTGATGCCAGCATACTCACTGGTTTGGACTGCCATTTTATATCCTTTTATTTCAGAGTCTTCCCAGGCACTATCTTCAATGTTGCAGATTTTATTTTGAGCTTCTTTGATGCTTAGTGGTACTCTGGTTATCCATTTCATTCCTGCCATTGCTGACAAATTTTCTGCTGTGTATAAGGCACTGTCTGCTACACAGATTCCATCAAATGTCCACTGTTTTTTAAATTCTTTCAATCTTTCTACAAAAACACTTTTATCGTCGGCATTTCCATCATCTATTTTGAGATATAATGGTACGTCTCCATCTCCAGTTACGATCGTAGCAACCATAAATTGTTTGAGGTCTGGTCTTCGATCTCTTGAATAGCCATGAACGATTTTTATGGTTTTCATGTCAGATTCTGTATCTGACAATTCTGCCTCAACTTCCTGGCTGTTTCCCTGACAGTTTTTGTAGGCTCCTTCTACTGATATTGAGCTGCTGTCTAGATGAACACTTTTCATTGATACTTCAAATTTTAGTGCTGCTTTTAGGGCAATTGCTGTGAAGAGTTTTGTCGTTCCAGCTTGATGATATTTGTCTAATGCTCTCCCGATTCTGTCATCGTTTAATTGTTCTGGCGTCACTCCTTCTCCAATTAGATGTTCTGTTGCTTTTCCTACAAAAAATCTGTCAAATAGGTAGATTGGCGCACTCAAAAATCCCAATCCGTTCAAAATCATTGCTTTCATTACTTGTCCTGGGCTGAGGGTTTCTTTAATTCTTATTCCCACTATTTTGTTGACTTCTTCTACCAATTCCATTTCATCTATAGCATTTATCAGAAAGATGAGGTATGATATAACTGACTTGAACGGAGTGAAAAATATAGAACCCCAAAATGTTATGCAGCTCTAATTAAATGGAGCGCGAGCGAACAATCGCTCGACCCACAGCAGTCACTCGAATGACAAATATCAAGGATTTTAGTAAGTATCACACATTAGTAAAAATGAAAACTTATTCGATTGATTTTAGACAAAAAATTATGGATGTGTACCATAATGAACCGCTGTCACAAAGAGCAATAGCTAACCGTTTTTGTGTGGCCCTAAGTTTCGTCCAAAAATTGGTTAAGCAGTATCGTGAGACCCAAAACATTGCTCCTCGAACTGAGCGATGCGGAGTCAAATTGAAACTCAATGCAGAACAACTACTGATTTTAGCCGAATTGATTGAAGAAAATAATGATGCAACTCTCGAAGAACTCCGTTATTTACTGTACCAGAAAATTGGTTTTACCATCAGCGTGGCAACGATGGGAAGAATGGCAAAACTCTTAAACATGACTTTTAAAAAAAAACTCTCTTTCCGAGCGCGAAAGGCACTGACCGAGTTCAGGGTCTGCGATATGAGTTCTGGCAAAAAGTCCGAGAAGTTTGTTTTAAAGACTTAATATTCATTGATGAATCAGGAGTCAACTTAGCAATGGTTAGGTTATATGCTCGTTCTCTAAAAGGTTCAAGGGCTCGGGGACAAAAACCAAATAAACGGGGGAAAAATGTCTCAATAATTGGAGCTATATCAGTCAATGAAGTCCTAACATCAGTCAACTTAATAGGTACAACTGATACAATTACATTTGAGGCTTTTATCATCCGAAAGCTCGTACCAAAACTCTGGAAAGGTGCTTGTGTAGTGATGGACAATTGTACTATTCACACAAGCGAAGAAATAGAAAAAGCCATCAAAAGTCAAGGGGCAAAAATAATATACTTATCACCATATTCGCCCGACTTCTCACCAATTGAACATTTATGGTCAAAACTCAAAAACATTCTCCGTTCTATCAAGACGACTAATTACCGAGAATTAGCAAAAGCGATAGAGTTTGCCTTCAATCAAGTTACATTATCCGATATGAGGAATTGGTTTACTCACTGCTGTTATTGTACCTCATCTTTATGAGAAACGCTATATGATCCCTGCTACTATCCCCTGCAGGGTCTAAATTTACAATATTTATAGCTGACGAGGGCTTTTTCATGGTTTTAATGGTTGCTTTACTTGCACAAATTATTATACCTTAAAAAAAACTCAAATGCTTGCTATATAATCATTTGAGGTTTTTAAAATTATGAATTTTTTGAAAATTAAATCCGATCGAATATCTGCGGAATGTGGGTTTAAAGATGTAAATTGCTTTACAGCAGCTTTAGGGAAATTTGAGAAAGTTCGATCGCCCAAAACATCTTCCACCATCTTCAATCAGCTTCTAATCCGCCGGAATCATCCCCGATCGCACCATTAACATCCTCTCAGCAGCGGCGGATGCACCAAAAGAACCCTAAAACCCAGGAAATAGAGGGGGAGTACGTTTGATGTGTTTGTGCGCGTAAATGGCGCGATCGCCCCCTCAAGTGCAATTCCTAACCTCGTATCAATCTCCCTGCGGCAAATTCTCCAGCCAAACCTCTAAATCCTCGATCGACTGAAAATCTAACAATTCCTCTGCTAGAGTTTCAATTTGCTCGATCGACAAATCAGCAATTCTAGTCGTGATAGATTCCGGTAATGTTCCAACTCGCCGATTTAACAGACGGCGATTTAACTGACGTAAAATCAAAGCTCTTCCTTCTTGTTCGCGGCCTTGGACAATCCCTTGGACAATGCCTTGTTCAATGCCTTGTTCAATGCCTTCTTCCTTAGCTTCCCGATAAAACCGAGTTTCCTCAAGCGTAATCCCTAACATCGCCTCTGCCTCCCTTCGGTTCAAATTTGTAAACTTGTAAACCAGTATTGTCGTCAGCATCTCTATTATGGCGCGACTCGCTGCCTCAGATTCCTCCCGCTGCGATCGCGCCAGCAACAATCGCGCCGCTTCCGGCGTACTCGCTTCGTCGATCGTCGTCAAAGCCATCAGCGCCACCCCCAGCGGCAACTGTTCAATATCCCCCAACTCATCCAAATATACGCGATGCACCTGATTGCAGTTCAAGAGCGATCTATACGGATGCGTTTCTGATTGTTCAGTCGATCGACTCGGATAAATTACCACCGCTTCCCAATCTGTAAATCGCTGACGGTTGCGATAAAAATACAAAAACGACTCACCAAACAATCGCTCATAAAGCAATTCATCCCGCTGAAACTGCACCTCACAGAAATATACAACTCCCGGCTCAGCATCCGGTGGCAAAAACACCCCATCAATTTCAAACTTCGGTTCCTTCACCGCAACCGAGTCAAATCGATACTGTTCCGCATTCGATGGTGACTCTTCCAATAGCTCAAACAGCAGCGTCGGAGCTTCTTGAAATAACTTGTAAAATATTGAATCTCGACGCATTAACCCAACCTCTCCTCTAACCGATGCAACTGCTCGAACCTCAGTCGATTTTAGATTTTAGATTTTAGATTTGACTCGCCTCGATCAATCTGGGAGGTTGAGCTTTAGTCTAAAATTTGGGGAGTATCCACAACGATTGTCGGGGGCTTCCGTTTTTTTGCAGGTTGCAAAAACAGCAAATGGGTAATCCGCTCAATCAATTCTAAAGGATTCCAGATAGCCCCCGATCAAAAAACATCCTATATTTTCAGTCCTAGACGCACTCCCGACCAAGAAACGGGGTTTTTTACTTAATCTTCGAGTACGAACGAAGCATTTTCCTAAAAAAACCCGGTTTCTGGCCTCCTCTGCGTAAGTCCTGATTTTGTTAATCGGCGATCGAATTTCGCCCATCAGCATTCCGTGTTTCCTTCCTTGGAACTCGTCCAACCTCAAGCCCTCAGCCAAAATCAACAAGTGTGACTTGACGGGGTGACACTCGTCTGGTGGGTCAATAGTAGCTTGTTTGATGCGTCCGCGCGATCGCCCACTCGCACCTCAACAACCGCCAACCACTCATAATTGCCACAAAAATTCAAAATCCCAAACCCAAAACTGCCCAACCCCAGTACGATCGATCTAGTTAGCAAAAATAAGTAAAAACACTAGCGGAGTAATTTTTATGGATCTGGTCGTACTCCAGAACTGGCTGGACAACATCTCCTTTGCCGTTTTGTTCTCCACAATGCTCATTTACTGGGTTGGCGCAGCTTTCCCCGGCATTCCCTACCTGTCAGCCCTAGGAACCGCAGGAATGGCCGTAGCCAACCTATCCATCGCCGCTTTACTCGGTTCTCGATGGATAGAAGCCGGCTACTTCCCCTTAAGCAATCTCTACGAATCCCTATTTTTCCTCGTGTGGGGAATCACCGCCATCCACCTAGTCGCGGAAAACATGAGCCGTTCCCGCTTAGTAGGAGTAGCCACATCCCCCGTAGCAATGGCAATATCCGCCTTTGCAGCCCTGACTCTGCCCGCCACCATGCAATCTGCAGAGCCCCTAGTACCCGCCCTCAAATCAAACTGGCTGATGATGCACGTTAGCGTCATGATGCTCAGTTACTCAACTTTAATGGTAGGAGCGCTACTGGCGATCGCCTTTTTAATCGTCACCCGCGGCCAAAAAATCGAACTCACCGGTAGTTCCTTCGGCACCAACAGCAACCGCAACGGCAACTACCGCCTCCAACGCCCTCAAAACCCCGAACCTCAAAATGCAGAAACCAGCGCCGACAGCGCATTAGTGTTCAGCGAACCCTCTTTCAACTCCAACAATAACGGTTTGGGCACCACCGCAGTGCTCGAATTAGCCACCGTTCAAACCTCATCAACCGCCCCAACTCAAACCGCAGAACCTCTCTCGCCCCAGCGCTTGAATCTAGCAGAAACTCTGGATAACATTAGCTATCGCATCATCGGTTTAGGATTCCCCTTACTGACAGTTGGCATTATTGCCGGTGCGGTTTGGGCTAACGAAGCTTGGGGATCGTACTGGAGTTGGGACCCGAAAGAAACTTGGGCGCTAATTACTTGGTTGGTATTTGCTGCCTACCTGCACGCCCGCATTACTCGCGGCTGGCAGGGAAGACGCCCAGCAATTTTAGCAGCCACAGGTTTTGTGGTAGTTTGGATTTGCTATCTAGGCGTTAATCTGTTAGGCAAAGGTTTACATTCCTACGGTTGGTTTTTCTAATTCCCGATCCACCAATCAGTCACAGAAGAACAGGATAAGTCAAAGAATCGGGATTAATATCATCTCCGGTTGTAGGGTGGGCAATTCCCACCTTACTCAACCAGCGAGATTCTCATAATTAACTCCCTCTTCCTTCTTCCCTCTTCCCTCTTCCTTCTTCCCTCTTCCCTCTTCCTTCTTCCCTCTTCCCTCTTCCTTCATTAAAATAACGACAATTAATATGGACGAATCGAAAATATTTCCCCAAGAAGACGATGTTGTGTCTGCCCCTACCAGCGCTTTGATGTATCAATGTACATTCAAAGTGAGCGAATTTATGGCAATTATGCAGTCAAAATTGGTAGACGAAAAATTATTTTCAGACGGGCTGGATTGCGAGCTATTAAGTGCTGGCAAAGACTGGACGAAAGGAAAACTTAGAATGCGTCTGGAGTTCATTCCGCTCGAACCTGAAATCAAAGAACAAAAAGCCCTTCCTGCCGCTGCCTCCAGATCGGACACCGTGCAAAACTACGCCGTAGATAGCTCAAATAAAACCGATATAGATGAGCCATTAAAGCAATGTGACTCAACAGAAATAAGTAATCATTTTCCTATTTCTAGGTATCCAGACCGCGACCCCCAAAGTATAGGAATGTGGAGCTAGGAAGGCAAAGACTGAGAGATTGGGAGAGGGGATGCTTCCCCTTCTTTGCTCAAAATCCCTCGGTGAAATCCCGTAGACTGCTCTTTGTCTAACTTCCTTATTTTTGAATGAAAAACTCCTATCATGGCTGAATCTTCCCATTGGACGTACCTGCACGCTCAAGTGCACAGGACGCTGCTGTACCGACAAATATTGCCATCAAATCAGCGATTGCTAGTAGCAGTATCTGGCGGACAAGATTCTCTGTGTTTAATTAAATTACTGCTAGATTTGCAGCCAAAATGGGGGTGGAAACTAGGGATTGTTCACTGCGATCATCGTTGGCGTTCTGACTCGCAAGCCTCGGCCAATCATGTAGAACAATTAGCTAAAAGCTGGGGAATATCCTACTATTTGGAAACAGCCTCGGACATCCCCAAAACAGAAGCAGCGGCCAGACAGTGGCGATATCAAGCTTTAACGGAAATTGCGATCGCCCACAACTACCCCTACATTGTTACAGGCCACACAGCCAGCGATCGCGCCGAAACACTCCTCTACAACCTGATTCGCGGCAGTGGCGCCGACGGACTTTCTGCCCTCACCTGGACGCGACCCCTGCTCGATTTTCGATTGCCGATTGCCGATTGTAGATTGGGGAATGCCGGCGAAAATCCCAACTCCCAAATATCGGTCGATTTTAGATTGGAAAATCACGATGAAAATTTCCAATCTAAAATCCCAAATCTCAAATCTAAAATCGGTAGATTGGGGAATTCCGGCGAAAATCCCAACTCCCAAATATCTGCCGATTTTAGATTGGAAAATCAGCCTGAAAATTCCCAATCGAAAATCCCAAATCTAAAATCTAAAATCTATTTAGTTCGTCCCTTGCTCGAAATAACTCGATCGCAAACAGGTCAATTTTGTCTAGAGCAAAAACTACCTATTTGGGAAGATTCCACAAATCAAGATTTGCAATATACGCGCAACCGGATTCGAGCAGAATTATTGCCTTATTTGGAAACTCATTTCAACCCAAAAGCCCAACAAGCCCTATCTCAAACAGCCGAACTCCTCCGCGCCGACGTAGAATATCTCGAACTTGCAGCCAGCGAGTTGCTACAGCGAGCAATGTCTCCAATTGCAGACAGCCCGCAGGTAAATTTTCAACTTCCCGTCAAGTTAAATCGCCCGATTTTGCGGGAAGCACCCCTGGCCTTGCAGCGACGGGCAATGCGGCAACTACTGCAACAAATATTGCCCTCGGCCCCCAGCTTTGAAAGCGTAGAAAAACTAACCCGCTTAATAGTAGCGCCCAACCGATCGCAAACCGATCCATTTCCTGGAGGAGCGATCGGTCGAGTCGAACACCCTTCGATAATTTTACATATTCAATTTTAAGCTGCGATCAAACCCGAAAGGACTTGCCACAACTCGGAAACTACCCGATTTTGCTCGTCTCCCGTCTCCTGCACCCGATCGAGTTCCCCCGCCACCGCTTCGAGCTTTTGGCGTAGCGCATTCAAATTGTCCTGCACCGGCTGCAACATTTCTTGATAAACATTCAGCCTGCCCCAGAGTTGCGCCACTGCACCTTTCTGGTTGAACAAATTCTGCTCTAACTGCTTGAGTTCGTAGCGTTTCGCCTCACTTTCCCCATTTTGGCGGTTGACATTTGCCTCAATTTGGGATATTGCTTCCCGCACCTGCTGAATTTCGTTTTCCAGTCTTTGCAATTCTTGGCTTTGCTGCTGCCGCTGAGTATCGATCTGTGCGACAATCGGCCCCAAATCAATATCTCCTCGCTCTTGTTTTAGAGCATTAGCAGTACCCAGCCGCCGCCACAGCACCGCCTGATGCTGCTTCAAAACATCTTCCCGTTCCTGCAACCGGAGGCGCTGTCCCACGAGAGTTTCGTTTAACATCTGATAACTTTCGAGTTCATCTGCCATTTCATTTTCCAAAGCCAGGCGATCGTACTCGCTAGCAGCTTGAATTTTCCCTTGCAGATCCTCGATTGTCTCCCGCTGCAGAGTCAACTCCTCCTCTTGATCGTTAACAAACCGGAACACCTTTTCCAAATCCTGTTCCAGGTGTTGCACCAGCCCCTGTAACTCATCAACAGGCATCTTCTCCAAAGCTGACACATCTACTTTCTGCTCCGTACCCGCAGCACCCGAAGCAGATGCGAGCCTGGAAACTTGCTGGTAAAGGTTCTCAACAGCCTGCACCTGCAAAGACACCGACTGAGCCTGGCCCTGCTTAGCGCTGAGGGTACTTTGCTGCCCTTTAAGCTCCGCCCGAGCCCCGGCCAAAGCATCTTGAGATTGGTACCACTCTTGCCAGCGGTTCTGGAGGGTCTGATTTTGTCGATCGACCTCTTCTTGTTGCTGTTGAGCTATGCTCTGTTTTTGCTCCAACTGCTGCCAGTGCTGATCCAGAATTGCCTGTTGAGCGCCCACCGCACCAAGAGACTGATTCAGTTGTTCCCGCACCCCTTGGGCCGAAGCAATTGCCCCTCCCAGCTTCTGCATCAACTCCTGAATCCTCTGGCTCTGCTGCTCATCAATTACTGCCCCCTGCGGAACCTCAGACTGCTGCTGGGCCACCCGTTGCTGCTCGCCCCGCAACTGTTCCCAAGCCGTCTCAATTTCCACGCGACTGCGATCGACTTCTTCTCGCAGTCGGTTAGCTTCATCTCGAGTATTTTCAATTTCCGAGCGCTGAGCCTCCAGCCGCTCCAACTCCTCCTCCATTTGAGCCAACTGCTCTTCGCGGGCTTGCATTTCCATTTCCCGGCGATTGAGTTCCTGACTCGAAAACGTCAGAGAAGCCTTCCACTGTTCAATTTCCTCTTCCTTATCCTTAAACTTGTCCTGCAATCGCGAGAAATTTTGCAGAATGCTCACCAACTGGCGGGCCGCCTCCTGAATCCGCTGCACTTGCTTGCTAGCGCTCAACTCAACCAGCACCAGCGTGCCGTCGTTAAACTTATTAGCTTCCTCAACTGGGATCGCGTCATCGCCTGGTACGGCGCTCCAGTTATGTTCGCCCCGCTGACAAGCTAGCAGTTTCAGTTCAGCCTTACCGCCACCGAGACCAAAGCCGCTTCTCTGTTTTTGTACTTCCGCTAGATACAGCACACTAATAGTCCTCTGCTTCGTAAAACCTATCCCAACTTACTTTAAGTTACTTAAAGGCCTAAAAGATAAGTGGTGTTTACTTCCTACGCTGTTGGGTAGACGGCTAATCCCAAGATAAGTAGGCTATCCCCCTTAAGCCAAAGGTTCTTGACTAAACATAACACTGCGTGCGATCTTTAGTCAACTTACCTAAAGTAAATAAGTATAGGCAAGTAAGGATAACTTGTTGCCACTTAAGTATTACTTTTTGGTGTCGTTTGCCCGATCGGGGGATAGCATTTTTTTCTAACTCGATCCGCACTCACGCATAGCACGTTCTCACGGGAGAACTTCCAGAAAGTACGGCCGCCACCAGTTGTCTGGAGGAATGAGAGAGCAGTACCCATGCCGCTTGATTAAAGACTAGCTCTCACTGGGGAGGCTGCCATAGCCCAAACCTGAAAAAGGTCAGTCCGTGAACATACCCACGTCTAAAGCCGGGGGATTCTTGCCCACCTTCAAGACGACAACGGGACATTGAAATATCCCTCTACTCACTCAAAGAACTTTACTTCTCACGGAGCGCAGACTTGCTGAGTCCTTCATATTTTTAAGATTTAACGTGACCTATGCTGCAATTATTTGGGCTTTAACTATTCCAAATTAATCGGATTAGTGCGTTACCGGGGTGGCTCGCCCTCTAGGATATTTCAATGGGTTGAAAGTTATTCTTACTCTGGCGAATCGCTCTCTGCCAATTATACCACTCTGGTTTTAGCAACACAATCGTTTCACGAGACTTAAAAGTCCCTACCGACCGATCCCCAAGTCTAAATCCCCATGTCGTTAGCCCAGGGCTTGCCTCTGGCGTTTCGATAAAAAAGTTTCTATAGATTGTACAACGCTTTAGTTATGGGTCGATCGTGAGCAAAGCCGTTGCTGCCCCCAAGTCGGCGCCGGAGTGCTGCGGACTGGGGATTTGAACCGCGCTGCCTTAGAATAAGGTAATGACGCGAGCCTATGACGCTCGCCGCGGGCGAGCAAAAAGGTCGATCGGCACTGAGGGTGTTCCTGACAATTGCCAACACAGGTTCATTTTGACTGCACCTAATTTTATGGCTGTGGCAAACCCAAAAAAAACCTCGATCGCAACTCATCCAACCCAACAGACTAGCCTGAAGTTCCCATCGGGGATCGATCGGCACTTGCTGCTGGTAGCAGCGGTAAAACCAGAGAATCCTCGGTATTTTGAAGTTGACCTACGCCAAGATGTGCTGGATAAACTGACAGCATACTCAGCCAAAAACTTCAAAACTTTGGCGATCGAAGGCTTGAACCAGTCGGGAATGCCAGCGTTGCACCCTCGAAGAACCCGTGCAATCGTGCGATGTGGATTCTACGAGTTCAGGCAACAGTGGGAATACTAAGGTAAAACTCTACACTTAGAGAATGCCGCGAGTTTCGCGGTTTCAGCTTGTGGACTGGTAGCCCGGCCGAGGAGCGGCAGCAAGTATCGCCGTTTCGTCAATTCCCAATTGTGAGATCGGCATCAGCGCGTAAATTCTTGACGGAAACTAAAGTCAATCTTTGCGCCAGCACACAGTCTTTCCGAGCTCAGACGCCAACGGTTTTAAGGAGGACATTTTAGCTGCATGCAGGGAAATTTGAGTGAAATAGACATCCGCAGCATCCTGCAATTGATTGAGTTAGGTCAGCGAACCGGAGAACTGTTCGTAGAGGCCTACACCTCCACCGGTAGCAGCACGGGTACTCAACCTACCCCGCGCTCCCTTGCGGGACAATCGTGGTATGTCTTCTGCTTCAACGGTCAGATTATTTACGCTACCCAGAGTGCGGGCAGTTTGTTTCGCTTGCGCGACTACCTGCGCCGCTACAAAGCAGATACCGCCCTCGACAAAATCCAAGTTCCCTATATGGCATCTACCAATGCCCCAGAATACGGCTACCTATGGGTCTTGCTAGAAAACCACATCCTCACCCCAGCTCAAGGGCGCAACATCATCCAGAGCATGATCCACGAAACCCTATTTGACTTGCTCAGTCTCCACCAGGGTTCCTTCACTTTTGAAATGGGCCCAGCTTTGGCTCCTCAACTGACCAGCTTAGAAATTAGCTCGCTGCTGGCCAAGATTGTCAAACAGGTGCAGCAGTGGAAGCAGTTTCACCCTCACATTCAGTCGCCCAACCAATGCCCCGTGATTTCAGACCCCTCCGAGCTGCGAGTCGCACTGCCTGTCAATACCTTTAATACTCTCAGACGCTGGGCAGACGGGCACACTTCGATCCGCCAAATGGCGCGCTACCTCAACCGAGACGTGCTCACTGTCGCTAAGGCGATTTACCCATTTGTGCAGCAGGGATTGGTGCAAGTATTTTACGAACCCTCTGTTGCCCCCACCAGCAACAAAAAAGAATGGTCGTCCCCAGAAACCAAGGTTCCCAGAGTTGTCTGTATAGACGACGACAATACTATTCGCAAAACAGTCGAGTCAATTTTAAACGAACACGGTTACGAAGCTACTGCGATCGGCAATCCCCTCGAAGCATTGAGTTTGGTGTTTCAACTCAAACCCGATTTAATTCTGTGTGACATCGCCATGCCGGAACTCGACGGCTACGAAATTTGCGCTATGCTGCGTAGTTCTAGCGCTTTCCGGCAGACGCCGATCGTGATGCTGACGGGCATCGACGGATTTATCGACCGCGTTAAAGCCCGCATGGCCGGAGCTACAGACTTTTACACCAAACCTTTTGGCGAAAGCGAGTTATTGATGCTGGTAGAAAAATATGTGGGCCCGGGCTACCCTCGGGTCAATCTCTCGGAAAGATTATTAGACCGATCGCTAGAAGACCAATTAGAAGAAAAATAAATTTCGCACCCATGCCATGATGGGAGCTTTTTTGTACCTGCGGTTAGATCGAGCCTCGGCAGCCCCAAAGAGAAAGCTCGCGGGCACTAAGTAGGTAGGCGGAATTAAACCGAGCTATGTAACAGTATGTAAACAGGGCTGACTTAACCGCGCTGAGGGAATGTGGATACTTTACAATCGTTTACATAATTGCGTTTGACAGCGCCTACCTACTTATTGGCGATCGCACCATAAACTAGAATGTATAAATCCGCGCGCTGGCAGAAGGGCGTCGGTAAAACTCTTTTCAATTTCTAGACCCAAGTGGGTCTAACACGCTCAAAGTGCAAATATAATATACTTGTTCTCCACTTGTAGCCGCTCCGAAAAACTGATGCACAGAGTTAGACTAAATCGCCAAATAGTTTTCTAAACTTGTCTATAATTGAGCAAACCCGCAACTCTAGGTAAGCTTAACTATGTTTGCCGTCAAACGAGCGCTAAAATTGAATAACAACGAAGCGACCTTGATGGCAAAGCACGCAGGATGGAGGCGGGTCGTCTTCTATTGCGGGTTAAGTTTGCGGACTCAAATATATAGTGAGGGCAAGCTTTCGGACTCCAAGGTGCTTAAGGAAGTTAAAAAAGTTCTCACCAACCACGTCAAGAAGCAAGCTGAATTCGCTTGGATGAACCAGTTGTCTAGCCGAGTCTACCAAAACGCATTAATTGACTTGAAAGATGCGTTTAGTCGCTATCGTGCCGGGAAAGCAGGTCATCCAAAATTCGCCAGCCGCCGTCACGGTCAATCTTTTAGGGTAGATTCATTCAATGGGAAAGTTCTGCTAAGTGCTGGCAAAACCATTAAGATTCCTAGATTGGAAACGTTTCGGCTTTACGAGCCACTAGAATGCGGTTACGTGTCTCAAACTTTCACTATCTCAAAAGAAGGAAGTCGCTGGTTGGTCTCATTCTGTGTGGATGCGGAACGTCTACCAGTTCAACAGCCCAAAAGCTCTGTAGGAATCGATGTAGGTATTAAATCTTTTGCCATGCTGTCAAACCAGCAAGTTTTTGACGCACCAAAACCGTTGAAAGCCCGTGCGAAAACCCAACTTGCAACTTTACAACGTCAAGCTTCAAGACAGGTAAAAGGTTCCAATAACCAGCGTAAAACTTACAACAAAAGCAGGCGACTTCACGCGAAAATACCTCGTATTCGTTTAGACTTACTGCACAAGTTAACAACTTACTTAGCCAAGACTTTCAAGCTCATCAAAATAGAAGACTTGAATATAAAAGGCATGATGGCAAATCACAAGCTGGCGGGGGCGATATCCGACCTGGGCTTTTACGAGTTCAAGCGTCAAGTCGATTACAAATGCAAAATGTATGGAGCGAATTTAGTGCTGGTAGACCAATGGTTTCCCAGTTCTAAAACTTGCTCTAATTATGGCAGCAAAAAAGATATGCCACTGGGTTTTCGGACTTTTGATTGTCCTGCTTGTGGTAGATCTGTCGATCGCGATTGGAAGGCCAGGGTTAATATTTTTAACTCTTAACCCTCGGCGGTCGGGGGATAGCCTGCGGATCTTGGGATAGCCGACTACCCAACAGCGTAGGAAGTAAACTCCGATGCTCTAAAGATGGCTTTAGAAAAGTTTAGGTAAGTTTTACAAAGCAGCAAATTTATTGCCAAGGACCTGCGGCAGTCGCGCCATTCACCCCTTAGCTGTGTCAAGCTTGGCTGTGTCAAGTTTAGACCGTCGAAGTTTCGATCGGGTTATTCTTGGCGGGAAACCTCAACAATTTGCTAGAAATGCAGGTGTCAGAATTATGATTAGCGGTAGCCCAGACTTTATATTACCAGGACTAGGCGTAGATCCGGCTCCGGAATTCCAAGAACTAGAAACTCCCGAAGGCGAGCTGCACCTGCGGTTCTACGTTCCTTCGGGGAACGAGTTCGCACTGCCAGCGACAGGGATTAGAGAGGTACTATCCCCGTCCCCAGACCGCATGACACCGATCCCCAACGTTTCCTCTTTACTTTTAGGTACGCTAAATATGAGAGGACGAGTGATTTGGGTGGCAGACCTCGGCCAATTTCTGGGAGACCAAACACCTCTGAACACAGATAGACCCGAAATCCCGATCGTGGCTGTGGAAGACCAAGACACGATTTTGGGGCTGGCAGTCGATCGAATTGTGGGGATGGCCTGGCTCGACGTAGAGCAACTGCACTCTCAGAACAATGCACCAGACGGCATGATTCCATTTCTGAGGGGAGAATGGATGTTAGGTGCACCAGCTCAGAAAGTGCTCCGACTGCTAGATCAAGTGAAAATTCTGCGCTCGGCGCGGTGGGCAGCGTGAAATCGATTTTAGATTTGCGATTTGCGATTTTCGATTGAGGTCTAACCATCAACAGTCACACGACTTGAGGCGCGCATCTAAACATTCAATTCAAGATAAAAATCAAAAATCTCAAATCTAAAATCTAAAATCCAAAGAGGGCGGCAAATGGCAACAAGTACCAACTTTCAGCAGGACTACCAACGGGCAGAAGCGGCCTACATGGATGGCAATTATTCAGAAGCCGCAGCCCTAGTTTATCAATTAGTAGAAGATTTTCCCGAAGACCCCAGCGCTCGCCTGCTGTGCGGACACATTTACTGCTACGGACTGCAACAGTATGAGGTGGCGCGGGAACAGTACACGGTTGTGCTAGGCCTGAGTGACGACCAGAGTTTGGTGGAACACGCTCACAGCGGAATTACCTACACAGACCAATTTTTATCTGGAGAACTGCAAACGGAAAATTTCGAGGCTTTGTCTGCTGAAACTGAATTAGAATTCTACCCAGACTTATCTCTCGATGAAGGGTTAGAAGACCCTGATTTGGGACTTTTCCAAGGAAATTCACCATCCCTTTCCTATAGAAGTCAATCCCCAGACGAAATGGAAAACGAGGACTTGGCAGACTTGGGCATGAGTGGCTTGGAGTGGGAAGCAGAAGACGACGATCGCGCAGGCTCAGTCCCAGAAGATTTAGCCTCACATTCTAACCCCTTTGGTGGCGATAGCGGCGGAATGGCAGCTTATGCTGAGACCTCCGACTCGCTAGACATAGACGAGTTTGCCGGCTCGGACTTTGGAGACCCTTTTGTCTTAGATGATGGAGGGTTTGATGCTGCTGACGTGTCTAGCAGCAAACTGTCTGCCAAAAGCGCACCTTACTCAGGAGATTCGTTTTCAGAAGCTCCGACTCAGATGCTCAACGGTCAAAGTTTTGCCTCTTCAGAAAGCGGAAATTCCTTCGACTCGAACCAACTAGACTCCCCCATCGGGCCCTCGGACAATTTTGGCGAACCTTTTGCTGCGCTAGATTTGCCAGGCGAATTCGACGATAACTCCGACTACGACTACCAATCCCCGCCCCTGAGCGGCCAAAATTACGGTCATAACGCACCTGGGCCCGAAGAGGAAGACCCCTTTGCCGAGGCGATGCCCTCGTCTGGTTTCGGGTCTTCTCGACCTCAAAACAAACAGCCGAATAACGGGTCGGACTACTCGTCAAACTATTCGCTGGCGGAAGACGAAACGCTGTTGATGGGAGGTGCTGTCCCCAACTCTCACTCGTCAAGGTCGAGCCGCGGACAATTTAATTCAGTCGATTCAGCCTCCGCCAACAGCAACGGTTACAGCGACTCGGAACCCCCGGCATTTGGCTCTAGAGACAACTTCGAGTTAGATGCTTTTGAAGACGACGCTTTTAGCGATTCTTTCTCTTTCGACGAAAACGAACAAGCGACAGCTTTCGGAGCATCCAACAAGAACAGCAGCGCCTGGTCGTCAAAAACTGGGAACGCTCAAGAACACAGCGACTTTTTAGACGAATTTGACGAATTTGACGATTTCGGGAATTTGCCGGACTTTGATATCTCAGAAGATGCCACCAGTTCGATCTTGACTAGAGGTAACACCAATTTCGGCAACTCGACCAGCGGCATGATGGGAACGACCGGCAGCAGCCTGGACTTTGACAACAGCGATGGCTCAGCAATTCGGGATGACGAAATATTTAGCATAAACGGCCCGGCTGATGCGTCGGTGCCGACTTTTTCTCCCAGCGAAACAGAAGCGGTCGATACTTCGGTCACGGTAGAACAGGGGGGACTGGCTTTCTTGGAAAATGCCCCTTTGTTTACAAAACAGTTGTACACGGCAATCGGGGCGGGACTGGTTTCTCTGGTAGCTGTGGCTTTCGTCACCAACATTGCCTCCTATCAAGCTCTGCGGCAAGACAAACCGGAGGCGATCGTTTACCTGCGCCAAACAGGCTGGGTAATGACGGCAGCCGCAGGCTTTACCAGCTTTTTAACTTCTTGGGGCATCGGCCAGTTGATCGCCAGGCAGGTACGCAAGTCGTCGGACAATTTGCAGGCTCAGTTCGATGCGGTATCTCAAGGAACTTTGGACGCTCGCGCTACGGTGTTCTCGGAAGATGAATTTGGCAAAATGGCTGCTAAATTCAACCACATGGCGAAGGTAATCCAAACCACGATTAGCGATACCAGGCGCAAGTCTGACGAGCAGGAACAGGCAAAAGAAGACTTGCAGCGCCAAGTGATTCGCTTGCTAGACGATGTGGAAGGAGCGGCCCGGGGCGACTTGACGGTGACTGCGGAAGTGACCGCAGACGTTTTGGGTGCTGTTGCTGACTCGTTTAACTTGACAATTCAAAATCTGCGCGAAATTGTCCATCAGGTGAAGCAGGCGGCTCGGGAGGTCAGCAAAGGCGCTACGGATAGTGCTAAGTTTGCGGGCGATTTGTCTTCCGACGCGCTGCGGCAAGCTGAGGAACTGGCGGCAACCCTGAATTCGGTGCAAGTCCTCACCGACGCGATTCAGCGGGTTGCAGAGAGCGCTAGAGAGGCGGAAGAAGTGGCCCGGGGCGCGGCGGCAACGGCTCTGAAAGGAGGCGAGGCTGTGGAGCGGACGGTGGCCGGGATTTTGGAAATTCGAGAAACGGTAGCAGAAACCACGAGAAAAGTCAAGAGGTTGGCGGAAGCTTCTCAAGAAATTTCTAAGATTGTGGCTTTAATTGCGACGATCGCCTCCCGGACGAATTTGTTGGCCCTCAACGCCAGTATTGAGGCGGCGAGAGCTGGGGAAGCGGGCAGGGGTTTTGCGATCGTGGCAGACGAGGTGCGACAATTGGCAGATCGATCGGCGAAGTCTTTGAAAGAAATCGAACAGATCGTGATGCAAATTCAAAGCGAAACCGGCGCGGTAATGACGGCGATGGAAGAAGGGACGCAGCAGGTTATTGAGGGGACAAAATTGGCAGAACAGGCGAAGCGATCGCTTGAAGATATCATTCAAGTAACTAACCGAATTGACGTGTTAGTGCGATCGATTACTGCCGACACTGTAGAGCAAAACGAAACAGCTCGCGCCGTGGCCTCGGTGATGCAAGCTGTCGAGCTGACCGCTCAGGAAACGTCACAAGAAGCGCAGCGAGTTTCTGGTGCTTTGCAAAATTTGGTAGGCGTTGCTCGCGACCTTTTGACATCGGTAGAAAGATTCCGAGTAGAAACAGCAGAAAGACAATAATTAAGTGTCTACTGCTTTTTTATAGGCTGATTTACCAGCACATTAGTGTGGCAATGATGGCATAGAAAAAGCAACCTCGCAGTCTTGAAAGCCCTGCGGGGATGCTAATTCAACACCTAAAGGAAGTAGGAGTTGCACAGATGGACGATAACATAGTAGAGGTAATACCGGGCATCTTTGGTGAAGTTCAGCCGACGGGCTGTATTATCTCTACCCTAACCAAATCTAGCAGTGGCTATGCCAATAAAAGACTTCGCATTAACGGTGAATGGAAAACGTTTACTGTTCACCGTTTAGTATTAGAAAATATTTTAGGTCGTCCGATTAGATCAGAATACTTTGCTTGCCACACTTGCGATGTCCGCAACTGCATCAATCCCAACCATTTATGGGAAGGTTCTAGACTTGAAAATTCTCAAGATAGGTTTAAGAAAGGACGGATTAAAGATGTAGGAATTACATCGGCTCCTCAACCTCAAAAACAAGTGCGAGGCCTAGAAGTAATTCCAGGCATTCGCGCTGAAATACAGCAGAACGGCTGCATGATTTGTACCTTGGCTAAAAGAAGTGATGGTTACGCCATTAAGGGTACTAAAATTAATGGCCAAACAAAAAGTTTCTACGCTCACAGACTTGTACTGGAACACAAACTGGGAAGACCTGTTAAACCCGGTTATTTTGCGTGCCACAGTTGCGACGATCGCGGTTGTGTCAATCCCGACCATTTGTGGGAAGGAACCCCCGCCGATAACTCCCGCGATGCTATAGAGAAAAACCGCTTTCCTTTCGTTCCCGGCAAGATATGTCCTAACCGCAAACTAAAACCCGAACAAGTGCGGGAGATTCGCTATCTTTTAAGTGAGGGGATATCGAAAAGAAAAATAGCCAGGACATTTGCCATATCTCGCAGTCAGATTATTCTCTTGGCAAGGGGCGAGATATACAGAGAGCTTCTCTAGAACTACTAACATAGACCCAATACAATAACGCTTAAAATCAGGAATAAAACTATGCTACCGGAGCAACAACAGAGGATAATGGGCTACTTTATTGAGGAGGCAAAAGACCACCTCAATACGATCGAACAAGGGTTGCTGAATCTGCAAACCACGATCGAAGACCCAGAACTGGTCAACGAAGTATTTAGGGCCGCTCACTCTGTCAAAGGAGGAGCAGCAATGCTGGGGCTGACCAGCATTCAGCAAACAGCTCACCGACTAGAAGATAGTTTTAAAGTATTAAAAGAGTGCAGCGTTAAAGTAGACCAACAGCTAGAGTCCCTGTTTCTGCGAATTTTTGACACATTGCAAGGGCTGTTAGAGCAACTGTCGGGGCCTTTTGGACTGACAGAAGAATTGGGAGAACAGATGGTTCGAGAATTAGAACCAGTATTTGAAGAGCTCAACGGGCACTTGGGGGGACTCGTCGGACACGGAGAATACCATCCAGACGAGAGCATCGCTCTGGCCGTACCCGAACCAGTTATGGCGGGGATCGGAGTCGGGGCGTTTGCCTCATCAAGGAGTTTTCCGGATTCGCCGTCTGTTTACGCACCTGATGTCAGAGAAACAGAAGACAGCGCGCTGCAGCTAGTATTTGACTCGGACGTGCCGGCGAGGATGCGGGAACTCCTGCAAGAGTTCAAACAGCCCGAAGGGCCAGAAAGCAGGCGGCAACTCAAGAACATTTGTCAGAACTTGCTCGGGACAGGGGAACAATTTGAACTGCCCTGCTGGATAGAATTGATCCAAGCTGTATCCAAGGCGATCGCCAACCCAGAAAATACCTACCGCACCTTAGCCCCAACGGTGATCAAAGACATCAAACAAGCGCAAGAACTGGTAATTTCTGGTCTAGAATCGTCGATCGTACCGAGCGCAAAACTTCTGTCGCTGCTGCCGGCTGTTCAGGTTCCAGAAACGGATTTTGAAGACTTGCTGGCCTTCGCTCAACCGAGTAAATCCGGGACAAATGTGGTTTCTGTTGAGGATGAGGCTTGGGAACTGGTGGGTTCGGGCGATGTCCCGGATGGATTGAACAAGTTGCTGCCGACTATTTCTGGGGTGAGTATAGACGAGCTGTTCGACCAACTCGACAGCGGCGACAGCAACGATGACAGTGGCATTCGATCGGCCCAGTTCGACGAGGATTCCGCCTTCGCAGAATCGGATATAGAGACGAGTGCTTTTAGAGGCTCGACCCGCACCGGCCCGGAAGTGGGCGCGGCAGAACTCAACACTTTAGCTGACTTGTTTGACGGCGAGTCCCCGGATCTCGACGGCGCTTGGGAAGAAGAAGAAGACCTCGACTATGCACAGTCTTCAGGGATATCGGCGGGAATGCTGGGGTCAGACGATGACAATTCCGGCGATTTTACTGATTTGTTGTTTGACGAATACGATGATACCGAAAGTTCGGAAACGAAGACGACGCCTCCGATTGACGACCTGACGAGTTTGTTTGGGGAGGATGTGCTGTTTGGAGAGGAGGCAGAGGGTTCGGCAGTAGCTGCAGGTCAGACAAATGCGGGTTCGAGCCAGGGGTTAACTCGCCAACAGCTTAAAACGGGTAACGGTAGGGGCGGTGAGCGGCGAGACGACACCGCGGCCCCAGCGAGGGGACAAGCGGACGAAGATGCTCTCGGTACGCTTTTGGACGAAGTGGCGGCTCAAACTTCTGCAGGTGTTACAGACAATGCTGATTTCGATAACTTGTTCGGCGATTTAGGCTTATCTGAGGCAACGGGTGTGCCGGCAGTCTCTTCGGAGTATTCCCTGAAGTCGGAGGCTTTAGACGGAGAATCGCAGGAGCCTGCTGCGGGGGGGGGCAATAGTGATTCAGCGGATGCCGAAGCGCTTGCTCTGCCTGTAATGGATGATTTCGAGTCGATCTCTGAGCTTGGCGAGGATTCGGATTTGAGCGAGCTGTTGGGGATTACTTCTAATTTCCTTTCTTCAGAAGACGAAGGTGAGGAGAACGCGGGCGATCGAGATCGAGTTGCAGGCATCGCACAAAATGAGGAAAGAGGCAACGTTCTTAACATGACATCAAATTCTGATTTAGATATCTCTGCGGATGAAAACTGGCTAGAAGATGCTTTCGGCATGGAAGACGAGTCTGTGCAATCGCTCAACCTGGATCTGGACGATACGGATTTAGATGCGCTGTTTGGGGATATGACCTCGGGTGCGATTTCGGAGGATGAACAGACTGTGCGGGATCGGCAAGGAGCGACTACTTCCCGAGAAGCCGCAGATTTGGCCGAGCTGTTCGGTTCTGTACCTACAGGTACTGAGTATGACGGAGAAGCTTCGGGGCAAGCCCTTGGGGGCTGGCCCAATGATGGGAATTCAGAATTGCTGAGTGCCGGGGTGGGAGTTGATGAGGGCGACTTGGGGAGTTTGTTCGAGAACAATGGTGCCGCTGTTTCCGACCAAGGTTTGACAAATTCGGCAGAGGTTGAATTTGGGGCTTTGTCCGACGATCGTCCTGAGTCGGAAATTTCAAATGTTGAATCTGATGAGGCCGCAGCTTTCGATTTCTTGGAGGATATGTTTGGGGAAGGCATGGTGCACCCAGGCGATGCTGGAGCGGCGCCAGATGACGGCGCAACTGTGGATGTGAAGGAATTGTCTGCCCAACCTGCCGGTGATTTGTTCGACGAGCTGGGTGCGGATTTGTTCGATCGAGCCGAAATAGATGTTGCCGGAGAGTCTGAGGGCGAAGATGATTTGTTTAATGCCCTGGAAACGGATTTTTTGAGTGCGGATTTAGAGCCGCTGCCTGCAGAATCTCTCGATGGTATGTTTGAGGGCGATGCTGACTTGCTCTCGGCGATGGAAACCGGCGCTACTCTCAACAACTCGATTTTGATGGGTTTTGATGATTTGTTGGATTCCATCGATGCTGAAGTTCTGGTGACTTCGGAACTGACGACGGGCTTTTGGGACGCTGAGGACGAGTCGGCCCAGCCCGATTCCTCGGAGTTGGAAGAGGGGTCGCTGGCCGACTTTTTTGGCGAGGCAGAATCAGGCGATGAGGATGCCGAAGAAGGCAATTTTGACGATTTAGAAGCACTGTTAATTGCCGGTGGTGCTGGAGCTGTTATAGCAGCTTCTGGAAGTACAAATCAGAGTCCGGTAAATACAGAAGTTTTCTCGGATCTCGAAGAGCTCCTCAGCGAGAGCGCAACTATGCCGGAAATTCACGGGCTACCGGCGACCACTGCTAGTAAAGCTCCCCGCGCTGCCGCCGATGAGAGCGACGACGAATTTGGCGATTTGGAAAAACTGCTGGAAGAACCCAAGGACGGCGGCCGCCAAGGGGAAGGCAATATGGGGCCCTCGGCGATCAACAGACCCAGGCGGAATGCCCGCGCGGGCGGGTTCGGCGACCAGACGATGCGGGTGCCGGTCAAGCAACTGGACAACCTCAGCAATTTGATGGGGGAACTGGTTGTGAACCGCAACAGTTTGGAGCAAGACCAAGAACGGATGCGGCAGTTTTTGGACAATTTGCTGCACCAGGTAACGCTGCTGAGCGATGTGAGCCAGCGGACTCAGGATTTCTACGAGCGGAGTCTTTTGGAGATTGCTTTGCTGGCAAACCGGCAGGGACACCGATCGGGCTGGCGCTCTGAGGATGCGGCCCCAACCAGGGACAGTACCAGGGACAGTGCCTGGAGACCGGAGGAAATGGACAGGTTTACTCCTTTCCACAGTTTGGCTCAGGAGATTATCGAGCTGATCGTGCGGGTGCGGGAGTCGGCGGCGGACATTGAGTTTTTGGTGGATGAGGCGGATCAGGTGACTCGCCAACTGCGACAAGTCACTACTCAACTGCAAGAAGGTTTGACTCGCGCCCGGATGAAGCCGTTTGCGGAGACGACGGACAGGCTGTTCCGGGCGGTGCGGGAAATTGCGATTAAGTGCGGGAAGCAAGCTCAGTTGCAGGTTGAGGGTAAGGATATTTTGATCGACAAGATGATTGTGGATCAGCTTTATGACCCGATGACTCACTTGGTGAACAATGCGATTACTCACGGGATCGAAGCGCCGGAGGTGCGTCTGGCGGCTGGGAAGCCTGCTGTCGGCAGGATTACGATTCGCGCTTTCCACCAAGGGAACCAAACGGTGGTTTCGGTTTCTGACGACGGGGCGGGAATTGACCCGCAAAGGGTGAAGGCGAAGGCGATTAAGCAGGGTATGCTGACGGCGGCTCAGGCTCAGAGGATGTCTCGCTCGGAAGTTTACGATTTGCTGTTTATGCCCGGTTTCAGCACTCAGGAACAGGCGACGGAGTATGCAGGCCGGGGGGTCGGTATGAATGTGGTGCAGACTTCCTTGCAGGAGATTCGGGGAACTGTGTCGATCGATTCAACCATCGGCAAGGGGACTGTGTTTACCATCCGTTTGCCTCTGGTGTTGAGCATTTCTAAGGCTCTGACTTGCATTAGCGATCGCGCTCGCATTGCTTTCCCGATGGATGGGGTCGAGGATATGATCGATGTGCCTCGCGATCAGGTGACGACGGGGGCCGACGGTTTGCCTTGCATTGAGTGGCGGGGTCAAAGCTTGCCGTTCCGGCCGCTGCGGGATTTGCTGGCTTACAGCCGCCATTTGGGCCGGGGCAGTGTTTACGGGTTTAATACTGACGATGACATGATTTCGGTGATCGTGCTGCGCTCTGCTGGCAATTTCTTGGCGGTGCAGGTGGATCAGGTTTCGACGGAACAGGAAATTGTGATCAAGCCGTTGGAGGGGCCGGTGCCGAAGCCGATCGGGATTGCTGGGGCCACCGTGCTCGGGGACGGTCGGATCGTGGCGATTGCGGATGTTCTGGAACTGATCGATTTGGCTACGGGAAGGCTGCGGAAGGACACTGGCGGTACGCTTTGGGATGAGGGCGATCGGGCTGCTGCCGAGGCGGAAATCGAGAAGACTGAGCCTACTGTGCTGATTGTGGATGATTCGATTACCGTGCGATCGCTGTTGTCGATTACTTTCGAGAAGTCTGGCTATCGTGTGGAAGAAGCCCGCGACGGTAAGGAAGCTTGGGAAAAGATGAAATCTGGTCTGCCTTGCGATATCGTTTTCTGCGATATTGAAATGCCGAGAATGGACGGTTTGGAACTGCTTTCTCGGATGCAGAAAGATGCTGTTTTGTGTGAATTGCCGATCGCGATGTTAACTTCTCGCGGTGCTGACAGACACCGCCAAATGGCTTACAGTTTGGGCGCGAAGGGCTATTTCACTAAGCCTTATTTGGAGGAGCAATTGCTTGATGCTGCTTCTCGGATGTTGAAAGGTGAGGTTGTTGGTGCTCCGGTTGGTGTTTAATGTGTAAATCTGCTTTTATCTGCGGTTGAAAAATGGGAATTTGTTAATCGCAGATGAAATTGGATTGATTAAACCGCAGAGGACACAGAGAACGCAGAGAAAGAGAACAGAGAGATCGATGATTCTGAGGAAGGACGAATTTGATATAATTTATCTGGGTTTATCTGTGTTTATCTGCGGTTGAAAAAGGGAGTTGATTGACCGCAGATGAAAATGGATTGATGCGGATTTAGATCGCGCTTTCGGTTTTGGTGGTAGGCTGGGAAAGTGGGGTGTAGCGGAAGGGCGATCGGTTATTTATGAAAGCTGAAGAACTTTTAGAAAGATACGCAGCAGGACAGCGCAACTTTCAAAAAGCAGACCTTAGAGAAGAAAACCTCAAAGGTGCGGACTTGAGTGGAATAGATCTATACGGTTCCAATCTATCGGGTGCAGACTTGAGTGAAGCAAATCTAACTCTAGTAAACTTTAATAGTGCCAATCTTATTAAAGCATCCCTGACAAATGCTAATTTGAGCAGTTTAGTAGGCGCTTCTTCAGCAAATTTGGGTTGGGCAGACCTGAGTGGTGCAGATTTGAGTTGGGCCAACTTTAGTAGTGCTACTTTAAATTATGCTAATTTAGAGCGGGGAACTCTGACAGGAGCCAACTTTAATAACGCTAAATTGTTTGGTGTCAATTTAGACGAAGCAAATCTGAGCAGTGCAAGTTTAGATAGTGCTGACATACGTGTAGCTTCTTTGCATAAAGCGAACCTAAGTAAAGCGAATTTGAATAAGGCTGATTTGACTGAGGCATACTTAGTGGAAGCTGACTTAACTCTGGCAAATTTGAATGAGGCGATATTGACATCGGCCAAACTTCAAAAAGCTAAATTCCAGAAAGCTAATCTGCACAAAGTGAATCTGTCAAGAATGAATTTGACTAAGGCCAATTTAGAACAAGCAAAACTGGACAGTACAAATCTAAAATATGCTTGTCTGCAAGGTGCAAATCTAGAAAGAGCCAATCTACGATCTTCTAATTTGACCGGAGCTAATCTGATAAAAGCAAACTTAAAAAGGGTAGACTTTAGTTGGTGTGATTGTTATGGCTGGGATATTGAAAATGCAGACTTAACTGGTGCTATAATGCCCGATGGAGAAATCTACCAGCCTGAAACCTCTGACGGAGAACTCTACCAGCCGGAAACCTCCGAAAAATTATTCCAAAAAATGACATCTATGACGCGCAAAATTATTCGTACTGACAAAGCACCGGCACCCGTGGGCCCATACAATCAAGCGATCGCCGCTACGGGCACTATGCTGTTTGTAGCAGGCCAAATTGCGATCGACATTAGACTAAACGATATTGTCTACACCGACGACGTGGCAAAACAAACCGAACAAGTTATGGCAAATATCGAAGCGATTCTCACAGCAGCGGGCGCTACTTGGTTGGATGTGGTAAAAACTACGGTTTTTCTCAAAGATATGAATGATTTTGCCACTGTGAATGCGGTTTATGGGAAATATTTTGATGAGGCAACTGCACCGGCGCGCGCTTGTGTGGAGGTTTCGCGTTTGCCGAAAGATGTGTTAGTTGAGATTGACTGTATTGCCGTGATTTGATTTGAGCTTTTTTTTACATACCCGACTTTTTGAAGAAGTTGGGTATGTGGATATTCTGTTTTTTAATGTTTTTGCAGTTGGGAAACTTGAATTTTCGGCAATTCTTTCCACTCGGGTTCAATGGGTGAATAGCAACAGTAGCACACCGCTAAACAGTCATATTCAGCATTCGGAATTTCAGGCCTGTACTCCTCTACGCGCGAAACCTCCCAATCTCCCCAGCGAACGTGAGTGCTGGCAGCAGGGGATTTAGGATCTGCACTCTCCTTAAATTGGGCAAAGTTTCGCAGGCGATCGCCCGTTTGAGGGAGAGGTTTGTTTGAGTAGTCGTAGTGTTCTGCTAGGATACTCGTGAGAGCACCTGTATGGGAAAGCAATCTATCCTCCCATCCAGGGGAAGAAAGCGATTCTGTTTTGAAAACGATCAACCGTTTTGGCATTGATTTATTCCTCTCTCTCGTGTTCGGGTTCGTATGGACTTGGTGGAAACTCTGTCAACCCTTCAAAGACACAATCAACCTTAAGTATCGAATCGTTTGTTTTTTCCCATCGGATTAATTCCCATCCCTGACGCTTGGCCATTTGATCGCATTTCTCTGGATCGGTTGCACTATGACGGCTAATATTCTCTTAGGGCTCGTAACGAGGTCTTGATGTCATCTTTATCTGCGTTTTTCTACAGACGCTGATGAAAATCAAACCTGCTATCTTCACCTGCAATGTCTGCGGTTTACAAGCCTATATCGTATCATTTATAGTAACTACCTAAGCATACTTTATATTTTTTTGATTCCCCGCTCTGCTGGGACTTCATTGATGTATTTGCGGCTTTAACCGCCGAGGGTAAAGTGCGCGACTTTATTAACTTCTACAGCCGATCGCACTTTTGTCGATCTGTCGCTGTCGCGCACCTACTCCCAAATCAATCTGAAACAATCAGATTTAATCTCAATTAGCAATTAGCAATTACTAATCACCAGTTACCAATTAGCAATTAGCAATTACTCTACAAGTAATTACCAATTACCAACCGTAAACTATTTATTCAGCGCTTCGCGGGCGGCTACCGCTTCGTCGGGATGAATATTCAAGCGGGTCAAATTAATTCGACCTTTATTGTCAATTTCTCGCACTTTGACAATCACTTCATCGTTTACAGCTAACTCGTCTTCCACTTTCCCGACGCGGTAGTCCGCTAACTGGGAAATGTGAATCATTCCTTCTTTTCCGGGCAAAATTTCCACAAAAGCGCCGATCGGAATAATTCGAGTTACGCGGCCGACATACACGTCTCCTGCATTCAACTTGCGCGTCATGCCTTGGACAATGTTGTAAGCCCGTTGAGCTTTTTCGCTGTCGTTGCCAGCAATTGTCACGGTTCCGTCGTCTTCGATGTCAATTTTGACACCGGTTTCTTCGGTGATGGCTTTGATCGTTTTGCCACCTGGCCCAATTACCAAACCGATAAATTCTGGATCGATTTTCAGGGTTAGCAAGCGCGGTGCAAACGGCGACATTTCCTTGCGGGGAGTGTCGATGGTTGCCAGCATTCTTTCTAAAATGTGCAGTCTGGCCGGTTTTGCTTGGCGGATGGCGGTGGCTATCACATCTAAGGGTAAACCTTTGATTTTCATGTCCATCTGCAAAGCAGTAATCCCGGTGTCGGTACCGGCTACTTTGAAGTCCATGTCGCCTAAGAAGTCTTCAATTGCCTGAATGTCAGTCAAAATTCGGACTTCATCGCCTTCTTTAATTAAGCCCATTGCCGCGCCGCTGACGGGTTGGGAAAGGGGAACGCCTGCATCCATTAATGCTAGCGTTGAGGCGCAAACTGAACCCATTGAGGTGGAACCGTCGGAAGAAAGGATTTCTGAAACTACGCGAATGACGTAGGGGAAATCTTCTTTGGATGGCAAAACCGGCAGCAAAGCGCGTTCTGCCAGGGCTCCGTGACCGATTTCTCGCCGCCCGGGCGATCGCATCGGCTTGGTTTCTCCTACCGAAAACGGCGGGAAATTGTAGTGATGCAAGTAGCGTTTGTCTTGCTGCGGGTGCAAGTCGTCTCCTAAGTCTTGGGCGTCGCCCGGGGTTCCCAGGGTAGCTGCGGACAAGACTTGGGTCAACCCCCGATTAAACAGCGCACAGCCGTGTACTCGCGACGGCAGCACGCCTACGCGACAAGAAACGGGTCGCACCTCGTCTAGCTTGCGGCCGTCTACGCGGACGCCATCTTCGAGGATTTGCTGGCGCATGATTTTTTTGGTAACGTCTTTGAAAACGTTGCCGATCGCCTTGGTGTTGGCGGTGGCCGCTAGTTTTACCGGGTCTTCTTCCGGGAGTTCGGCGATCGCAGCTTCGACTGCATTTGCCTTAACTTCGTCCAATGCTGCATTCCGTATTGTTTTGTCTTTTTCAAATCTTGACAAAATGGTGCGGATGGGTTCTTGGGCGCGATCGCGAATAAAGTTTTCCAGGGCCGAGTCTAGGGATGGCCGTTCCTCTACCACCAAATCGATCCCCAATTCTGCCATAATTTCGCGCTGGGCTTGAATCAAGTCACAGGCTGCTTCGTAGCCGAAGTCGATCGCCTCGATGATATCCTGTTCCGGCAATTGGTTGGCGCCGGCTTCCACCATGATTACTCCATCAGGAGAACCGGCTACCACCAGATCCAACTCGCCTTCTTTGATTTCGCTGTAAGTTGGGTTGATGATGAAATCGTCCCCTACCAAACCGACTCGCACTGCCGCCATCGGCCCGTAAAACGGCATTTTCCCCAGCAGTATCGCCACCGAAGCCCCCGTCACCGCCAAAACGTCCGGCGGTACTTGTTCGTCCATCGAAACCGTTGTGGCTACAACTTGAATGTCATCTCGCAGCCAGCTTGGAAATAGCGGGCGCAGCGGTCGATCGATCAAACGGCCAGTCAAAGTCACTTTTTCGGGGGGACGCCCTTCCCTTCGCAAAAATCCACCGGGAATTTTACCGCCAGCGTAGAGTCTCTCTTCGTAATCCACCAACAGGGGCAGGAAATCAATTCCTTCTCTCCCCTGCGATCGAGTCGCTGTCACCAAAACCGCCGTGTCACCTGACTGAATCAAAACTGCACCGCCTGCTTGAGGCGCTAGTAAACCAATCTTCAGTCTAATATCCCGTCCATCGAAGGATATTGACTTGTCTATCTCTACCATGTAGCACTGCTTCCTTATCTACCACATTCTTTCTCTGTCGGGATCGTAACATTACCACAGGATGTTTGAGAGTCCGACCCCAAAAGACAGGGATAATCGCGTCGCGATCGGCTGTCTGCGTCTCGATTCTAAGCATTTATACTCGAAAATTATTTTTTGCAGTCTGGGGTCGATTCTCCGGTCGATCGCCCGCTAAACGCCTTCCATAGATGGTACGATGAATTTTCGTTTGGCAATTGGGACGTTGAAGGAAAAATGAAGAGGGATTTAGTTATCTAGGACAGGGAATAAGCCGTAAGGTGTGCCATAAGTACCTAAATATACAGGTTATACCTAATTCCTATCCTGCTCAAAATTGGCTCGGTTTGTTTTAAATAAAATTTTCATAAATCCATATAAATGCTGTAGCAAGCATCGCACTTAAATACAAATATTAGGGTAAAAAATATGGCTATTTTACACGGCAGTTGGCTCCTAGATAATGAAAAAAGTTGCTTGTTTATTTGGGGAGAAACTTGGCGAAAAATTGAGGCGATTCAGACCCTAGAATTAGGGAATAATTTACCGCATCCCTTAGCAATGACCGAATCGGAATTTAAGATTTTCCTAAATTCCTTGCAGCAGTCGGGCAAACTCAACTGGCAATTACCGGAAACCGCAGAAAATCCACCGGAAAAGAGCAAAAAAACTAGGCGGTCGCCCAAAACTCCCAAGGAAGAAATTCCCGCCCCCAACTCCTCAATTAAAAAGGAAGTTCGGGCGATCGCACTTCCCACCCACATCTGGGAATCGAACTCAAATCTGATGCCGCAGCACTCAGCAGCAGCAATTGAGGAACCCGCTAAAACCGAGGAAATTTACCTTTATCCCTGGCAAGTCGAGGGTTTTTGTCTCAACCCTCAAGCAGCTTTTGTTTTCTTGCAATCACTACCGCTTAACAGCACGGAGCCCGACTCTTTTGTCGGCTCAGATTTGCGTTTTTGGTCTCATATTGCTAGGTGGAGTTTGGATTTGTTGGCAAGATGCAAATTTTTGCCTGGATTAGAGAAACAGTCGGACGGTTCTGCTATTGCCAAATGGCAACCGCTGTTAGATAGTTCTACAGATACACTCCGCCTCGCCACTTTTGTCAAGCAAATGCCGACGGCTTGCCGAACATATCAATCGAAGGAAGAAGGAAGAAGGAAGAAGGAAGAAGGAAGAGGGGAAAAGGAAGAAGAATCCAGTCAATTGCCTTTAGCGGTGGATTTGCCGATGGGGGCGGAGGAATTGGTGTTAGGCTTTTTGAGTAGTATTGTAGATAGTCAAGTGCGATCTGCTGGTAGCTCTACTTTAGAACTCAAAGCAGTTTCTCCGGTGCGCGACTGGCTGCAAGCTTTGCACCAGGAATCTGGGATAGTTCAAGTAGAAACAGCAGCCTTGGAAAATTTGGCAACCAAGCTGAGTGCTTGGACTGCACCGCTGCAAAACCAATTATCTCAACAAAGTCAATTTCGCACTTGCTTTCAACTCATACCACCAGTGCCCGGTAAAGCCAACTGGAGTTTAAATTATTGTTTGCAAGCAGCAGATGAAGCGGAATTTTTGGTAGACGCGACAACTGTTTGGAACAACTCAGTCGAGCGTTTGGCTTATGCGGGGCGGACAATAGAATTGCCTCAAGAAACTTTGCTCAGTGGCTTGGGTTTAGCCTCGAAACTTTATCCGTTAATTGAACCGAGTTTGCAAGCACAGCGGCCTCAATCTTGTCAATTAAATCCGCTGCAAGCTTACGAGTTTATTAAGTCTGTAGCTTGGCGGTTTGCTGATAGCGGGTTGGGCGTGGTTTTGCCGCCGAGTTTGACAAAGACAGGTGGTTGGGCGAGTCGTTTGGGTTTGAGCATTCAAGCGGAAACTCCGAAAGTGACTCCCGGCAAGGGGGGGTTGGGATTGCAAAGTCTGCTAAATTTTAAGTGGGAATTGACGATCGGCGGACAGCGCATTTCTAAGGCAGAATTTGACAGGTCGATCGCGTTGAATTCGCCTTTGGTGGAAATTAACGGCGAGTGGGTGGAGTTGCGCGCGCCGGATGTGAAAGCGGCTCAAACTTTTTTTGCCAGCCGCAAAGAGCAAATGACTCTTTCTTTGGAGGATGCTTTGCGTTTGGCGTCGGGCGATTCTCAGACGATCGAAAAATTGCCTGTGGTGAATTTTGAGGCTACGGGTCAACTTCAGGAATTGTTGAATACTTTGAGCGATAATCAAGCCGTAAGTGCGATCGCAACTCCCGCTAGTTTCCGAGGACAATTGCGGCCTTATCAAGCCCTAGGAGCAGGCTGGTTAGCATTCTTAGAACGCTGGGGTTTGGGTGCTTGTCTCGCGGACGATATGGGGCTCGGCAAATGCTTGTTACCACAAAGCTTGCTTTTTGTCAATGGCTTTTTACAAAAAGCTGAAAAAATATGGGAAGCTTATGCCGGAAAAACAGAATTCGACGGTGAGGGCTTTTGGTCTGAACCTAACGAGCAATTACTGGTAAATTCCATAAATCAGGAAACAGGCAAAATTGTACAGGCGCCTATTCGACGGCTTTACCGCCAGCCAGTGCAAGAAAAGTTGCGAACCATCAAACTACAAGACGGTAGCAGCATCACAATTACCGGCCGCCACAAATTGTTAGGACGCGATGGCTGGACAAATGACCTCAAGGTTGGAGACTATGTTTGCGTTCCTGCTAAATTGTATTGGGAAGGAAAGCCGGAAGATCCCGATTTGGTCAAGTTTTTGGCTTGGCAGATTGCTGAGGGACATGAGCAGCGCGATCGGGCAACGCTCACAATAACGCAGAAAGATGTGGCAGTTATTGAAGAATTGCGTTTCACACTTCACCAATTAAGCAAAAAGTATGGGATAGAAATAAATAATCCTGCAGTTCGTACTCCCGGTAAGCAAAGAGCAGCATATTTAGCTGTGTGTAGTCGATCGTACCAAAGCTTTCTTCAGGCTAAAGGCTACGAGTGGGGAAAGCTGTCAGCCGAGAAAAGCTTCCCGCAATTCATCATGCAAGCCAATCTTGACAGCATACGGATTTTTCTCAGAAACTACTTTGATGCTGAAGGTTCTGTCCTTCCTAAAATGCGGACTGTCGAAATTAGCACCGCTTCGCCTTTAATAATTCAACAACTTTCTACACTGCTGCGGCGCTTTGGAATTTGGCTGCGAATCGCCACTAAGCAGAAACGCGCCACCAATGGCAGCGGGATTTTTCGCACCTATTATATCGGTGCTTTCGGCGGTAACTCAGCGCGCATATTTTTGCAGGAAATAGGCTTCGGTTATCCAGAAAAACAGCAAAATTTAGAGAAAATTTGCGAAGTTACTGCCAATACAAATGTCGAAGGAATTCCGGTTTCGGATATTGTTGCCGATGCAGTGGAGATGACCAAACTGCCGCTACGGCATTTCGGAATGCACAATCCTGTTTATATTAACGGTTCCCAGCAGTTTTCCCGCATCAGCCTAGGAAAGGTGGTAGCAGGTATGGAAAATGTGCTTGGTGGTTCCGCAGAACAGGAGTACCGCCAGCTAAAGCCTTCTAAATGGACGAATCAAACCCTAGAGGCTTATGCAAATCTCAATGTAGCGCAGCTAAATAGTGTCCGAGAAAATTTGCAACTTATACTCGATCGCGAAGTCTTTTATTGCCGGATAGAGGAAATTGAGAATTTTGAGTACAGCGGGTGGGTTTATGATTTTGAGGTGAGCAAGCATCACAATTTTGTTGCCAATAATATCTTGTGCCACAATACTATTCAGCTAATTACTTTTCTCCTGCATTTACAGGAACAAGATTCTCTAGAAGCGCCAACATTACTGGTTTGTCCCACATCGGTATTGGGCAACTGGGAGCGGGAAGTCAAGAAATTTGGCCCGACGCTGAAAGTGTTAGTTCACCACGGAGACAAACGCGCTAAAGGCAAAGCATTTGCGGCTGAAATTAAGGGAAAGGATTTAATCATTACCAGTTACACGCTGGTGTTTCGCGATGCGAAGGAATTTCAAGGCATTAAGTGGCAAGGATTGGTTTTAGATGAAGCGCAAAATATTAAAAATTCCGAGGCGAAGCAGTCGCAAGCAGTGCGGCAAATAGAAGCATCTTTTAAAATTGCGCTGACGGGAACTCCGGTGGAAAATAGACTGCAAGAATTGTGGTCTATTTTGGAGTTTCTGAATCCTGGCTATTTGGGGCCGCGCAATTTCTTTCAGCGCCGATTTGCAATTCCGATCGAGAAATACGGCGATCGAGAATCTTTGCAGACTTTGCGATCGCTCGTTCGGCCTTTCATCCTCCGCCGCCTGAAAACAGACAAAGAAATCATCCAAGATTTGCCCGAAAAACAGGAGATGACTGTCTTTTGCGGGCTGGCAACTCAACAGGCGGCATTATATCAAAAAATAGTCGAAGAGTCAATAGCGGAATTAGAATCAGCAGAAGGCATTCAGCGCCGGGGAATGATTCTGGCTTTGCTGGTAAAACTCAAGCAACTTTGCAACCATCCGGCTCTTGTGAAAGCAGAAGCTAAGCCGAAAGAATTGGAGATTAAAAGTCAGGAATCGGGGAAATTGCAGCGGTTGGTGGAAATGTTAGAAGAGGCGATCGCGGAGGGCGATCGGGCTTTAATTTTTACTCAATTTGCCGAATGGGGAAAACTCCTGAAACCGCATCTAGAACAGCATTTAGGGCGAGAAGTTTTGTTCTTGTACGGAGGAATTCGGCAACAGCAGCGGGAAGAAATGATCGATCGCTTCCAGCACGACCCCCAAGGCCCGCCGATTATGATTTTATCTTTAAAAGCAGGCGGCACAGGTTTGAACTTAACCAGAGCAACCCACGTTTTCCACTATGACAGATGGTGGAATCCCGCAGTTGAAAATCAGGCAACTGACCGCGTATTTCGCATCGGTCAAACCCGCAATGTGCAAGTCCACAAATTTGTCTGCACGGGTACGTTAGAGGAGAAAATACACGATATGATCGAAAGTAAGAAAGCTCTAGCGGAACAAGTTGTCAGCGCCGGCGAAAACTGGCTCACCGAACTAGATACAGACCAACTTCGCAATTTACTAATTCTCGATCGCAATGCTATTATAGAAACAGAAGAAGAATAATATTAATTGCCAATTCCCAACAGCACGACACGGATGTCACGGAACGGATGTCACGGATACACGGATAGCTGTTTTTTCCTTTCTGACTTCAGCATCCCAATTACCTGCGCGGGCCAATGCCCGATGCCCAATTCCCAATTCCCGATTGAAGCCAGAAGGAAGAAGGAAGAGGGGAAGAGAAGGAGATAGGGAAAATTCCCTGCGCGGGCCAATGCCCGATTCCCAATTCCCAATGCCCAAATCTAAAATCTAAAATCTAAAATCTAAAATCGAATGATTGACAGAGAATGGTGGACACAACAGTGGTTAGATTTAATCAATACCTACCGCTTCAAAAAGCGCTTAGAACGCGGCTGGCAGTACGCCCGCGAAGGTAAAGTTCTCAGCATTAAATTTCCCAATCAAGAAGTAATTGCCGTAGTTCAAGGAACCGATCCAAAACCCTATCAAGTTTCTTTAGGACTCGATACATTGAGCGATGAAGATTGGGATTATGTGATTGAAAATATGTCGCAAAGAGCAGTTTTTTCAGCTAAACTCTTAGCAGGAGAAATGCCGCACAATATTGAAGATGTATTTGCAGCGGCAGGCAAAACGCTATTTCCATTAAGCTTGTCAGATATTCGATCGCGCTGTAGCTGTCCTGACCCCAAAAACCCTTGCAAACACATCAGTGCAGTATACTACTTATTGGGCGATCGCTTCAGTGAAGACCCCTTCGTACTCTTTCAACTGCGGGGGAGAACCAAAGAGCAAATCTTGACAGCACTCCGTCAAAGACGAGGTACGCAAGGAGAGGAAAATTCCCAACTCAACTCCGGCGAAAATGCCCCCGCTGCGAATTCTAAATTGCCGAAGGTCGATCGCTTTTGGGAATACAATCAGCAGCTAGAACCATCTCTAGTAGTAATTGTACCCCCACCCAGCAGCGAGACAGTATTAGATATCTTAGGCCCGATTCCCCTTACCGCTGACGGAAAAGGAACCGCTAGCAAATCATCGCCCGCATCTGAGGCGCTAAAACAGCATTTTGCCAAAATTTACCAAGCAGTTAGCCAGCAAGCAGTTTTAGCAGCACTAAAACGGGGCGAAGGAGATTAACTTTTTTTGTTGGGCTATAGCCCTTGGGGCTACAATTTCTAATTTCGTTTAGCAGTAGAAGGCGGGTTTGTGAAGCGCAACCAAGTTGCCAAAGTGGCTACGGCGAAGAGTGAAGCAAAGCTAAAAGTTAAGAAAGTCTCAAATGCTGACATAAGGCTGTTCCAGTTGGGTGAACGAAGGAATGTTGCTATTAATTTTTATATCAGCATCGATCGAGCTTTTCAACCGATCGCGCACAAAGTTTTTAATGCTTAACGCTTTGTAACATTCCATCAAACAACATTACAATCATTTCATATTATTGATAACTCCGATTAATTCCTGGGGGTGTTCGATCAAAAAATCGGGATTGTGTGCCGCCAAAGCTGACCGAGAATTAAAACCCCAAGCGACAGCAATTACTTTTATTTTAGTTTTTTTAGCTGCTTCTATATCTCTAATCTCATCTCCCACATAAACGACTTGTTCGGGATTAATATTTTGTTTATTTAACCATCGATTAATTACTTTGTGTTTTCCAAAGGTTGTTCCTGAATAAATAAAATCAAAGGTATCCTGCAACCCATTTTTTTCAAGCGAATCCAAAACATTATCTCTAGAATTAGAGGTAATAATCCCCAGTTGAAAACCGCTGTTTTTTAACTCTAACAAAACTTCTTTAATCCCGCAAAATAAATGAATATTCGGAATTTCACTCCGCAACTCTGCTTTCAGCTTCCTAATTAGCAGCGGGAATTTGAAGATGGAAATTCCCGAATACATCAGAATTTGCCAAGAATTTAAATTGCTAAGTTGAGCCAGTTCCTCTTTGGTTGCCGATTTAAAGCCAAATTCAACTGACAAACGGTTGGTTATGCTCAGAAGAATATCGATTGTATCTGCTAAAGTACCGTCAAAATCAAAAATAATTACTTTGGTCATTGGACAATAGCAAATAAGGAACGGGGGAGCATACAATTTTAGATTTTAGATTTTAGATTTTAGATTTTTAGATTTTAGATTTTTAGATTTTAGATAAAAAATGGCTTGCTGCATAATATATTGACTCTTGGCGATCCGTACATACCCTAGGGTTATTATCTATAGAGTAAGGTGCTTCTAAGCACCTCGTCGAGCGCGAACATCTCAACTTTTAATCGTTAATTTGATTGGCTTTCGCATTTCGCCGCAGCATTTCGGGTTTAATGCGCCGCAGCGCCGAAGCTGTAAATCTGCGGTTCCATTCTTCGTCGGAGATGTCGGCCAATTCTGCAAGTGTCGGCGCTATATTTTCAGGATAAGGCTCAAATTCTGCAACATCAGTTGCTTTGGCAAATCGCTGATTCCAAGGACAAACATCTTGACAAATGTCGCAACCTGCTACCCAACCTTGTAAATTAGATGCAATTTTGTCGGGCAATTTTTCGGCTCGATTCTCGATCGTGTGATAGGCTATACACCGATCGGCATTCACCACAAAAGGCTCAGTAATTGCCCCCGTCGGACACGCCTCAATGCAGCGAGTGCAAGTACCGCAATGTTCCGTATGGGCAGCATCCGACGCTAACTCCAAATTAGTCAAGATTTCGCCCAAAAACACCCAAGAACCGTATTCGCGCGAAATTACGTTACCATTTTTGGCAATCCAGCCAATCCCGGCACGCTGCGCCCACATTTTATCCTGAATCGGCCCGGTATCAGCATAATACCGCGCTTCAATTCCCTCGCCTTGCGATCGCAGCCAATTTGCCAAAACCTTCAGTTTTTTGTGCAAAATTCTATGGTAATCCCGCCCCCAGCCGTAGCGAGAGATTTTAGCATATTCGACCGCTGCATCGTCCCCCCCCTCGCACAGGGAATTTTCGGGGCGTTGGTGGGGCGTGTAGTAGTTGATGGCGACACATATTAATGACTGCACCTCTGGCATGAGCGATCGAATATCCTGCCGTTTCGGGTTTGCCATCCATGCCATATCCGCCTGATAACCCTTGTCCAGCCAAGCTTGCAATCTTTGTTTTTCTAGATCGAAATCAGTGTCTGTTGAGGCTATCCCCACTTTGTGAAATCCCAACTCAAGGGCTTTTTGTTTAATGCGATCGCTATTAATTGATTTTTTCATCACCTAAGAAACCACTGCACAATTTGTGCCATAAGTCTAGTAACTTTAAGAGTAATTTTGGGACAGTATTGATAATACTTTGGCAATCTTTATATTTATAAGTTTGAACTCCAAAATGTCAAAAATGTTACATAATTTAATTTAGGGAGAATTAGATTCGCCAATTCAAGTACGCAAGTAAAACCGACAGCGAATCCCACAGCATACATATGGCAGTTAGTATTCAATCAGCTCAATCTATTTTTTCCAACACCGAGATTGCTAGCATTGTTCCGGCTACCACCGACGCGTTCTACAAACTCAGCGTTGAAGACCAACTGGCACTGCTCTGGTATGCCTACACCGAAATGGGCGTTTCCATCACCGCAGCAGCACCCGGAGTCGCCAGCATGACGCTTGTCGAAGGCGTCCTCAACGACATTAAGCAGATGTCGCCGGCGGAGCAAAGCAAAACGATGTATGACCTAGCTAGCAACGCCGACACTCCGATCGGGCGGATTTACACTTCCTTGCGCGTCAACACCAAACTCGGTTTCTGGTACGAGTTGGGACAGTTGATGAAACAGGGGATTGTAGCTCCGATTCCCGCTGGCTATCAAATGTCTCCCGAAGCCACCGCAGTTCTAGAAACCATTAAGAAACTAGATCCAGGCCAGCAAATTACCGTACTTCGCAACACCGTAGTTCACATGGGCTACGATCCAGATTTCAGCCAAGAGTACGGCAAACGCTTTGCCCCCCGCAGCACTCCCACCGCTCTAGAAGAGCGGGTGAAAACCAAAATTGAGGGTATCAGCGAGCAGACTGTGCTCAGCTACATCGACTACATGAACGCCTTCGACTTCACCCCGGCCGTCGGTTTATTTGCTGAAGAAGGTGCCCTGCAACCGCCTTTCCAAAAGCCGATCGTCGGTCGCGAAGCTATCCTCAACTATATGCGGGAAGAGTGCGTCGGACTGAAAATGATGCCCGAGCGAGGCGTATCGGAACCTGCCGAAGATGGCTACCGCCAAGTGAAAGTCACCGGCAAAGTCGAAACTCCCTGGTTCGGCGCGAATGTGGGAATGAACATTGCGTGGCGGTTTTTGCTCGATCCCCAAGGTCAAATTTTCTTTGTGGCGATCGACTTGTTGGCATCTCCTAAAGAATTGCTCAATTTGATCCGCAAATAGGATATTCTGGTTCGGTCAGTCAAATAGACTCTACAAAAACCCAGATGCCAGCAGGTGTCTGGGTTTATATCATTTTAGATTTTAGATTTTAGATTTTAGATTCAAGAATTGAAGGATTGGAAATGACTGACGGCATAAGGGTTTGCAGCTTGCTTGCACTTGCATTTTTTGAAAGTAGTATTGATTTTTGTCGGATCGCTCTGAAATCTGCGCTCGACGCTCTCCGGTTCCTCCTTTTTTCGGAAAATTATTTTCCTGCCCTTACTTATATCTTTTGAGGGATTTGCTGCGACAAAGAGAATGATTACATTAGACTCATTCATGTGAACTAACTTCTTTTATGACCGCAACAACTCGACCTATTTTAACTGTATCTACAGATATTGCAGGCATCACAAACCCAGCGGTACTGCGATATTTTGAAACTTTAAACGCCGGTGATTTTGCAGCGACTGCTAATTTGTTTGCTGATGACGGGGTTCTGCACGCCCCGTTTGAGGAGCCAATTATCGGTAAAAGCTCGATCGCCACTTATCTAAAAACAGAAGCGCGAGGAATGCAGCTCCAACCCCAGCAAGGTGTCAGCCAAATTTTAGAAGATGGCCAAGTTGAAGTTCAGGTTAGCGGCCGGGTGCAAACATCCGTATTTGGTATTAATGTCGGATGGCGGTTCGTGTTCAATTCTCACCAACAAATCCTTTCTGTCACCGTCAAGCTGTTAGCTTCTCCCCAAGAATTGCTAAATCTGCGGTCGCATAAGAAATTTGATGTTTGATAAGCTGTTGCACATTTAAATTGTCTATTTTGGTTTGATATTATGTCCGGTCGATTACCCCTAATCAGGTAGGGGCTCCCCTCACGAAAAATATCTGCCAATAACTGACACTCTCAAAAACCCGCCCTTTTAATCGCGGTCACTCGATCGGAGATGATATGACCTGTCGAGCGCACGTAATAGCTAAAGTCGTGCGATCGACAGGTTAAGCGGCTTTTTACCGCCAGAATGAGGCATAAACCGGGTTTTTATCCAAATCTTTGGTGAAGTGCTCCTCACGGTAGAAAAATCCCGTTTCTGCGGTATTTGTGCGATCGGGACTGTACCCGTACAATCTTACAGTCTCGCGTTGGGCGGACGATACTTCACAGAAAATTGGCTGTCACCGCAGCGGGTGCGACAGACAGCCAAAGCGAGTCTAAAAGTGCATTGTCAATAACTAATCACTCATGACTAATGACTGACGACTAATTAAGATTTTTCCGGCAAACTCGCTTCCAACTTTAGACAGTTGCGACCGTCTATTTGCAAACTGTAGTCCACCCGATCCATAAGTCTGCTCATAATCAGCCAGCCGTAGCCGCTTTCCTGTTTAGCTTCCGGCCTCGGGGGATTGTAAGTATCCATTTCGTAACCTTTACCGTAATCCCAAATTTCTAAACCAATATCCCTATTTTTTAAATTCAAGCGAATTAACACGGGCAAATTGGGTTGATCTTTGTGAGCATGGCGGATCACGTTAGAATAGGCTTCTGCTAACACCAAGCGCAAACGATTCGACTGACGCGGCCAATCGACGTGCTCTCCTAGCTCTACTTCCAAACTGCTCAGCAACCAATTTTCAACAATTGTTAAAAACCGCAAGTCGCTTGGCACATGAAGCTCAGTATTCATAAAAAAATCCCGTAAGTTTGAAAACCCTGTGTCTTCACACCAGGTATGAAACGCGACGCGCCGAATGGATTCGGCCTCAATACTTGTCGCTACTCGGGGGATACTAGCCTTTTCTGTTTAAAAATCAGGCATTCGTCATTGGGTAGAAGGCAGAAGTTAAGAGTATAGTTGAAAACTTTTGTTAGGGCCTTAAAACCCATTAACAATTGATAATTATACCGAGACTGCAAGCAGCGAGGTATAAAAAATCTGTGTTTCAATCCTTGGCTTTTAAGCGTTGGTTTTTTCTGACGAATGCCTTCTACCTTAACCCTTGACAGGTATTTAATCCCCGAGGAAAGCGATTTAGGAAACTAGCTGCGCCATCGCCGGCTAGGTTTTTTACTGTGGTTTTTGACTGTTGACGATAACGCCGTCTTTTGCAGCACTACTCTATGGGCCGTCAACAAGCAGGGCTTAAGTTTTTTCGCCTCTCACCCCCGACTATGCGTCGGGAGTCGCTGACAGATTCAGAGAACCTCCAGAGAGAGTATAGTTTGGTCGTCTTCCTGAACAGGATTGTCAGCTCGGATGCGAGCCAACAAATTGTCCAAGTTGAAGGAACCAGGCTCTTGAATCAAGAGTTGCCAAAGCCCTTCTTGTTGTAGCATAGAACGGGTGGGTTCACCCCCTGCGACCGCTTCCGTAGTCACGCTAGCTTCAGTAATCCCGTCACTCGTCAGCAGAAATACATCTCCTGACTTTAATTCGATCGTACCTGCTTTGCCCCTCCAAACTGGTAGTATCCCCAAGGGAATACCGCGAGCTTTGAGAAAATTCGGCTCGACTGGCGTTTTACCGCTAGCGGCTTGAGCTTTCACCTCCGAGTGAGACCAAACGATCGGGTAAATGTGACCGGCATTAGCAAATGCCAGGTGTCCCGTTGACGGAGTGTAACGAGCTACAACCATTGTAATAAAATGGTTGTTGCCGATCAGGTCGTCAGACATACTGCTATTCATGTTCTGCATAACTCGATCGGGCTCTGGAGAAACTTCTTGGGAAAGTTCCCGCCGCATCACCGAAATCGCGCTGGCCATAAATAGAGCAGCCGGAACTCCCTTACCCGAAACATCTCCCACCGCGATCCAAATATCCCCTTGGGAGTGGACGTAGACTTCAAAAAAGTCGCCGCCAACTTCCCGCGCGGGATAGCAGCAAGCTTGCACTCTGACAGTTTCAAAATCCGGCCAACTTTGGCGCAACAAGTTTGTTTGGATTTGGCGGGCCACTTCCAACTCGGTTTGCATCTGCTTGGCTAAATCCAGAGTGCGCTGGTATAGCTTGGCTTGAGACAGGGCCAGAGCAGCTTGAGCTGCTACACCTTCTATTAACTCTATCTCTTCTGCCGACCAAGGGTTAGTGCCGCCAATCTGAGACAAAGCCAGTACCGCCAGCAATTCTTGCTGGTAAGTCAGGGGCACGGCAATCTCAACCGAGTTACCCTGCCCCCCACTGTTTGAGTTCACTTGAGTTTGGCGGCTGGCTACGGCTTGAACCAGCAAATTTTCATCAAAAGAAAAGCTGCTGGCTTCAGAGGTTTGGGCTTGGTAGGGGAAGCTACTCGGCAATAGTCGATCGGCTTCTACCGGCCGCAGCATACAATAGTTGGCCTCAAAAGTTTGACCTACGGTTTGAACAATAGTTTGTACCATACTAGAGTAATCTAGCGACCCGCGAATCACGCTCATGACCTCATTGAACAGAGATTCCTTGCGTAAAGCGCGGCGCAATGCAACGCTGCGCTGCTTGTAGTATTTGTAAGTTTCTGAGGCTTGATTGATCACCAATTTGAGTTCTTCTGGATTCCACGGTTTGGTGATGTATTTGAAAACTTGACCTGAGTTGATGGCCTCAACCAAATCTTCAACATCGGTGTATCCCGTTAGCAGAATCCGAATCGTATCGGGAAATCGCTCGACTGTTTTCCCCAAAAACTCGGTGCCATTCATTTCTGGCATCCGCTGGTCAGATATAATCACCGCCATCTCGCCCTGTTCGTCTAGAACTTCCAGGGCGCTGAGGGCGCTATCTGCTTTGTAAACCTGAAAGTCGCGTCGAAACGTCCGGTACAATAAATCCAAGTTGTCGGGTTCGTCATCGACTACCATCAGTTTCAGCTTGCTTCCATCTCCCCGACTCATCTTTCTTCCCCCTTGAAAACCCCCACCATAGCTGTAATCAGCAAGGTGGCGGGAGGAAAAGGGAGGCTGGATATATGCAACATATCAGTTACGTCAAGTTGAGTTAAAGAAACCGCTCTATAAAACTTACCCAAAGCTACCCATTGCTCGAAAGTTTTGGACTTTAGTGTTTACTTCCTGTTTCAGCGTAGTCTCAGAATGACTTCTGAGGGTTTGCCTACTCCACAGGCAATCTCGGTAGAGCTTACCGTTTGACTTACTTAATCTGAGCGAATCGGAATGTGAATTCCTTCAAACCATCGCTCAATGTTTTTAGCTGCGTTCAAGTCTCTGTCCTCTGTATGACCGCAATCAGGACATACATAGACTCGATTCTTTAATGGCATTTTGTGGCGGTGATTCCTACAATTTGAACAGATTTGAGAACTAGGAAAGAAGCGGTCAACTAAAATCAACTGACTAGAAAATTTCTCAGTTTTATATTCAAGTTGTCGCTTAAATTCGTACATTCCACAATCGGCAATCGCACCCGCCAATTTGTGATTTTTCAAAAATGCTTTGACGTTCAAATTCTCAATTTTAATCACGCTGTGGTTTTTAGCGAGATGATTGGTGAGTTTATGAATAGCATCTTTGCGGATGAATGAAATTCTAGAATGCAGTTTTGCCAGCTTTCTAACTGCCTTAGTTCTGTTCTTTGAGCCTTTAACTTTGCGACTAACAGAGCGCTGCAATCGCTTCATTTTCTTACTCATTTTGCGGTAAGCTTTGGGGTTAGCAAAAACCTTTCCGTCACTGGTGACAGCTAATTCCTTAATACCAATATCAACACCAATAGAGGGGCGATTTAGAGGTATTGGTGGCTGTTCAATCTCATACTTGATGGCTATGAACCATTTGTCGGCAGTGCGACTAATTACGCAATTATGAGTAGCCGTAATGGGGAGAGGTTCGTGCAATCGCACCCAACCAATTTTAGGGAGTTTAACTCGCTTACCATCATTGCTGATACCAGGTTTTGCTTTAGTGCCTTGCTCAAGATAAAAACTGTCTTTAGACTTGCCTTTCTTCTTGAATCTAGGCTGTTTAGAGACTTTTTTGAAGCATCTATCCCATGCCGTCCTTACCTCTGCCAGAGCCTGTTGTGGACTTGCTTTGGAGCTTTGATAATACCAGGGATTAGCTGGTTTAATCTCAGCGACTAGACGTTTGTGCAAGTCAATAGCAGAGGGAATTTTGATTGTTTTATCAGCCTCTCTAAGTTGTAAAGCTTCCTGAATAATAGCATTGCCAAAATTGTAAGCGTGTCTGGCTACTCCACAGTGTTGACGGAATAGAGTCACCTGTCTATTGTTAGGTTTTAATTCCGTCTTGAAACTGAGTAGCATTATTTTACGTCCTCCACTGCTTTAGCTATACCATCAATCTAGTTTTTTGTTTTTGTGACTTCTAGCGCCATAAAGTCTAGCGACTAAAAACCTGAATTAATTCAATCATATCTTGAACTAATTCCTGTTCAAAACTCAATTCATCCGGCGATTTATTGACTATTACTACCTCGCATTCAAATTCCTCACACATTGCGAAAACTAACTCGGAACCAAACCTTAGAAGCCTGTCTTTGTGAGTAACAACAAGTCTGCCAACCTCACCGGACATGATTCGTTTGAGTAGTTTTGTCAGTCCTTTTTTCTTGTAATTAAGTCCAGAGCCTAAGTCTTGAATTGTTTCAAATTGCCAGCCATTGGCAGCGCTAAACGATTCCAAAACAGCAGCTTGACGCTTTAAATCTTCTTTTTGGTCATGACTAGAAACTCTGGCATAGTTGATAGTGATTCGATCGTCTGCCTGGTTTAAGTCTCTGGGAGTAATTCGCTTGATATCGGTAAGGTAGAAGCGTCTCTGTCCCGTGGGAGAGCGCTCAAACTTAATCTTGCCTGCATCAGTCCAGCGTCTCAGCGTCTTTGTCGAAATACCAAGCTCCTTAGCCGCTTCCCCGATTGAGAGTGTCACGTCTGATTGAGTCTCCAAAGTTGCTTACCTCTAATACTACAACTCAATAGTTACCCAATCCGGGAAGAATGTCAATACCTGTCTAAGAAATCTATTTCAGCGCCTCACCCGTTTTACCTTAAGGTGAGCATTCCTTTCGCACCATCTGTTCGCACAACAGATGAGAGGCTTTTGATACTGTAACCCGCCTCGGTAGGCCGCTTCAATAGGGAAAATTCCCGAGTCAGCTTTCACACTGTGATACGAGCAATGACCTTGTTAGGAGTCGGTACTTTTCTAAACACACCAGCATTCAAAACGGCTAATTAATGTTCTGATTGCAGAGTTCTTAACTAGCTGGGCACTGTCCTCGGTGTGAATTTTAACACTTACTACTAAGGCAGGTATTGCTACCTAAGTCTGGTCAACACCGGCTGTTTTTCAAGCCGCACTGTACCCGAAGGGTTAGTGGTGGGTTGTTGGCGCTATTCCCTACATCTTTGCCGAATCCTACTTGATTGCTGCATCCAAGTCCCCCTAATCTCTGAACATTTTGCAGCAAGCATATTACTACTGCCGAATCAAGTTATTCTTTCTGCCAGTCTGAGCTTAGCAGAACGAGAGCGGGGATTTCTAGCGACTTCTTCGGATTGCGGCCCGATCGGCTTTTTTGTCAGTACCTGCAAATTGGGTGTTCCTCTGAGTTGGTGCTTGACTGGTCGGTCTTCGAGACTGTGAAATGTAATGATTCCGATTCTCCCACCTGGTTTTAACCACCTTGGCGCTTGGTTGAGGAAAGTTTCTAAAGAAGCGAGTTCGGAGTTGACAGCTATCCTTAAAGCTTGGAAAGTACGGGTGGCCGGATGGATTCTGCCGTTGCGTTGCTTGGGGGGGAAGCTCGAGGCGATCGCCCCAGCGAGTTCTGTTGTAGTTTGAAAAGGACGCCCTTGCACAATCCGCCTCGCGATGCGCCGCGACAGTCGCTCCTCGCCGTATTTGTAAATAATATCTGCTAGTTTAACTTCTTCCCAGTGATTGATAATCTCTTCTGCCGTCAAAGATTGCTGCTGGTTCATACGCATATCTAGTTGAGCTGGGTGGCGAAAACTAAATCCTCGTTCCGGTGTATCGAACTGAGCCGAGCTGACGCCCAAGTCTGCTATGATACCATCAAATTCGGCCTCTGGGGACTGATATTCAGCAAAGTTGCCGTGCCAAAACTCAACGGGCGAGTTGGCAAATCGGGCTTGGCAAAAACGGATGGCTTGTTCGTCGCGGTCGATCGCCACCACTGTAACATCTGGCGCCGCCGCTAAAATCAAACTCGTGTGTCCGCCGCCCCCAAGCGTCGCGTCCAAATAGTGCCCGCCTGCACGCACAGCCAAACCCGCAATTAATTCTTGACCCAAAACTGGAACGTGATAGGTGTCAATACTGACATCCGATCCAGAGGTATCCTTCTCACAGAGCCCGATATCCTTCATAATCTATAAAGCGAAACAAAAATCAACAATAGTCAGTAATCATTAATTCATTTAATTATGTCAAGAATTGAGACTAGAACCGAACCGATGGTGCTCAACATGGGGCCGCACCACCCTTCAATGCACGGGGTACTCCGGTTAATTGTCACCCTAGACGGGGAAGATGTGGTGGACTGCGAGCCTGTTTTGGGCTATCTGCACCGGGGGATGGAAAAAATTGCCGAAAACCGCACCAACGTGATGTACGTGCCCTACGTGAGCCGCTGGGACTACGCTGCGGGGATGTTTAACGAAGCGGTGACAGTGAATGCACCGGAAAAGTTGGCAAATATTGCTGTCCCGAAACGGGCTAGTTATATTCGGGTAATTATGCTGGAGTTGAACCGGATTGCTAACCACTTGATGTGGGTAGGGCCGTTTTTGGCGGACGTGGGGGCGCAAACTCCTTTTTTCTATACTATGCGCGATCGCGAACCAATTCTCGACTTGTGGGAAGCAGCGACCGGTTATCGCATGGTGAACAATAACTATTTCCGCATCGGCGGAGTTGCGGCCGATTTGCCCTACGGTTGGGTAGATAAGTGCCAAGATTTCTGCGATTACTTCCTGCCCAAAATTGACGAGTACGAACGTTTAATTACCAACAACCCAATCTTCCGCCGCCGGATTGAAGGGCTGGGTACTATTTCTCGTGAAGAAGCGATTAACTGGGGACTTTCCGGCCCCATGTTGCGCGGTTCCGGCGTGAAGTGGGATTTGCGGAAGGTTGACCGTTACGAATGCTACGACGACTTCGACTGGGAAGTTTGTACCGAAGCGGCTGGCGATTGTTTAGCCCGGTATTTAGTACGGATTCGGGAGATGCGCGAGTCGGTTAAGATTATCTATCAAGCCTTGAAAGGACTCCCCGGCGGCCCTTACGAGAATTTGGAAGCGAAGCGACTCGAAAGCGGGCCAAAATCTGAGTGGAACGGTTTTGAGTATCAGTTTATTGGCAAAAAAGTAGCGCCGACCTTTAAGATTCCCAAGGGCGAACATTACGTCCGCGTTGAAAGCGGCAAGGGTGAGTTGGGGATTTATATTATCGGCGATGATAGTGTGTTTCCTTGGCGCTGGAAGATTCGGGCTGCGGATTTTAATAATTTGCAGATTTTGCCTCACATAGTGCGCGGCGTGAAAATTGCGGATTTGGTAGCAATTTTGGGGAGTATCGACATTATTATGGGCTCGGTTGACAGGTAGGTTTGGTCGGTTTTTATCTGAGAAATTAACCCGGTTTTTTTTGGGAACCGGGTTGATTTTTTTTGAACCGCAGATGAACGCGGATGGATATCGATTAATATTGCTATTAACGTCGCTAAAATGTACCTGATTTCTCTCTTCTCTCTTCCTCTGTGCCCTCTGCGCCCTCTGCGGTTAATAAAAAAAATCTCTCCTTCACAAATCAAATAACATCAACTTTGATTCAATAAATTATGAAAATTCAGCAATCAGATATCAATGACAGCAACCCCGAACTCTGCGCTTTAATCTGCGAAAGAATTGCCGCCAGCCCGCCGCAGCGTATTACTTTTGCTGAATATATGGATTTGGCATTATATCATCCGCAGCACGGATATTATAATAGCGATCGCCAGTCGATCGGCAAACAAGGCGATTTTATCACGTCGTCTCATTGGGGCGCTGATTTTGCCGAGGTTTTGGCGGATCAGTTTGTAGAAATGTGGGAATTTCTCGATCGCCCTCATCCTTTTACTGTCGTAGAAATGGGTGCTGGGCGGGGAAATTTTGCCGAAAATGTGCTGCAATATCTGCAACGGCAACATCCCGATTTATTTCATATTTTAGAATACATTATTATTGAACTTTCCCCTGGACTCCAAGCAGAACAGCGGCAAAGGTTAGCCGATATCAAGTGTGTCAAATGGTCTAATTGGGATGAGATAGTTAATAACTCACTTGTCGGTTGTTGTTTTTCTAATGAGTTAGTCGATGCTTTACCCGTGCATCAATTTCTTCTGGAAGAAGGGCAAGTGAGGGAGATTTACGTTGCCGCCGCCACCCCCAAAAATATACAAGAAACAATAAATTTTGTTGAAGTAGTTGGCGAAGTTTCCACCCCTAAAATTGGCGAATATTTTGATTTTGTGGGCATCGATTTGTCGGCGAGTGCTTATGGGGATGGTTATCGCAGTGAGGTAAATTTGGCGGCTTTGGACTGGATGAGTACAGTTGCTCAAAAGTTGCAGCGGGGATATTTGTTAACTATTGATTACGGTTATCCGGCGCACCGCTATTACAATCCGAGGCGCAGGGAGGGGACGCTACAGTGTTATTATCGTCACCGATATCACAGCAATCCTTATATTAATGTGGGGCGGCAGGATTTAACGGCTCATGTTAATTTTACGGCGCTGGAAAGGCAGGGTGAATTGTGCGGTTTGGATGTGGTAGGGTTTACTCAGCAGGCTTTGTTTTTGATGGCGTTGGGTTTGGGCGATCGTATTGCTTCTTTATCAACAAATGATGCGGAAGTATTGGATGTGGCAACGTTTTTGCAGCGCCGGGAGGCTTTGCATCAATTGATCGATCCGATGGGTTTGGGGGGTTTTGGGGTTTTGGTGCAGTCGAAGGGGTTGAAGGAGGAGGAAAAGGGGAGAATATTGAAGGGTTTGATGGTGCCTGATTAATTATTTTGTGGAAATGCACCTGCTCTCATGAGGAACGATATAGGCTTCACCTTTGAGAACGTTGTCCTCCTCTGGCTAGATGATGATTCAGAAATTCTCCGCATAACATCACGTTAGTTAGAGGAGGCGTTGAGTATAAGGAAGGATAAAGGCTGTACGCCGTAGGCTTTCGAGTAGGGTAAGCCCGATCGCACTTTATCCTTACCCCCAGCCCTGTACCAAAACCCCAACCCACTCCTATGCGACGTTTTTTTCGAGAAAAGAGCCTCAGCCTAGTCATGTTCGGGCTGTTCTTTTTCTCACTGGTAGGTCAAATCATCACGGGCGATCGCGACTACAGTCAAGAACTAAAAGATCGCTAGCAGCCCCAGATTTGTATTCTTGAGTATCTTGGAAGCGGTCAATTTATCGAAGTGCTCTTTGAAAACTGGGGCTGCTGGCGATCGTCACACTAGCGGTTTTGTCTGTTTTCTTGCGCCACAAGGGTTCGCCCGAATCCAAACCAGTCGTGAAGCGAAGCTATCTTCCCGCAGGGGTTCGGTGAAGGGTAGGAAATCGCCCGAATGACTAAACTAGAAAAGATTAACAAAGCCTTTTGGGGCGTTTAACTGCTACCTGAATTAGTAGAGCTAGGTAAAATAAATCGGTTTTGACAGCGACATCATCATTAGTTCAAAACTACTCTTTTAGGTAGAGGCATCCATATTTTTAGTTTTTTAGAATGACCTGTAACTTGCAAGCAATTACTATCACTCAAACAGGTTTTGCAAGTTTTTTAACCTGTAAACCAACTGGAAAAAGTTGAGTAAAAAGGAGTTGCATCATGACAGATACAAGCAAGCGTGGATTCGCTTCAATGGATGAGGATAAACAGCGGGAAATTGCCAGCCAAGGCGGAAAAGCTGCCCACGAACAAGGAACAGCACATGAGTTTACTTCCGAGGAAGCGAAAGAGGCTGGTCGCAAGGGTGGTGAAACAGTCAGCCAAGATCGGGAGCATATGTCAGAGATCGGTCGCGAAGGCGGCAAAAGTTCTCGCAAAAAGGGAAATAAATAGTTCTTGAGTGCGTCTGCTGATTCTTTTCCAAGCGAGACTAGAAGTTTCAATCCGTATTGGAACTTCTAGTTTGTTTTGGGGGATTTTGGGGTGTTGATGCGGTGTAAGGGGTTGAGGGAGGAGGAAAAAGTGCGTGAAGCGAAGCTATCCCGTAGGGAATCGCTCAAAGGTTTCACGGTGCCTGAGTGATTATTCCAGATTGATTATTAACTAATTAAGCTGTTTTTTAACCGCACGAGCGATTAAAGGCGCTTTCTTTTCTAACCCTTCTAAATTAAGTTCGTTCTCTAGATACATCCGATACCACTCCTGACGTTGTTCTATAACCCATTCACTATTCTGAAGCTGTAACTTTTTGAGGGTAAATTCGGCTCGATCGCGCTCGTGGGAAGGAATCGCATCAGTCAAAATCAACTGACAAGAAGGTAGGATAATCTCAAACCAATTATCTTCTACTTCAAACGGATCGAGAATTTGTCGATCGTAAGTTCCTTTGCAGCTATTTACCCGTTGCAAAGCATAGCGATAGTTTTTCCAGTCATAAATCAAATGCCGATTTTCTGCTTTACTTTTACTCAAATAATGATCTACAGTACCCATCCGACTCGGTATGTACATAACTGAATAGCCACAAAGATTTTGGAACTCTTTAGCTAATTGAGGTTTGAAGCTCGACCAAAAATCTTTTGGTTCTTTGCCAGGATGTTTAACTAACCAATTATTGCCTGCTTTTCGCACCTGTCGATCAAAATCTGCTGGTTCCGGTGGCGGAGTAAATCGCATCATTTTTACTCTACCTCGGTGCTCACAATCCATCGAGGCCAGAAGCGATCGTGTTCTGGTAAAACTCGCAGGAGTTCCTGATGAATTTGCTCTTTAGTTCTGAGGTATTCAGGAAAAGTTTCCATGCTTTCTCCTCGCATGAAAGTATACGCAGCCTCAATCGCTATTTCTGCTTCGCGGGAACGAGCCTGTTTTAACCCAAAAATATCTGAAGTTAGCCAGCCAACAGCATCGCCATGTTTTGTCCAAGGAACTTCATTAAGAGTTACATTTTTACCTTGTAACTCAAACAAAAATAACTTATCTTGCTCCTCATCAAATTGAGGCTCGATTGAGGCAAGTAGCAGCGGAGAATGAGTTGTAGCTATTAGCTGAAGTTTCATTTCATTTTCGAGGTTTGTCGCTACTTCTAAGATAGCTGGCAAGATTGAGCGTTGCCACTGTGGATGTAAATGAGCTTCAACTTCATCGATTAAAATAATTATCTGATCCAGAGGTTCTTGTTGCCGCAACTTAGAAGCCATTGTGTGTTCATACCAAGTCCATACTAACAAATAAGCTAATCCTAAAATTCGCTTAATGCCCGCTGATGCGTAGATAATCGGAACATTGCCATAGGGAAAATTCAAGGTAGGAATCTCACGCACATCCTCAACAGAAACCCTGATGGGTTCTCCCGGTTCCATCCATTCATCAGCATCGGGAGAAAGTTGTTTAATGACGCGAGATAATAGTTGGAATTGAGATCGGTCTGGTTGACGTTGCCAGTTCACCCAATCATGAATTAGACCATTACAGATAAATTTTCCTTCTGAATTAATCAATCCATTCCAAAGACTATCATAATTGAAGTGATAAGCTGCTAAGCGGTTACGGGCAGGATCTAAGACTGAAAATCCATCAACACGAACGTAAATAATTAACCCTTTGAAACTAGAATACTTGCCAATGTCTAACCACTTTTGTTCGGAAAAACTAAACAGACTTCGATATTTATCGGATTTTTTTTGATTGCTTAAAAGAGAAGTGATTTCCGGGGAATTGCCCTGTCCCTGCTGTGGCCAAGCTGGACTATCCGCCCATTTTCCAGTTAGTACCCACCAAGCAACATCAAGCAAAAAAGTTTTCCCCAAACCATTGTCGCCAGTAAATAAATTAATGCGATCGGCAAATTCTACATCGAACTGGGGGGCGGTTCCGACTTGTTTTAGATGAAGTTCTTTCAGCATTTTGAATATTCACTCTATCAGCTACATAATTAGCTCAATATTTAGAAATATTGTACTATAAACTACTTGCTGATTATAAAATATTTTCACTTGGTTCTAATTCAGCCCATCTCAATCGTTTCTGAATTGACATCCCCTGCAACTTTTTACTCATTTCATATAAATCCACTTTCGGATAATCCCCCTTAAATAGCGGAATTAAAGCCTCAACAACAGCAGCAATTCCCTCCGGTGGCACTGCATTTCCAATCTGCCGCCGTACTTCTGTGGTAGAACCTTCAAAAACAAAATTATCGGGAAATGTTTGCAATCTTGCTCTTTCACGATTTGTCAAAGAACGCGGTTCTAAATAATGATAACCCCAAGTCCCGCCGCCTCCACCAGCAATGATTGTCGATGATGGTTTATCTGGATGAATTCTGCGATAAACGTGACTGATCATGCCTTTGACATAGTAGGGACTATCCTTGGGAATATCAGCAAAATTGCCTCCCGGTTGAATTCGATTTAAAATTTCAACGGTGCGGGCTTGAATTTTATGATGTTTGTTATTGTCAAGAACTGCTTCCACATTTGTGAGTGCTTCGCCCGCTGTTCGATAGGGATATTCTCGATTTGGCCCGTATTCTGGCTGAGGATGCACAAAGTTAAATCCTGTATCCATCCGAATGCCTACTAATAACACTCTTTGGCGAAACTGGGGAACTCCGTAATCAGCAAAGTTGTAGAGTTTAGGTTTAACTAAGTAGCCCGGAGCGATACTTTCAAAGTCAGAAATTATTTGTTTTATTGCTTGGTAATTATTCGCACTTAATAAGCCTTTGACGTTTTCTGCTACAAAAGCTTTGGGCTTTTTTTGATTGACAAAATCGAGAAAGTATGTATATAAATTACCTCTGGTTCCTTCAAGTCCGGGACGTTTCCAAATTAGGGAGAAATCTTGACAGGGGAACCCTCCTATACATATTTCCGCTTCGGGAACTTGTGCAATGTCTATATTTTCTATGCTGTCGTTGATGATGACATCAGCAATGTTTCTGCTGAATGTTTTGCAGGCGTATTTGTTGGAGTCGATCGCCCAAACTACCTCAAATCCGGCTTGGTGGAATGGCAAATCCATGCCGCCGCAACCAGAAAATAAGGATATGAGTCGCGGTTTTTTTGTCCAGGCGATCGGCTGGAGACGTTCGATTAACATAGGAGTGTAAAGTTAGCCAAGGGCGGGCTGGATGCCCCCACCACAAGAGTGTCATCATACCAAAACACGATCGAACTCGACTCATCAATTGATATTTCACTCTTCCTCATCTAACTCGATCCCGGCTTGACGCAGTTTTTCGGCCAATCTTTCAGCGCGGAGTCGTTCGCGATCGGCTCGTTCTTCCGACCACAGCAATAACTCGCCTTCAGAATTCCACCACCTCAGCCAAAAGCCTGTTCTCCCTTCGTGGGTTCCTTCCCAAATACCCAAAAATAGGTCTAATCCCGGTATCCAATAACGTCCGTTTTCATCAGGTTTTTGCAAGTTGTAGCGCTCTGATTCTAAAGCGTAAACTTCTAAATGAGCTGTTTGTGCTCGGAATATGACGTATCTGGGTACTTTGATTACTTGCTCGTAAAAATACCACTTTCCCACCCGCGAGGTAAATTCAACCGAGTATTCTTCTCCATAGGTTTCTGAAAGAAATTCCATCACGATTTGGGGGATGGTTCCTTCTGTGTGCGGGGTGTAACTGCGGCGGACTTGCGAGACATTTTTTGGATTGACGGGTTTCACGTACATCCAATCTGGTGCTTTGCAGATAATGCGCTGTTCGTCGCTGGTTGAACCTGGGAAACTAATTCCGGCACACAAGGCAAAGTTGGAAACAATTAAGGCATCCTGCATTAATTCAGGAAAACCTGTTAGCGGCTGGCGCAAAGCGGCGGCTAACAATGGTTGGCTTTCGTCTTCCACGGGGTCGTCTGGTAGTTGGAAATCTTCTGGTAGTAGCGGCCAGGTGATTGTGAGTTGTGTTTCAGGATTTTTAGTTGCTACAGACATAGTTTATCAGAGGTTAAATGTTTTAATGTTTAAATTATATCTCTTGGTTTTTGGGATTCATGTTAATGGTTTAATGACGAGGCAGAGCCTCTGGATATGTGTTACCGGGCAAAGCCTGATAACGAGAGGATTGGAATTCTAAGTCCCCCTGATTTAGGGGGATCTAGACTGGGCTAAAACCGAGAGTTCTAAGGGTTGTTAATTTTCTGCTGTAGTTCGGTGGTCATGGCTAGCAGTTCTGATTGGGCGATCGCACTTTGTTCACCACTCGCCAACCACTTCAATTGTACCGTCTCGTTTTCAGCTTCCGCATCTCCCAAAACTAAACACGCAACAGCGCCCCTTTGAGCGGCTCTTTTAAACTGTTTACTGAAAGGACTGCCGCTCAAATCCATCTCTACAATAAACCCCGCAATCCGCAATTTTTGAGCTAACAAGACGGATTGCTGTTCAGCTTTTTCGCCCCTGGATACCAAATAAAAATCCAACTTGGGCGCGGGCAAAGGTTGCAACTTTTGCAGCAGGATAATTAACCTTTCGATACCCATTGCCCAACCTACTGCTGCCGTATCTGGGCCGCCCAATTCCTTTACTAAACCGTCGTAGCGGCCGCCACCGCAAACTGTTGCTTGCGCTCCCAAATCGTCGGAGATAATTTCAAATGCGGTGTAGGTATAGTAATCTAAACCGCGCACTAATCTGGGATTTAACTGATAGCTAATTCCTAAGTTTTTGAGCATTTGCTGCACTTGCTCGAAGTGCGATCGCGATTCCTCACCCAAATAGTCCAAAATACTCGGCGCACCAGCTACAATTTCTTGAGTTCGTTCATTTTTACTGTCCAATATCCGCAGCGGATTGCGAGTCAAGCGGTCTTGGGAATCCGCGTCTAATTCGGATTTGTGCGGTGTAAAATAATCGATTAATGCTTGGCGATAATTTTGTCTGTCTTCCTTGTTTCCGACAGAGTTAATATCGAGTCGCAAATTTTTTAAACCGATAGTTTGCAGGATGTCGCAGGCGATCGCAATTACCTCGACATCCGCACGAGGATTCGCACTCCCCAAGACTTCCACGCCAATTTGGTGAAATTGCCGCATCCGTCCCTGCTGAGGACGTTCGTAGCGAAACATCGGCCCCGCGTACCAAAGACGCTGCAATCCACCTTGAGCTTCTAAACTATTTTGAATAAAAGCTCGGACTACTCCGGCGGTGCCTTCTGGACGCAAAGTAATCGATCGATCGCCCTTATCCTTAAAAGTGTACATTTCTTTGCCCACGACATCGGTAGCTTCCCCGATGCCGCGTTCAAATAAAGATGTCTGTTCAAAAATTGGCGTCCGAATTTCTCGATAAGCCGCTTTTTTCAAAATTGTTCTAGCGACTTCTTCTATATTTTGCCAATATTGAATTTCAGCGGGCAAAATATCCCGCGTTCCCGGTAAAGTTTTAATTGCACTCATTTTGTTAGTCAGTAGTCAGTAGTCAGTAGTCAGTAGTCAGTAGTCAGTAGTCAGTAGTTATTAGTTGTTAGTCAACAGTCAACAGTCAACAGTCAACAGTTAACAGTCAACAGTCAACAGTCAACAGTTAACAGCTAACAGCTAACAATTCCCAATAATTAATGACTGAATAATTCCCACGCTCCGTAACGATCGCCATAATAAGCCAAAATGCGATCGACCCGCTCGCGACCTGCCAAATCGAACCCTTCAGGATACTGTATCCACAAACCCCCTACTTGGCTGTCGTAGTAATCAAACCGCTGCGACTGCTGCGGAATTAAACCGGTTTCCACCCCTTCAACTTGACGCAAATGGATCGCCACTTCGCGATATACCGCCAGCGGCAATCCAGGGCATTGAATTTGATAGCGGAGTTGTTTTTCTTGTGCCGTTTGCATCATTTCTTTGCCTGTCCCCAACCAGAGTCCCTACTTAAGATACTTCTTTATCGATCGGTCCCGGTAGAGGGCAGCAGTTAATATTGTCCAAACATACCTTTCCCCACTGCAACGCCCAGCGTACAAGCGTAACTCGATTGTCAGCGCGCGTCTTGTTCAAGATATTGCTAATGTGGTTGTCAACTGTACGCTTGCTAATCTCTAACTTTTCGGCAATTTTCTCATTAGTCAATCCCGCCGCTACTAACTCTACCACTTGTAATTCTCTGTCCGACAGGGTGACAGGGGTTCCAGAGACAATCCCACTCATAAATTTTTCCTATGTCTGCATATTTACCTATCTACAATTCTAAAGGATGAGGGATCGAGTATGAAGACAAAATTAAATTTGCTGTGCTACTCTTTCGGGCCCGAAGCACCAACTCGCTTGCAGAATCGCCAGGAGTGCAAACCCAGCGCTAACACAGCATGACTCGCACTTACTTGCACTGCTGGCACCGGAGGGTTGCGGGCGATCCCTTTACCTGCGCGCATCTGACATCCGTGCCCAACCCGCAAATGTTTTCAGGTAAAACAACTGATACGCCCGCACTGAACTTGTGCGTTGAGAGAGTAACTGCCAGTAACTGCACTTGTGCGTTGAGAGAGTAACTGCCAGTATCAGTAAGTCTGATATTATAGAAGCAGCTATTAAAAAATAGCTGGCAATTTTTCTGGGATGGGTTAACAATCATGATTGACCTGTCTACTGCTGGTCTCAAATCTCAAATCTCAACTTTCTATGACTTATCCTCGCGTTCTGTGTCTGGGTGAAGTTTTATTTGATTGTTTAGCAGACAAACCAGGAGTATCTCTCGAAGAGGTAGAATCTTGGACGGCATATCCCGGCGGTGCTCCTGCTAATGTTGCCTGTGCTTTGGTTAAATTGGGGACGGCGGCGGGATTTATCGGTGCTGTAGGTGGGGATGAATTCGGGAATTCCCTAGTGCAGGTATTGCAAGAAGTAGGGGTTGATATTGCTGGAGTGCAGCGACATCCAAGTGCGCCGACGCGGCAAGTTTATGTTTTGCGGAATGAAGCGGGCGATCGAAATTTTGCCGGTTTTGGCGAATTCGATACTGCGGATTTTGCAGACACCCGTCTCCTTGCTGCACAACTACCCGAAGTGCTGTTTGAAAATGCCGAATATTTAGTGCTAGGCACTTTAGAATTAGCTTATCCTGAAAGTCGAGAGGCGATCGCCCGGGCGATCGAACTAGCAGAACAGTACGATGTTAAAATTATACTTGACATCAATTGGCGTCCAGTGTTTTGGCCAAATCCAGACGAAGCAAAAGCGCGCATTAGAAAAATTTTAAAAAAAGTTGATTTTGTCAAGTTATCTGAGGAAGAAGCCGAATGGTTGTTTGACACTACCGACCCTGGAGCTATTACCTACCGCCTCGATTCCGTAGAAGGCGTTTTGGTGACTGCAGCCGAGAAAGGTTGCGCTTATTGTATATCGGAAAATGAAGGAAAAATCCCCGCATTTACAGTAGATGTTGAGGATACAACAGGTGCAGGCGACGGTTTTCTGGCTGGTTTTGTCAGCCAATTGTGCAAGGTGGGAATTAAGAGTTTAGCCACTCCCGAAATAACAAAAAAAGTTGTAAATTATGCGAATGCGGTAGGTTCGATGACAGCGATGAAACCGGGTGCAATTGCCGCTCAACCAACCGCCGCTGAAGTAGAAGCTTTCTTGTATTTGTACAAAAATTAGCACGCCAAACCTCTTCCCCGGAAACGGAGAGGGGCTAAATTTGGTTCAGAAACCCGGTTAATCAGAAAAAAAAACTTTTATACTAAATCTGCCTTAAAAAACCTCAATCCGGCTGTTTGAAATCCATACTATATAGCAATCCTTGCAGGAGTCGTAAATTTTTTACCTCACCCCAACCCTCCCCGAACCCAAGGCAGGGCAGTTTAATGCTCACGAAAATCGCGATTTTGACTCTTGTAGTGTCCTGAATGCCTACCCCCCACAGACGACTTCACAGGCGTTTGGGACATGGGGCAGCCACGGGGGGCGGCCCCTAAAAGATAATGAAACAGCCCTGCTTACCGAGGGGAGTCCGTAAGAAATTCACAAATGATGCGAGGATTGTTATACAAACTGGTAATTGCTCTCCTCCTAGCTGAGAGAAACTAAGAAATCAAGGGGTATTGAAGCCACATTTGGTATTAGAGATTTTATTGTGGGCAATTAACCGCACATCAGATGAATTCTAATTTGGCGCAAGATTAACTCTAACGGCTGCGAAGCATCTACGATCATTGCATCTTCTGGTTCTTCGAGACTGTCTAACTGACTTAAAAGCAAGTCTGCTTTCATGTAGTGATTTTCGCGATTTTTTAGCCTTGCCGCTAATAGCTGAAAAGAACCTTTTAGATAAACTATCTTCATTCGCTTTTGGTCTCGGTAGAGCATTTCGCGGTAAGATTTTTTTAAAGCAGAACAAGCCAAAACCACATTTTTATTTTCTAACAGCCACCTGTCTATTGCAGCTTGCAATTGTAATAGCCAAGGAAGGCGATCCGCATCTTCTAAAGGAATGCCCCGACTCATTTTATCGATATTAGCTGATGGGTGAAAATCGTCGGCATCGCTGAAATCCCAGTTGAGAGATTGCGCCAGCAACTTGCCGACAGTAGTTTTGCCAGAACCTGAGACTCCCATCACGATCGTAATCATGGCACCTATTTACCGAAATACTTGCAATCTCATCGAGTTGTGCGATCGACAAACCGGGTTTCTTAAGTTGCCGGATGAAATCTACCACCCTAAAAAATTCAATAAACCCGGTTTATTTCTGATTTTCGCTCAAATTTCTTCCATAGTGGGTTTAATGAAATTATAAGCGAAAACGCCGATAATTCCACCTATCACTGGGAAGACAATAAACGCCCATAACTGTTGGATTGCCCATCCGCCTTGAAAAAGTGCGACACCGATACTTCTAGCTGGGTTAACTGAAGTATTGGTTACGGGAATTCCGATTAAGTGAATCAACACCAGCATCAAGCCGATGGGAATTCCGCCGAAACCGACGGGATAATTGGGATGGGTAGTACCCATGATTGTAAATAACAGAAAAGCAGTCAGTACAATTTCCGTCAAAGCTGCTGCCAAAAGTCCGTAACCAGTGGGAGAATGTTCTGCAAAACCGTTAGACGCAAATCCCGAAGCAGCCGCATCAAAACCTGGTTTTCCTGATGCTATCATATACAAAACAAGACCGCCTAAAATTCCCCCTACAATCTGACCTCCTATATAGTAAGGAAGCAAAACAGCATCGATCAGTTTGGCAACTACTAAACCGATACTTACTGCCGGATTAATGTGGCATCCAGAGATAGGGCCGATCGTATAAACCATGATTAAGAGGGATAGACCAAAGGCGATCGAAACTCCCAAAAAGCCGATTTTGTCTCCAGCTAAAACCGCACTGCCACATCCACCTAATACCAACACAAAAGTACCAAAAGCTTCAGCAACCCCAATCTTTGTTTTTTTGTTCATACTCATAATTATCTGAAGTTTGCGATCGATCAATTTCACATCCATGTGAGTTCTAAGTATAAAAATTAGAACTCAAATTTGTTTGACTCAGCGCAACAATACTAATCGAAATCATTAGCAATGTTTAGCTATAATTTTCAGAAATTGTATGGGCTTAACAGAGAATGCGAAATTTGGAATCGATAAATTAGCTCAAACATACTCTATTATGTAAAAAATGTCAACATTGAGCTAATTATTTGTATAAATTGTGCAATCTTCTGTATTCAATTCACAATAATTAACTTGACTTTTTCCCTAATTATGCGATCGTAATTTTACTTATTGTTGCTGATTATCCGATCGCGCTTGCAGCTAAAACATCACTGCTAACCGGCTGGTACATCCGACCTTGGAAGGGGCGAAAGCCTTGCTGGCAATCGGCAGTCATCTTGCACAGCAAGCGGAACTGTAGGGGCGTTGGGGGTTGATTGAGACGATCGACTTCTACGCTAACCAATTCTGGATGCTGCGAAATAATTTCAAAAATATCATCCACAAGATAGCGCTGACAATAGCCGACAATCCAGTGATCTTTAGTACACAGAAGCAGACGGGAAGCGCGCGGATTTTGAAATTCGTGGGCTAAATACAAAAGTTCGCCCACTTGAAGCCGATTAATCCGTTCAATTGCCGACTTGGAAAGGTATCGCAGTCCATCTGCAAAAAAATGGATACAGCAACGTCCATTTTCATCCGGTTCGGGATAAGGGAACACCTCAAATTTATCAGTTACCCGTTTGCCTCCGCTGCGCGCCAATAAAGCAATTAGGTCATGTTCGTGTTCAGGGATATTCAACCACTGTACAAATTCAGGGTAGTCAGGGCGCGATCGCGCCATCACTCGATTAGAAAACAACGAAAACAGTTTCTGTGAAGTGTAAACATTATTGAAATCCGGGAAAGATGGCAAAGGCAGAAACCCGCACTTAAGTTTCGCTTCTAGAACACCATTTGTATAATTGAACTGGTATTCTTTACCGTTAAATGTCAATCTACCAATCGGAAACCAAGAACCGCGGCCCGGGCTTTGCCAAGCCAAAAATAGTGTTTTCAAAGCAAATCTCCTGTCAATTCAAGCAGTGCACATTTTACACGAGGATCGGGTTGCGCCCGGCAGCGCACATTACCGCTATAAGTAGCCTGTCAAACCAATTTTTACGTAAGTCCTGTGAATTTATTCTCCTAGTCTATAGGAAATGGCATCAAAATTTAGTATTTTTGGCTTTCTGCCATGAGGACAACAGCACCAATCAACTGAATAAACATCTTTTTTAACCAGAAGCTCAAGCTATTATAATAATACCACAAATGCGGACAATAAATTCAATTGTGCTTAACATGATTGTAGTGAATATAGTTTAAATGCTGTTCCAAATCATCTTGTTTGCCAATAGGATATCCCCAAAAGCGCCGATACAAAACATCACTTTCTCGACGCTGGCGACCAGAAAATGAGACATTTTGAGCCAAAGTTCCTTGACCTCACAAAGATTGTGTAAATAAAACTTTTATCTCTCCAATAAGCTTGGCATAGGCACTACGATCGGGAGGTAATTTTCACAAAAGATGGATGTGGTCGGGCAATACAACTGCCCAAGAATTTCACCAGGTTATTCTGATTTAATAGCCCCTAAAGCCTTGGCGAGTCGCGAGACATTTTCTGACTCTGAAAATAGCGGTGTGCGATTGTAGGTAACAAGCGTTAGGAAGAAACTTCCACCAGCAAGGTAAAACCGGCGATAGTTGGGCATTAATATCGTCCTCCTACTTTTTTATAGGGCATTTTACACCTATTTTTGCGGGTGTGCCGAAGAACACCTGAAATTCATCTCGTAGGGTACTCTTCGGCGCACCTTCCAGGGGCCTCCGGGGGCGCCGAAGAGCACCTGACATCAGCTACTTTCTAACACAGGAATTCGCGCGGATCGGTGACATACCCAGTCAGGGCAGAAGCCGCCGCCGTGTAAGGCGAAGCTAGATAAACTTGCGCTTCTTTATTCCCCATCCGGCCGGGGAAATTGCGGTTAGTGGTCGATACACAAATTTCTGCTTCGTTCATCCGCCCGAAAGTATCTTTCGGGCCGCCCAAACAAGCGGCGCAAGAAGGCGCGGCCGGTTCGATACAGCCGGCAGCTAAGAAGATTTCCGAAAGCGTTTGACCTTCGTATTTTGTGACAAACAAATCTTCGTAAACTTTCTGAGTTGCTGGTACTAAATAAGTCGGAACTTTGACTTGATTTCCTTTCAGAATGCGGGCGGCATTCAGAAAGTCGGAGGTTTTGCCGCCGGTGCAGGAACCGATGTAAACTCGATCGATCTTGACATCGCGGCAGTTGCGGGCTAAGTCGCGGTTGTCGGGAGAGTGCGGTTTGGCGACGACTGGTTCTAATTTGCTGACATCGTAGGTGCGATCGCTATAAAATTTAGCATCCCCATCGCTGTAAAATGAATCGAAGGGTTTGTCAGTCCGCGAAGTAACGTAATCAAACGTAGTTTTGTCCGGCGCAACGGTGCCGTTTTTACCGCCAGCTTCAATCACCATATTGCACAGCGTCATCCGTTCTTCCATCGTCAAACGCTCAACTGTATCGCCCGCAAATTCCATCGTCCGGTAGTTAGCACCGGCCACGCTAATATCACCAATAATCTGCAAAATCAGGTCTTTTGCTAACAAATAATCCGGCAGTTCGCCGTTGAACACAAAGCGCATGGTTGCGGGAACTTTGATTAACAGTTTGCCGGTTCCCATGATAAAAGCCGCGTCTGTATTGCCGATACCGGTGGCAAATTGTCCGAAAGCGCCGGCATTGCAGGTGTGGGAATCTGTGCCGAAGAGCACTTCGCCGGGCCGGGTGTGGCCTTCTTGTGCTAGCGCGATGTGGCAAACTCCTTTGTAGTCGGGATTTGCTTTGAAGTCCGATCGATCCGTGATGTCGTAAAAGTATTTTATCCCTTGTTCTTGGGCAAAATCGCGGAGAATATCGACGTTGCGGTTAGCGCGTTCGTCGTTGGTGAAAATGTAGTGGTCGGGAATGAGGACGATTTTGTCAGGGTTCCAGACTTTAGCATTCTCGCCGAATTCGCGTTTGAAAACGCCGATGGTGCCGGGCCCGCAGACATCGTGGGTCATCAACACGTCTGTTTCTACCCAAATATTTTCTCCGGGCTCAACTTGAGTGCGGGCTGATGCTTTAGCTAAGATTTTTTCGGTCAGAGTCATTCCCATAGTGCGATCGCTCTTTTTTATTAGATGCTACATAGTGTATTGTAATCGAAACATTCCCTGTTGCCGAAGATACTAAGGTATGAAAATGTCTCGGATGTACTTCCAACTTTAGAGAAACCTCAAGTTTTATAGCAGTTTTCAATTGCATGGAATACCAATTGTAGGGCAGGAAATCCCCACCTTACGAAATTATGCGTAATGTTATGTGTTGTTAAATAATTAGAGTTAATTATCAGGATGTCAAGTATATTAGACATCGACCTAATTTCAATATTCAGTTTTTGCCGAACAAAAATTCTGTAATATTTTGCGTACAGGTTGCAAGGAGAAATTACTATGATTTGCGAAAAAGTTCAACATTTCAAAGTGCAGCTAATACAAAGCGATCGCCTGCCGGAATTTGTACCCATAGAAAAAAAACCCGATCGCTAAAAACATCCGCTGCGGGAACTGCGATCGGCACTCTGCTGATTCTGTTGGCACCGCCAGTTGAAGCTGCTAATCTGACATTTGTGAGCGATCGCGCTGCATTAGGAGGAAGCGATCGGGTTGATTGGTCGATTTTAGGGTCAGTCCAGCCACCGTTTAAAGTATTGCCCAATTCCTTCTCAGTCACCTCGGAACAAGGACTCGGAGTTAATATCAGCATTCCCCAGGCTGCAACTCCTGGAGTGACGCCTCCCTTACTGTTTCAAACCTTACCGTCACCGGGTATTCCCACCAACTTTGCCAGCGGCGATTTCATTTTGTTGACTGGTTTAATACCCTCGATCGTTCTGCGTATCCTTCGGCGGTTGAAACCGCTCAAGAGTCAAACGAAGTCCGCCTCCGCAGACTGAGATAAAAGGAGTAGTTAAGCCGGATTTAGTATTATAGCCTTTCTCAGATAGATGAGGTACAAGTTTAGATTTTAGATTTTAGATTTTAGATTGGGGGATTGGGGGATTGAGGAATTGTTAATTAATTAGTAAATACCTCATCTTTATGAGAATCGCTATATACAGCACTTTGCGTGACTAAGAAGTACAGTAACAGCAGTGAGCTTTCATAATTTTCGATTTGCTTAGTTGAACATAATTTCACTCCCAATTCCAAGAGTTTTTCCACAATCTGTACACTTCGAGGTACAAATCTCCTGAGCCATGCCTTTAATTCCCACCATAAATGTTCGATGGTTTAAACTCAGGTGAGTACGGTGATAAGCTGTTGCGGCATTTAAATTGTGAGTCCCAAAAAATCAAAGTCTTGTGGGGTGGGCGTCCCGCCCGCCCTCAATATACAATTTAAATGCGCGACAGCTTAAATACACTACTTTTGCTCCCACTGCTTCGATCATTTTTTCCACACCTTCTACCTTGTGTGCCTTCAGATTATCCATCACCAATACCGCTCCTTTCCATAATGAAGGCACCAGTTCTTATTGCACAAATTTATGGAAATCCTCTCCATTCATAGATTTTCCCATTGTCTTCATGGCGACGACCTTCTTATTGCTTATTGCTCCAACCACCGTTACCCTACTTCCTCTATAAAATGGCTTGATATCGTAGCTTATTTCTCCCTTTTTACTTCTAGCTACTTGTCTCATTCTCCCCAGCAATCCGCCCATTTCATCCAAAAAAATCAGATTTTCTGGTTCGACATCTCGGATTTTTTCCCAATATTCTATGCGCTTCTTTTGATTAATTTCTTTATGGGCTTGACTGCTAGGAGAGTGTTTTTTTTTCAAAGTGAGTTGCTGCTTTTTTAGGAATCTGCACATGGCACTCTCGCTCAACCATACTCCTGTTTTTTCGTGCCAATACTCACAGTATTCTGCGAGTGTGTAATCTGGATACTGGGCTACCATCTCTTCAATCTGTTGTTCGTGACCAAACAGTAGGCTCGGTTTACCACCATGAGCCTGACTAGGGAGTAATTTTCCTGTCTCTTTTTTTCGTTTGAGTAGCGCCGCAATCCGTACTTTTACTCACTTGAAATCTTTCTGCTACTTTCCGAATAGAGGTGTTACCTGCTTCTCCTTGTGTTAATAATCTTTTGACGTATATCTAGGGAGTAGGGTTTCATTTTTCTCTTTCTTACCACCTCTAACATTGTACCTAATCCTTAAGCAAAGTGCTGTAGCATATTTCAACAAAAAGTAGCCACGCATGATAAATATCCTCTAATCTTCTGATGCTATAGCCACACATATTAATCTAATATTCCTAATAAAGCGGACTTGATATTATTCCGTTTTAATCCGATCGCACAAATGTCTGTCCTCCTCCTTCACATCGGCATTTGTCCGCAAATAATCCCGGACGCGATCGCAACCATCAGCCAACAAATCCACTTTCAAAACTCGCTCCACATCCCACAAAATCAGCGTATTATCCTCACTCACAGAAGCCACAAATGACCCATCCCCACTATAAGCTACCCCCCGAATCGCCGCAGAGTTACCTCTGAGCGTCGTTAATTGGGTACCGTCAAACTTCCAAAACTTCAGCGTATTGTCTACACTACCAGAAGCAATAATATTACCATCCGGGCTAAACGCTACCCCCCACACCGCGGCCAGATGACCTTCCAGACTTCTCAGTAACTTACCATCCACAGTCCAAAGCTTAATCGTATTGTCCCCGCTGCCAGAAGCCAGAAATTTACCGTCAGGGCTAAATGCCACCCTCCACACAGCAGCAGTATGACCTTGAAAAGTTCTCACCAAAGTACCATCAAGCTTCCACAGCTTCACAGTACCATCCCCCCCTGCCGAGGCAATTAGCTGACTGTCAGGGCTAAATACCACCTGCCAAATAGGAGCATGATGTCCTGTCATCGTATGCAATAAAGTACCATCGGGCCGCCAAAGCTTGATAGTATTATCTTGACTTCCCGAAGCAATAATTTGACCGTCAGGACTGAAAGCCAGTCCCATAACTGTAGCGTTATGACCTACCAAAGTGGCGATCGCTTTTCCGTTTCGAGTCCAGATATTCACCTTATTATCATTTCTGCCAGAAGCAATTAACTTGCCATCGCCACTCATGGCAGCAGCATAAATCGCAGCGTTTTCTACAGTGAAAGTCCTCAACAATTTACCTTGCCGACTCCAAAGCTTAGTCGTGCCATCCTCGCTGCCTGTAGCAATTGTAGAACTATCCGAACTCAGTGCGATCGCCAAAATCCCGGCTTTATGTGCAGTAATCATCGTCCGCAATGGGTTTTGACTCTGCCACAGCCTCACCCTGTTTTCTGCACCCGCCGAAGCAATAAAACTGCCGTCCGGGCTCCAAGCTATCCCCCAAATCGCAGCAGTGTGACCTCTCAATGTCGTCCGTTCTGTTCCGTCAACATTCCATAGTTTTACAGTTTGATCGCGACTTGCAGAAGCAACAGTCTGACCATCTGGACTGAAAACAACTCCCGAGACTACAGCAGAATGACCTTCAAGCGTTCTCAGCAAAGTACCGTTTTTGTTCCACAGTTTCACCGTTTTGTCTGCACTTCCTGAAGCCACAATCTGACCGTCTGGACTAAACGCTACTGCAGATACCACAGAAGTATGACCCAGGAAAGTTCTTAACAGTTTGCCGTCTTTGTTCCAGAGTTTCACCGTTTTGTCTCCACTTGCCGTAACAATAGTCTGACCGTCTGGACTGAAAGCCACTGAGGGTACCCCAGCAGTATGACCCTGGAGAGTTCGTAGGGGCAGTGCCCCCGTGCCTGCCCCGTCTTTGTTCCACAGTTTCACCGTTTTGTCCATGCTGGCAGAGGCAATTGTTTGACCGTCGGGACTAAACGCCACTGTCCAGATACCAGCAGTATGACCCTGAAAAGTTCGTAGGGGCAGTGCCCCCGTGCCTGCCCTATCCAGTTTCCAAAGTTTTACAGTTCCATCATCACTTCCAGAAGCAATAAACTGACCGTCCGGGCTAAATTTGACAGATCGAACGATCGCCTGATGACCTTTGAGTGTTGCTATTTGCGTTCCGTCCCGCCGCCACAGTTTAATAGTTTTATCCACACTTGTTGAAGCAATAAACTTACTGTCCCGACTAATATCAATTCCAATAACAGCCGCTTTATGTCCCGATAAACGGTTGTATTCAGCCGCTTCATAAACCGCTTGACGCAATACATCGATCGCTTGATTCTCAATCTTTTTATCTATCTTGTCTAAACTTTGTAGTCGGCGCTCAGCTTTAATTGCTTCTATTAGTGCATCCAATCGGCGATTAGAGGCAAACAGTCCCTCAGAGGAAGAAACCAGGGCTTTAATTTCACTCAATCGAGCTTCGCGCTCACTAATAACGGCTCGGCGATACTGAAAATAACTTGTTACTCCTAAACCACAGGCAAGCAGCAGTGCCATACTCACAGAAAATAGTAATTTTCTCTGTCGTTTCGCTGCTTTTTTTTCTTGAATTAATCGCATTTGTTCCACTGCCAGTCGCGCTTCCACTTCCTTGACACGTTCTGCTTCTAAAGATTGTTGAACTTCCCTTCTGTCTGTTTCGGCACTGGCGGCTAAGAACTGATAATCCAAATCGCTCAAACTTTTTCCCTGTGCCCATATTTGAGCGTCAGTTAAGGCTTGTCCTCTCACCAGACGGGAAGAATCTGTTTGTTTAGAAGCAATCCAAGCCTCAAAAGTTTGGGAATAAGGACGCAGTTCTCTTAATTGTTTTTCTACCCATTCTCGGTTGACTACTTCTTGATAAATTCGGTTTTTGACTTTCAGCAATCCGGCTTGTTTGATGACTAATCCTGAAAGGAGCAATTCGATTTGATCTCGACTGTCATCTGTCGGTACTGCCACGCCTTGTAAGATTTGCTGGTAAATGCCGAGTAATCTTCCGGCGCGTTGTTCGTTTCGCAAGATGCGATCGCGTATCGTCTTCAAATGCTCCGGCTCATCTTGCGATTCCCAGTTGTGGATAATATGCCTTTTTACTACCGATTCGACAAAAAATCCTTCGGTTCCCGGTGGTATTGTTAAATTGCTGCTGCGAGATTCTTTAGCAGTTCTTACCACCAATACACATAGTTTTTGGGTCAGAAATGGTTGTCCACCCGTCCAAGCTAAGATTTCTTTGATAACTGCTTGCGGATTATTTATTACATTTTCTAATCCTTTCGCTAAGGGTTGCGCTTCTTCTAAGCTAAATCCTGACAAATCGATCGCTCGTCCGATATTAAAAGGAGTGCGCTTTTTATCTGCTGTTAAATCGCTGGGTGTCGCCACTCCGAAAATTGCAAAGGTAATCCGGTTGTATTCTGGATTAATTGCTCGTTGGTTGTAACAATAACGAATCAAGGCAAAAAAGTCATCGACGGGAAAATCCAAGCTTAAAATACTATCAATCTCATCGACAAATATCAAAATTCGCTCTTTAGGAAATCTCGCTAATAATACCTCTTCAATAAATTGACTCAATCTTTGCAGGAGAGAAACTTCTTCTTGTTCTTGCCACCAAGTTTTTAAATTAACTTTTCCTAACAAATTGAAGCTGCGGCCCAAATCTCCAACAATTCCTTTGTACCACTGTAAGGGAGTGATATTTTCGCTACCGATGCGCGTCATGTCGATCGTGCTGCATTGAAAACCTTCTGCTTGCAGTCGGTGCAGGGTACGGACTAAGAGAGAAGATTTGCCCATTTGCCGGGAGTTAAGGACGTAACAAAATTCGCCAGCTTTTAAGGCTTCGTAGAGTTCGCAATCTGTTTCTCTTACCACATAAGTAGGCGCATCATTAGCGAGACTCCCACCGATTTGATATTGGTAATTGTTCATGGTTTTGAGTTCATGGTTTCTGTGACTTTAGCGATCTCGCCCACTAGATCGCACAAATGTCTGTCCTCCTCCTTCAGATCGGCATTTGTTCGCAGATAATCCCGGACGCGATCGCACGCATAACCCAGTTCATCGAGTTTGAGAATGCGCTCCACATCCCACAAAATCACAGTGCGATCGTCCCCAACAGAGGCAATGAGTTTGCCATCGGGGCTAAACGCAACTCCCCAAACGTTCCCTTCATGTCCGGTTAGGGTCGTTATTTCTGTCCCGTCGGTTTTCCAGAGTTTGAGTGCGCCTGTTGAGCCTCCCCCCACCAGCATTTGACCGTCAGGACTGAAATCAACCGCCATCAGACCTCTAGTATTTCCCTTGAGGGTTTTGAGCAACGTGCCATCGATCGTCCAGAGTTTAATCGTGTCATCCCTGCTGGCAGTTGCCAAAGTGCGATCGTCTGGACTGATGGCAACTTCCCAAATCGGGCTGCGATGACCTTTTAGAGAACGCCACAGAATGATTGATCCTATAATAGTCAAAATATAATTTCAGTGTGCAGCCTATCTTATGTCTCTAAAATCTATCATGAAACTGACCGAACACGCCAAATCTCTTTACATCGAAACAGCTAAAAAACTCAAGGGGACAGACAGACGACAATTCATGGCATCGGTAGTCAAAGATTTAGGAATAGGTGGACAAACGTTAGTAGAACGGGAGTTAGGATGGAATAGACGGACCATCCGTAAAGGGATGAAAGAATTGAAAAGTGGTGAGCCAATTGTCGATGGTTTCAAGCGCAGTGGACGAAAGCGGGTTGAAACAAAATTACCCAACTTATTGAAAGATATTACATCGTTAGTAGACCCACACAGTCAAACTGATCCTAGCTTTAAGAGTACACGATTATATACGCGCATGACTGCCAATGAAGTCCGTCGTCAATTAATTAAACAATTTGGTTATAGTGATGAAGAACTACCGAGCGCCGAAACAATTAGAAGAAGATTGAATGATTTGGGTTATACCTTAAAACGAGTTTTGAAAACTAAACCAGTCAAAAAAATCCCCGAGACCTCAGCCATTTTTGAACAACTTGAACAAGTCAATACAGCAGCCGATAATAACCCAAATACTCTCCGAATTTCCATTGATGCCAAAGCTTCCGTCAAGATTGGAGAATTTGATAGAGGTGGTAAAAATCGGACGCCAACTATTGCAGTTGACCACGATTTTTCGACTCAATCAAGTGTGATTCCCTATGGTATTTTTCTGCCTGAGTACAATGAGCTATTTTTATTCTTCGTTACTTCTAAGTTGACGGCTGATTGTATAGTTGACTTACTTGAAAGTTGGTGGCAAACTGTTAAACACCGTTTTAGTCACATTCAAAAATTGGTCATCAATCAGGATAATGGACCGGAAAATCATTCTCGTCGTACTCAGTTTATGAAACGAATTTTAGATTTTTCCCAACAATCTCAACTGACGTTACAATTAGCTTATTATCCGCCCTATCATAGTAAATATAACCCAATAGAACGTTGTTTTGGTTGGTTAGAAAAGCATTGGAATGGTAGTTTACTTGACACTGTTGAGACTGTTGTAAATTTCGCCAAAACTCTCACATTTAAGGATAAAAATCCAGTGGTGACATTGGTAGAAACAATTTACTCCACAGGAGTTAAACTTTCGGAGTTAGCTATGGCAGAAATTGAAACCCAGATTCATCGTCTCCCCAATCTTCACAAATGGTTTGTAGAAATTTTCGCTAAACCCACATAGCTATTGGATCATTCTTTTTGTGGAGGTCTCTTAGAGTCTTGGAAAACCGACCGTCAAGGCTCCACAACCGAGCAGTGCTGTCGCTACTGCCTGAAAGCAGCCTCTGTCCGTCAGAGGTAAAGTCCACATCGTAAACCCTAGCCCGATGCCCTGTGAAAGTTCGTAGGAGCGGTGCCCCCGTGCCCGCCCTGCCGTCCTTTTTCCACAGTTTCACGGTTTTATCGTTGCTAGCAGAAGCCAGCAGCCGACCATCTGGACTTGGGGAGATATCCCAAACTCCAGCCCCATGACCTGTTATGGTTTTCAGCAGCGTCCCGTCCAACTGCCAGAATTTAATTGTTTTATCTTCACCAGCGGTAGCAAGGAAAGGCGCGATCGCAGGATTGGCGCTGGCACCAGAGAGGAAAGCAACCGAGCGAACTGCAGTCTCGTTTCCGGCAAAAGACTTCAGCAACGTGCCGTCTCGGGCCCACAGTTTGAAACTGCCATCGGAAGACGCGGAAGCTAGCATCTGACCTCCGGGGGAGAAATCCACATCCCAAATCGTCCCGCCATGTCCGTAAAGGACTTTTGAGAAGGGGTTTGTCGGATTCCAGAGTCGAACAGTATTGTCGTCGCTAGCAGAGACAACCATTTGATTGTTGGGAATAAAAGCAAGCCCGCGAATTCCAGATTGATGCCCTTTAAGGACTTTCAAAAGTGTCCCGTCAGGCTTCCAGAGGTTGATGGTTTGGTCGGCGCTGGCGGAAGCAATGACATCACCTGCTGTGCTGACGGCGACTTCAAACACTTCCGCACTGTGACCGCTAAGAGTTCGCAGCAGAGTGCCGTCGGGTTGCCAGAGTTTGACAGTGTTGTCAGCGCTGGCAGAGACAATGGCGGGACGTTTTGCGCCGCTTTTGTCTGCAAGCAAGACAAACTCAACGTCCCAAACGCTGGCGCTGTGACCTTCCAGGGTTCTCACCAGTTTGCCGTCTAGAGTCCAGACCTTGACCGTATTGTCTGTGCTGCTAGAGGCGAGCAGGTTTCCATCGGGGCTAAAGGCAACACCCCAAACTGCACCTTGATGTCCGTTCAGGGTTTTGAGCAGTTTGCCATCGACACTCCACAGCCGAATGGTGCTGTCTTCGCTGGCGGAGGCGATGCGCTCACCGTCTGGACTCACGGCGATCGCCCAGATCGCAGCGCTGTGTCCCTGAAAGGTTTTGAGCAGCTTGCCGAACCGACTCCACAGATAAATGTTGCCGTCTACGCTGGACGTTACCAGGCGCTGGCCGTCGGGACTAAAACGAAGGGCGTAGACGCTGCTGATCGTGTGGTCGAGAGTGTGCAGCAAGGTGCCATCCCGTTGCCACACCTTGGCTGTTTGGTCGCCGCCTCCGGTGGCGATGAGTTGACCGTCTGGGCTGACATCAACTGCCAGAACCGGGCTGGAATGCCCCAACAGGCGATTGAATTCTGCCGTTCCGTAGATGGCTTGTTGCAGGACTTGTCGAACTTGAGATTGCAACTGCGGGCTGGAATGCGCGAGACGGTCGAGCCTCCCTCTGGCTTTGATGGCGCTCACGAGGGCGTCCAATCGCTGTTGGGAGGCGAATTGTCCTGCGGAGGAGGAGACGAGGGCTTGAATTTCGCTGGTGACGGCGTTATGGTATTGCCAGAGGGCGAGAATGCTGGAGGCGATCGCAACTATCAGCGCTGCACTCAACGCCCCAATAAACCTCCTCTGTCGCTTCGCTGTCTGTCGCTGTAAAACTAACCGCTTGTGTTCCTCTAGCAGTCGGGCTTCTACTTCTCTAACTCGTTCTGCTTCTAGTGCTTGTTGCACTTCGATTCGGTCTAATTCTTGACTTCGGGATAAAAACTGATAATCTAGGTCACTTAAACTTTTTCCTCGCGCCCAATTTTGAGCGTCTTTCAATGCTTGTCCCCGCAAGAGGCGCGATTTATCTTGTTGTTTTGCCGCCCACCACGCATCTAAGTTTTGCGAGTAAGGACGTAGTAATCCTAATTTTGTTTCGACCCATTCGCTGTCAAAAACTTTTTGATAAATTAGATTTTTTACTTTCAGGAAACCTGGTTTTTTTTCTACCAAGCCACTGAGTAGCAATTCTATTTGTTCTCGACTGTCCTCTGTCGGTACTGCCACGCCTTGTAAGATTTGCTGGTAAATGCCGAGTAATCTTCCGGCGCGTTGTTCGTTTCGCAAGATGCGATCGCGTATCGTCTTCAAATGCTCCGGCTCATCTTGCGATTCCCAGTTGTGGATAATATGCCTTTTTACTACCGATTCGACAAAAAATCCTTCGGTTCCCGGTGGTATTGTTAAATTGCTGCTGCGAGATTCTTTAGCAGTTCTTACCACCAATACACATAGTTTTTGGGTCAGAAATGGTTGTCCACCCGTCCAAGCTAAGATTTCTTTGATAACTGCTTGCGGATTATTTATTACATTTTCTAATCCTTTCGCTAAGGGTTGCGCTTCCGCTAAATTAATTCCTGACAAATCGATCGCTTGTCCGATATTAAAAGGTGTCCGATTTTTATCTGCTATTAAATCGCTGGGTGTAGCCACTCCGAAAATTGCAAAGGTAATCCGGTTGTATTCTGGATTAATTGCTCGTTGGTTGTAACAATAACGAATCAAGGCAAAAAAGTCATCGACGGGAAAATCCAAGCTTAAAATACTATCAATCTCATCGACAAATATCAAAATTCGCTCTTTAGGAAATCTCGCTAATAATACCTCTTCAATAAATTGACTCAATCTTTGCAGGAGAGAAACTTCTTCTTGTTCTTTCCACCAAGTTTTTAAATTAACTTTTCCTAACAAATTGAAGCTGCGGCCCAAATCTCCAACAATTCCTTTGTACCACTGTAAGGGAGTGATATTTTCGCTACCGATGCGCGTCATGTCGATCGTGCTGCATTGAAAACCTTCTGCTTGCAGTCGGTGCAGGGTACGGACTAAGAGAGAAGATTTGCCCATTTGCCGGGAGTTAAGGACGTAACAAAATTCGCCAGCTTTTAAGGCTTCGTAGAGTTCGGAATCTGCTTGCCTCACTACGTATGTAGGCGCATCACTGGCGAGACTGCCACCAATTTGGTATGTTACCTGGGTCATGCGGTTTATGGGTGGGTTTCAATGTGAAAGTTTATAAAAAGAGGCAGTCTGAGCGTTAATTTTTGTCACCATTCCTGCTTAATTATAATCCATCCTTAAAATTTACGTTTCCAGAGTAGTTTGTTTAAGAATAATATTGACAAAGTAACGATTGGAAGTTATTTTACAATATAGATAGCCTAATGTAGTTAATTTCTATTGACATTTTATATTAACATTTAAATTAACAGCAAACAAGGAGAATCAATATGCTTATTCAAGAACAACCGGCCCAGTCTAAACAAATGACCCTAGACGAGTTTCTGGACTGGTATCCAGAGGGTCAAGGTCGCTTTGAACTACATGATGGAGCTGTTATCGAAATGCAAGCAACTGGAACTCACGAACAAGTAGGGGGCTTCCTCGCCCTTGAAGTGGGAGTAGAAATTAAACGTTTGGCTTTGCCCTATTTCATTCCCCGCCAAGGAATTATTAAGGCTATTGATTCTGATAAGTCTGGCTACAGCCCAGATGTGATGGTGTTAGATTGGCAACAAATCGAAACGGAACCGATGTGGAAAAATAGATCTACTATTACCAGAGGTGAAACTATCCGTTTAGTCATAGAAATCGTGAGTACAAATTGGCAAGATGACTACTTGATAAAGTTAGCAGAGTATGAAAAATTGGCAATTCCTGAATACTGGATTGTCGATTATTTAGGGTTAGGCGGCAGAAGATATATTGGCAACCCCAAACAACCCACTATTTCCGTCAACCAATTGGTTGACGGTGAGTATGTAGTTAATCAGTTTAGAGGTGATGAGCGGCTGCGATCGCTTGCTTTCCCAGATTTAAACTTAACGGCAGAACAGATTTTTCAGGTGGGGCAATAACTAAATAAAGTGTTCCGAACCAAAATACAGGCGGTACAACTCGCAGCTTAGCGTACAGCGGTTGTTATCGATATGAATCAGCCCCATGCTAAATAATTTAGAAGCCACTATCGGATCTAATTCCACTCCGTGTTCCGATTTTACCACTTGTTTAAGTGCAACCGCCAGTTCGGGATACTCTTGCAAGGTTGTCCAAAAACTCCGCAAGTAATCTTTATAAATTCCCGCTATTGTCGGAGCTTCTTGTAGTAGCCGATCTAGCCTTACACTGTTTTGACAGAGGTGGTAAAGAGCTAGCCGCACCAGATAAGGATGTCCCCCCACCATTGCCATCAGTCGATCGGCATTGGGGCCATCTGTCCAATCCAGTCCGTGACGCTGGGCTAAAGCAAGTATCTGCTCTTCTGTAAAATAGGGCAATTGCAGCGGTAAACCGACATTAAAAGGCGATTCAGTAAGCTTTAAAGGAATATAAATTTCTGTGGAGTGAAGAACAACTAACCGCAGTTTTCCCAAAGTTTCAATCCGCTTTGCTTCTTCATGCCAGCTTCGCAGCAGCGGCAAAAATTCTCGGGCAATTTTTGGATACTCAAAAATTCTATTTATTTCATTTAAAGCTAACACAAGAGGGGTACTTATTTTTGCTAATACATATTGTTGTAAATAGATGGTGCAGCTTACTTTGCCGCCCATGTCTTCATCCCAATAATCATCTAATAGAGGTGGCAATTCTAGGTGACGGCTGATGTTGGCACAAAACCAGCGTAAAAATTTATCGAGGTTGTCTAAAACAGCTTCCTCGGCTTGCTGAAAATCTAAACTTACAGTTCGATAGTCAAGAGAAGTCGCGCGATCTAAAATCCTTAGCAGAAGGGAACTTTTTCCCATCTTCCTGGGAGCTTTAATCCGCAGCACACTTCCTGGTTTGGCAATCTCTCGATAGGCGAGTTCTTCAATTAGCGGGTGAGGGATATAAAATGGCGAATCGAGGGGCACGGGAGAGCCGGGAAATTCTAAAGGTGTTGCGAGGCATTGGCTGCGGGTTAATTCTTCAATTAATTCTCGTTCCTCTGCTGTCAGGGAACGTGATTCTACACAAGATCGAAAATTTGATTTGCTAATAGATGTCTGCAAGATTTGAGAGAGAGATTGCCATAAAGACGAGGCGATGTTTCTCAGGTAATGCTCTGCGTAATGAGAGCCAGATGCAATACTTGTATAAGTCTTTCCTTCCCAAACTTGGCGGAGTATTATTTCTTGTACTGGATATAAATCTTTTTGCAATCGGACACGAGTTAGCTGTAGTACCTCATCTATCGTCATAACTGGCAATAAGCATATAAGTGTATCGTTGATATTATCACTTATGATTGAGTGTAAAGCTCAGAGCGATCGCCTATTCGATTCCCACACGCTCCTGTCGCGACATTTCTCAGGGGGTCATTGGTCACAGCGGTTAATTTTCCCCCGAAGAGTATCACTGTCAATAATAAAGAATTACCTCGCGGGGTGGGGGCGGCTGTATTTAACCTGTCTGCACTGTTCAAGGGTACAAGAGTGAACCAATCTCTACAGGTTTTTGAGAATGGTTCTCTTCGTTAAATTAAATTCGTGACATCCGTTAAATCTAGTGATTGCCCCGTTGCCTGACCGATCGCTGAGTGCTATAACCTAATTTCAATGGGCGCTGGCGATCCTACTGGAAAGGAATCTGCGCTCAGTTTTTCTCGATCGTCGGTCAAAATGTCATGTCGGTGTCACAGTTGATAGTAAAGGCAAAATTAAAAATGTGACAGTTGACCTTGCTAAAGCTTAGTCGATCGATGTTAAGTTAATTAACAGTAGTTTCAGATCGCTGCCTTTACTCATCAAAAGTGTTAAGTCCAAGAGCCGAATTTTTATTTTTGTACCCGCCATTTTTAATTTTTTCCAGTAATCACTTCTCAAAAATATTAGCAAGTAACCAAGTTGATTTGATGCAAATGGTTCATGAAATGTTTTCAAATTATTTTATTCCTCACGGTCATTGCTACTTGTGGAAGCCTGGATTAGTGGGGCTACACGTTTTGTCCGATGGCTTGATAGCCGTCGCTTATTTTTTGATACCGATCACGCTGATTTATATTGTCAAAAAGCGGCAAGACGTGCCTTTTGACTGGGTTTTTATGCTGTTTGGCTCTTTTATTATCTGCTGCGGGATTACCCATATTATGGAAATATGGACGCTGTGGCATCCTAATTATTGGTTCTCTGGTTTTCTTAAAGCGATTACGGCGCTGATTTCGCTATGTACAGCAGCACTGCTGGTGGAACTAATCCCAAAAATCTTGGCTATTCCCAGTCCCGATCAATTGGCGGCGGCAAATTTGGCTTTACAAAATGAGATTGGCGATCGCAAACAAGCTCAAGAAGCACTCTCGGAATTAATGCTAGAATTGGAAAAACGGGTGATAGAGAGGACGATCGCTTTAGAATCCACTAATGAACTTTTGCTACAGGAAAATCGCGATCGCTCTTTGGCTGAAAATTCATTGCGGCACTCTGAAGCTAAACTGCTAGAACAAACTCAGCAGTTAGAGAACGCTCTGCAACAACTTAAAGGCGCTCAAACTCAACTCGTGCAAACTGAAAAAATGTCGTCTTTGGGGCAAATGGTAGCTGGGGTTGCCCACGAAATCAATAACCCTGTTAACTTTATTTATGGCAATCTGATTCCGGCTGAGGAATACATTAAAGAGCTTTTAGAATTGATTAAGGCTTATCAAGTTTATTACCCCACTCCTGCACCGGAAATTGTAGATAAAATTAACAGAATTGATCTAGGTTTTATTTTAGAAGATATGCAAAAACTTTTTCGTTCGATCAAAATAGGAGCGGAGCGAATTAGAGAGATTGTTAAATCTTTACGCACTTTCTCTAGGTTAGACGAAGCCGACATGAAAAAAGTAAATATCCATGAAGGGCTCGATAGCACTTTAATGATTTTGCAGCACCGCTTGAAAGAACAACCAAACCGTCCGCCTATCCAAGTGATTAAAGAGTATGGAGATTTGCCAGAATTGGAATGCTACGCTGGGCAGCTTAACCAAGTATTTATGAATATTTGTTCTAATGCTATTGATGCTTTAGAACAGATTGTACAGCAGGGAGATTTGACCAACGGCTATTGGGAAAATAATTTATGTGACGACTTACAAAACACCTATTGCCCACTGCTAAAAATTCGCATCCGCACCCTTTTAGTTGATGGCAAGTGGGTGCAGATTCACATTGCGGATAATGGCACTGGCATAGATTATGATGCGATCGCTAAAATTTACGATCCATTTTATACAACGAAACCTATCGGTGCTGGTACCGGGCTGGGTTTGGCGATTTCTTATCAGATTATTCAAGCCCATGAAGGTTATTTGCGCTGCACTTCCGAGGTGGGGAGAGGTACTGAGTTTATTATTGAAATTCCTTTGCGATCGCAATTTGATGAGCGCTACATACTGCAAAAGGAAGCTGTTATGAACAATTTGGGTTGAGGCGTTAATAAATAATGCTGAATCTAGCTACAACTTTCGGTTTATTTTATTTTTTGCCTAACTTAGGTATCATCAAATCCATATTATCTGGCAATAACAATAATTATGTGGGAATCACTCAAAAATATCTTTTCTCCAACTCAGTATATGCCTCACGGTCATTGCTATCTTTGGCAAACGCCTTTAGTGTGGCTGCACGTAACTGGGGACTTTTTAATCGCGATCGCCTACTATTCAATTCCGGCGATGCTAATTTATTTTATCTTCAAGCGGCGCGATGTTCCTTTTTTAAGGATATTTGCTTTATTTGGTGCATTTATTGTTCTCTGCGGCACGGGTCACTTGCTAGAAATTTGGACGCTGTGGCATTCCGCTTATTGGCTGTCGGGGATTGAAAAAGGAATTACTGGACTTGTTTCCTGCTTCACGGCCGGCTCGATGGTAACGCTATTGCCACAGTTTTTGTCTTTAAAAACCCCCCAAGAATTAGAGACCATAAATCGCAAGTTGCAGAGTGAGATCGCCGTGCGTGAAGATGCAGAATTAGCGTTGCGCCACGCTTATGATGATTTAGAAATTAAAGTCCAAGAGCGCACCGCAGAGTTGACAGAAATTAACGGTTATTTAGAAGCAGAAATTAGAGAAAGAATAGCTGCTGAATCGGCTTTGCGAGAACGAGAAACTAGGTTGACAGAACAACAAAATGGCTTGCTAGAATTAGCAAAAAATTCTAGTATCTACGAGGGAAATATCGGCGAGGCGTTGAGAGAGATTACGCAAATGGCAACTCGTACTCTGAATGTCGCTCGGGCAAGTATTTGGTTTTATCAAGAAGATAAATCCGCAATGTACTGTGCGGATCTTTACGAACTGACACCCAATCAACACAGCGGGGGTGCAGAACTGAAAGTTGCTGAGTATCCTAGCTATTTCCAAGCTTTGAATACAGAACAGGCGATCGCAGCGGTTGATGCCAAAACCGATCCCCGCACCCTAGAATTTAGCGAATCTTATTTGAAGCCTTTCAACATCTCGTCGATGCTAGATGTTCCTATTACCCATAAAGGGCAAATTGCGGGTGTAATTTGTTTAGAACATCAGGGAACAACCAGGAATTGGACGATCGACGAACAAAGCTTCGCTAGCTATGTGGCGCAGATCGCAGCTTTAGCAATGGAAGCTCGCGATCGCAAGCAAGCCGAGTTAAACTTGCGTTCTGTCACCGAACGCTTGCAATATTTGCTGGCGACTACTCCGGCGGTGATTTTTAGCTGCAAATTAGAGGGAAATTATGACGTAACATTTGTCAGCGATAATATTGTTTCAATGATGGGTTACGAAGCCAGAGAATTTCTTGATGGTTCCCTTGATTGGCATAGCCTCATTCACCCAGACGATCGAGAAACTGTTGCAACTGCATTCGCTCAACTATTGGAAAAAGAATCGATTTCCTACGAATACCGCGAACGGCATAAAGACGGTAGTTATCGCTGGATTTACGATGAGATCAAGTTAGTCAAAGATGCTGCTGGTCTACCTGTGGAGTGCGTTGGTTATGGAGTAGATGTTACTCTTCGCAAACAGGCGGAAATAGCGTTGCAGCAACAAGTAAAAAGGGAGCGGCTCGTAAATGCTATTCAAGAGCGGATTCGCTCCTCTCTTAACGTCGAAGAAGTAATGACAATGGCTGTGGAAGAAGTGCGCCAGTTTTTGTCAACTGATAGAACAGTTATTTACCGCTTTAATCCAGATTGGAGTGGATTTATAGCCGTCGAGTCGGTATCCGTCGGTACGATGCCGATTTTGGGAATTGACATTAATGACCCTTGTTTTAGAGAACGTTACGTCTCTGTTTACGAGCAGGGACACGTGCGCGCGATCGACAATATTTATACGGCAGGTATTTCCGAGTGCCACGTTAATTTACTCAGCGAGTTGGAAATTAAAGCTAACCTCGTGGTTCCCATTTTGCAAGGTGAAAAACTATGGGGGCTACTCATTGCTCATCACTGCCGCAGTCAAAGGCATTGGAACTCTTCTGAGATAGAATCTCTCAAGCACATTTCCGTGCAGCTAGCAATTGCCATCCAGCAATCCACCCTTTTTGAACAAGCTCAAACAGAAATTGCCGAGCGCAAATTAGCAGAAACAGCATTACAAAAAGCTGTTGTAGCTGCTGATACAGCTAACCGCGCCAAGAGCGAATTCCTTTCTTCTATGAGCCATGAATTGCGGACTCCCCTGAATGCCATTCTTGGATTTAGTCAGGTGATGGTGCGCGATTCATCTCTCAACAATCAACACCAGCAGCACCTAGAAATTATTAATCGCGCGGGCGAGCACTTGCTTGCCCTAATTAATGATATTTTGGAAATGTCCAAAATTGAAGCGGGCAGAAGTCAGCTTAATGAAAGCAGTTTTAATTTAATGCGCTTGCTAAAAACCTTAGAAGAAATGTTTCGATTAAAAGCTAAATCTAAGAAATTGCAGCTAAATTTGGAAGTGGGTCAGGGTGTACCGCAGTTTGTTAGTGGAGATGAAGGTAAATTGCGCCAAATTTTGATTAATCTTGTAGGAAATGCGATCAAGTTTACAGAGAGGGGTAGCGTTACTTTGCGAGTGAAAAAGAAGGTAGAAGAAAGTTTGGGGGCTGAAACCGCAGAGTTGTCAGACACACAAGAAAGCTTGGCGGTTGAAACCGCAGCTATACAAACAAAACCCGCCTACGCGGGTTCTAATCAGTCCGCGCAGGCGGACTTTGATTGTGTAGACGCGAATTCTATTCGACCGGTATTTTTACAAAAGTCGGAATTATTACGCCTTCAGTTTGAAATTGAAGATACTGGCCTTGGCATTGCCCCTGAAGAGATAAATAAGTTATTTGAACCCTTTGAGCAAACAAAAACAGGTCAAAAGTCTCAACAGGGGACTGGATTAGGTTTACCAATTAGCCACAAATTTGTACAAATGATGGGAGGAGATATTACTGTCAGCAGTAAACATGAGTTGGGAAGTAAGTTTGCATTTGATATTCAAATCAGCCTTGCCACTCCCAGCGAAATTAAAAATTTTAAATTGACAAAAAAAGTAATTGGTTTAGCACCTAATCAACCAGAATACCGGATTTTGGTTGTTGACGATCGCGCCGATAACGGCCTAGTCATAGACAGATTATTGTCACCACTAGGCATCGTCGTGCGATCGGCTAGAGATGGTCAAGAAGCTATTGCTATCTGGGAGGATTGGCAACCGCACCTGATCTGGATGGATATGCAAATGCCTGTCATGGATGGCTATGAAGCCACCAGACAAATTAAAGCTCATCCTCTCGGAAAACAAACTGTAATAGTTGCTCTTACTGCTAGCGTTTTTGAAGAGGAACGACAAACTATTTTAGGAGCAGGCTGCGATGATTTCATGCGTAAACCCTTCGAGGCAAAGATATTATTTGCGAAAATGGAAGAACTTTTAGGAGTGCGTTACATTTACGAGGAATCTGTTGAGGCACCACTTGAAAATGAAAGCGAAATTAGCGGAGTGACCAGCAATCAATCTGTAGAATCACAAATCGGCCAAATGCCTCTTGAGTGGGTAGAAAAGATATCTCATGCTGCTCATGAATGTTGCGACGATAAAATTGTCAAGTTGATTGAGGAATTGCCTAGAGAATTTGCTTTAGCTGCAGAATTCTTAACTACTTTAGTGGAGGATTTCCTGTTTGACGATATTATAGATATAGCGCGCTCGGCAGTTGCGAGGAGGTAAAAATACCAGTTTTCACCTAATCTAAACTTAGGAGATTTTTATATTTAAAAAATACCTAACATTAAGCCCCAAGAGCGTCTCCTTGCCATCTCTTTTTAGGAGAGCAAATCTGAATTTATATTGTGGCGTTTTTTGACGTACACTTCTTAAGTGTTAATATCTTTTATCTTGACAAACTACCGTGAGCGAGTGCATGGACAGCTATCAATATCCTACAATTCAACCCAACATTTTAGTAGTTGATGATAAGCCCGATAATGTGCGGCTTTTATCTACAATCTTGACCGAACGAGGGTATCAGGTTCGTAAAGCGCTGAACGGGCAAAGGGCGATCGCTACAGTGCAAGAGTTTCCGCCGACTCTAATTTTGCTGGACGTGATGATGCCAGACATGAATGGATATGAGGTATGTGCAAAGTTGAAAGCTTCACCAAAAACCAGTTCCATTCCCGTGATTTTCTTAAGCGCCTTAGATGACGTTATAGATAAGGTGAAAGCTTTTGAGGTAGGAGGAGTTGACTATATTACTAAACCTTTTCAAGGTAAAGAAGTATTGGCACGAGTGGCAAATCAGTTAACTATTCAAAGTCAACAACACTTACTTCAAGAGCAAACGAAGCAATTCCAAGAACTTGTCGAACGTTTGCAAAACGAAATTAAAGAGCGGCAGGGGGTGGAGCTAGCTTTACGACTTGCTCAAACAAAGTCGGATCATTTGTTGCTGAATATTTTACCAGCAGCGATTGTTGAAAATTTGAAAAAGGGCGAGGGTTCTCTTGCCCAGAGGTTTGATTCAGCAACAGTTCTTTTTGCCGATATAGTCGATTTTACGTCTATTGCTGCTAGAATGTTACCTCTAGAATTGGTAAATTTACTGAACCAGATTTTTTCAATGTTTGACCAACTAACTGAAAAACACGGTTTGGAAAAAATTAAAACAATTGGAGATGCTTATATGGTAGCGGGGGGGTTGCCTGTGCCGAGGGCAGATCATGTAGAAGCGATCGCAAATATGGCCTTGGATATGCAGGAAGCGATCGCTGATTTTCAAACTGACAGAGGCGAACCATTTCAAATTCGGATTGGCATTCATACAGGGCCCGTAGTTGCCGGCGTAATTGGCACTAAAAAATTTATCTACGACTTGTGGGGAGATACTGTTAATGTTGCTTCTCGGATGGAATGTCAAGGATTACCGGGATATATTCAAGTTACTACTGATATTTACGAACTGTTAAAAGATCGGTATTTATTTGAGGAAAGAGGTACGATCGCGATTAAAGGAAAAGGAGAGATGATTGCCTATTGGCTAAAAGCTAAAAAAGATGATTCGGCGGTTGAAACCGATGCTTGTCAAACGAAGTCCGCTCCTAGCGAACTAAGAGAGTACCCAAATACCCGAATTATTTAAGAAGTCGGGCATCTCACCTAGGATCTAGGGATGAACGTCGAGCTAATCCTTAAAAAATGAAAATAATTTGCAGTTTCCAATTTGTATTTTCCCGGATGATTTCAATGCGATCGATAAATTCTCGAAAGTAAAACCTGCGTTCTGATTCTGATAAATCGAGCCAAAATTGCGGCAGGGAAACTGTTTGGGCAGTTTCTCGCAAATTTACTGGGGGCAGTTGCGCTAATTTGCTTTGCAGTTCGGCAATTTCGGTGCGGATTTTGTAGGCTCTAAACTCTGCCGTTTCGGTGTCTAATATGCCGCTGTCAATCAGGGCGGAAAGTTGCTGTATGATTTCTTGTTTGGAAGCGATCGCCCCGACAATTCCTGCTTTAATTCCATTCATATTCGGCATTTGCAACCCAGCAACAGCATCGGGTAAATCCCGACAAATACCGGCGATGGTTAATTGCAATACTTCATCGTAGGAAAGGCCGCTACATTTAGGCTGTTTTGGACAGTTAATCGGTCGCAAATAAAGGTATTCTTTTTCTTTGCGGTAGGAGGTGACTTTGGCAACTGTCATGGGCGATTTGCATTCTGCACAAGTTGCTAAACCTGCAAGGGAACGCGGGGCGCTAGCGCTGCGAGGAGAAAGGCAGCGGTTGCGGCGCAGCAACCTGTCTATTTGGGCGGCTTCTTCTCTGGAAATAATCGGGACGTGGGTGTTAGAAATTACTTGGCTGTTTTGATATTCCAAATCGCCTCGGTAGGCGGGATTTGTCAGCCAGCGGCGGCCGGTACTTACAGAGATTTTTTTGTTGTATTTCTTGGCTAGATACCGCACGGAACCTCGCAATGAACCGTAGATTAAAAAGTGTTCAAAAAAGTCTTTGACGGTGGGGGCGGTGGTTTTATCGATCGTATAACAATCTTTGCCGCGCCGGTAGCCGTAAGGAGCCTTACCCGGTGGAATCCGGGATTTGATGCGGTTGCGCGCGTGCCCTTTGCGAATACTCCTGCTGTGTTGGCTGCGCTGGATTTCTGCGAGGATGAGCAGCAAATTTTTGCGGTTTCGCGGTTCTGTTTCTGCTTGTACGATGATTTCGACGCCGAGGTTTTCGAGTTGGGCGAGGTGCGAACACACTTGCTGCAATGTGTCGCCTAGTTCTTCAAATCGCTGAATTAATAAGTATTTGACTGGTTCTGTTTGGCAGTCTTTGAGGAGTTGCTGAAGTTGCTGCCGCCCTCCTAAGTCTTGATAGGTGCGATCGACTTCTTGACCCCAAATTTCCGGTGCGGGTGCTGCTTCGAGTAGCGGTTCGGTGTAAGAATAAGCGATGATTTTCATCTGTTACTCGCTGAGTTCGATGATGTTGCCGTCGGGATCTTGGGTAAATAATGCCGATCGACCTGACGCGCTCATTTGAAACGGGCAATTGTGAGCGATTAACTGCTGTTTGGCTGCCTCTAAGTTAGCAACAGAAAATGCTAGATGTCGGTTGCGTCCCCATTTGGCATGGTCTACGGCATCTGGGATAATTGTTGCACCTAAAATTAGGTGGAGCTGGAAGTCGCCGATTTGATACCAGATTCCGGGAAATTTTAAGTCTCGATCGATTTTTTGCAGTCTTAGTACGGTGCTGTAAAAGTGTTGGGATTGTTCCAGGTTGGAGATGAGGATGGCGCTGTGGAGGGATTGAGTAATTTGCATTTTTGTTAGGATTTATTGTTTTATTTTAACCGCTGATGCAGGCATATGAGCGCTGATGAACGCAGATTGGTTGATGTTTGTTTAGTTTTTGATATGATAACATTGTCCGTCGCTATTAAATACATTCAAAACTGTTCTGAGTAAGTCGCGCTCGCATATTTTAGGATCGATTGTATTGTCTCTTTTTCTGAGTATGCTGTAAACTGCCCGCTGGGAGTGTTTTTAACAATGGTTTCAGAAAAAAGTGCGATCGTCTCCAGAGCGGGCAAATTCCGCCTCCGCAATGTCTTGGTAGTTCCCTTTGTTCTCCAAATTTTGGCTGCTGTTGGCTGCGTTGGCTATCTCTCTTACAGAAACGGAGAGCAGATAGTCAACGATATTGTTAGTCAGTTGCGCCAGGAAGTGAGTGCGAGAGTTTACGAACGTGTTCAAACCTATTTGGAAGCTCCGCCACTGGTGAATCAGATCAATCAGGATGCTGTACCTTTGGGGGTGTTGAACTTTGACGATTTGGAGCAAGCTAGACCATATTTTTGGAAACAAGTTCTGCAATTTAAATCGATCGGTCACGCGGGAATTGCCAACGAAAAAGGTCAGTACCTGCGTGTGGGTTGGGTCAATCGGCTGGTTGGACTTGAACAACCTCAGCTTGCCCAGCAACTGATTCCGGGGGGTGGCGACTTGATATATTACAACCTTGACGATAATGGAAACCCGACAACAATCGAGAAAACCACCCCCAATTATGATGTTCGCACGCGCCCTTTTTACAGAGTAGCTGTTGAGAAGAAACAGGCAGGTTGGAGTGAAGTTTATATTAATTTTGGCTACGGTACGCTGCAAATTAATGCGAGTCTACCCTATTATGATGCCGAAGGGAAACTAATAGGCGTGCTGACTTGCCAGATGGGACTCGATCAAATTCGCCACTTCCTGCAAACCTTACGTGTGGGCAATTCCGGTCAAGTATTTATCATTGAACCCCAGGGTGAGTTAATAGCCACTTCGGTTAAAGAACAGCCTCTTTCGGTGGGAACAGGCAAAGATACAAAGCGGCTCAAAGCACAGGAAAGCAGCAACCCACTGATGCGTCAAAGTGTGATTTATCTGCTCGATCGCTTCAAGCGTTTGGAAGACATCCATCAAACTGTTCAACTTGACTTTAAGCTAAACGGTGAGCGGCAATTTATCCAAGTTTCTCCGCTAACTGACAAGTACGGTCTCAATTGGCTGAGTGTAGTAGTAATTCCGGAAGCGGACTTTATGGCGCAAATTTATGCTAACACTCGCCAGACCATTTTGCTGTGTATGGTGGCTGTCATTGTCTCTGTTGGAGTGGGTATTTTCACCGCTAGCTGGATTACTCGCCCCCTAAACCAAATTGCTCGAGCTTCAGAATATCTAGCAGGTGGTGCGCTCAACCAGAACGTTGCTTCCAGTCGGATTTGGGAAATTGAAACCTTAACAAATTCCTTTAACAGCATGGCGAGACAACAGCAAGAATCCTTTGAAACTCTAGAAGATAAAGTCAAAGAACGCACCTCTGAACTCGCCACAGCCACTAAACAAATTGCTGCTCTCAACCAGCTCCTGAAAGCGGAAAACCTCCGCATGAGCTCCGAACTCGATATGCTCAAACAAATGCAGCAGTTGATTCTGCCAAAACCTGCTGAACTCGCAGCCATTGAAGATTTAGATATTGCCGGATTTATGGAGCCAGCCTCGGAAGTAGGCGGTGATTACTACGACGTACTTTGTACTAACGGGGTTGTCACTATTTGCATTGGTGATGTCACCGGACACGGATTAGAAAGCGGCATTTTGATGGTGATGACTCAAGCTGCTGTCCGCACTCTTCAGGAAATGCAAGAATCCGACTCTGTGCGTTTTTTAGATACGCTTAACCGCACTATTTATAAAAATATCCAGCGCATGAACTCCGACAAAAATATGACACTAGCTTTGCTCAACTATGCGGAACGCAAAATTAGTATCAGCGGTCAACACGAGGAAACTATCGTAGTCAGAAGAGGCGGTAAAATTGAGCGGATTAACATGATGGATTTAGGATTTCCGCTCGGCTTAGATGAGGATATTTCCGATTGGATCAGCCATGTTTTAGTAGACTTAGAACCGGGGGACGGGGTGGTGCTTTATACTGACGGCATCCCGGAAGCTAGAAATATACACAAAAAATTCTACGGTATCGAAAGACTCTGTGAAGTGGTTTCTCAAAACTGGCATTTGAGCGCCGAACAAATCAAGGAAGCTACCATCGCTGATTTGCGAAAATTTATTGGAGAACAAAAGGTATTTGATGACATTACTTTGCTAGTATTAAAGCAACAGGGAAATATTGTGCATAATTTATGATTGACGGTCGTCCACCCGCTTTCTACGAAGGGTCTTGGATTTAGTGACCAAGCATCGAAGCCGAAACAGGATTCCGGTTCCACGCCTGTAAGTTATAATTTACAGCGAGGAAGTCAAACAATTTTGCGCTTCCAGATTCGGAAGTATAAATTATGAAACCACAAATAAATGTAGCACGCTCTAAATCTCCCGAAGAACTCCATACCCAGCTACAGGAGTTGAGCCAAAAACTTGAGGAAGTAGAGGATGAAAAAAATAGCTATGAAACCTTAGTAGATATTATCACGCAACACTCCACGGATCTGGAAAATCAGATCCGTCATAAAAATCGAGAGATGCAGACTTACATCGAGCAGGTAAAAAAGGTTATAGATGCAGCTATTGCTGTAAAAAACAATAGCTTTCAACCCCAGATATTGTCAGATGTGGCAGCGCGCAGTGATGCACTGGGAGAACTGGCACAGGTATTTTCTCATATGGTGCAAACGGTGAAAGCGCGGGAACAAGAATTAGAGAAACTTTTGCAGGCTTACGGACGTTTCGTTCCCGATGAATTTCTCCAATTTCTCGGCAAGCAGAGCATAGTTGATTTCCAGCTTGGAGATCACGTGAGCAAAGAGATGGCAATTATGTTTTCCGATATGCGCTCGTTCACCACGATGGCGGAGCAAATGACTCCTCAAGAAAACTTTGACTTCATCAATAACTATTTACAGCAAATTAGTCCCGAAATTCGCAAGCACAACGGTTTTATTGTCAAGTATATTGGAGATGGAGTCATGGCAGTTTTTCCTGATGGCGTTGATGATGCTATTCAGGCAGGAATTGTGAAATTGGAGCAGTTGCAGAAATACAATCAAAGCCGTAAAATAAATGGGGATATACCGCTGAAGATTGGGATTGGTATCCATGTGGGTGATACGATGGTTGGGATTATTGGAGATGTGAATCGGATGCAAGCAGATGCGCTCTCAGATCATGTCAATCTCACCGCTCGTCTGGAAGGTTTGACTAAGTATTATGGCGTATCTTTATTAATTTCTGGAGATGCGGTACAACGTTTGAGTCAACCCGAAAAGTATCATATCCGTTTTTTGGATCGGGCTATTGTCAAAGGTAGACAAGAAGCTATTACAGTTTGTGAGGTGTTAGATGTTGAAGTAGAACCAGTGCGATCGCTCAAAATTAAAACTTTACCTATATTTGAGGAGGGACTCCAAGAATATTCTCAGGGAAATTTTGCTAAGGCTATAGTTTGTTTTGAACAGATAGTAGCCCTAAATCCAGATGACAAGCCCAGTCAACTTTACCTAAAACGCATCCAATCGCTGTTAAAAAATAGTATTCCTGCTAACTGGAATGGCGTGTGGAAATTCACCCAGAAGTGACATTAATACATCAAGTGGAGGGAGAAAAATTATGACATCTGGAAGCTTAAAAACAATGACACAAATCTTTGGAGAATTCATTGAAGAATTTCCTCCTGAACACGACTCCCTAGAACTTACATTTACCCCCAGTTCTCGCCCCATCAAACAGCGCTGGCGCAACAACAGGCTTTCAGCTCATTTTGTAGCCGATTATTTGTCTAGCTTTCTACCGGTGGATGAGGAAGATGCTAGGAGCGAGAAACGGATAAAAGAAAGCAAGGGAGCGGTGAGCTACGTAGCCAACGAACTGTTAGAAAATGCGATAAAATTTAATAACGATGATACTCATTACAAGGTCAGATTTGGCATACATTTTCTTGGTGAAATAGAGGTGACTGCGGTAATTTTTGCCAGTAATAGTGTCAATTCACAAGGGGCAAATAAGTTGAAGGAGTTTATTGAAGAAATTCTGGATTCCGATCCAAATGAACTTTATTTGCAGCAGGTTGAAAAGAATGCGGAATCTGAAAGCGATACCTCGGGATTGGGATTGCTGACGATGATTAATGACTATTCAGCTAAGATAGGTTGGAAATTCGATCGCAGGCCAGATAGTGATACCATCATTGTTACGACTGTGGTTCAAATTAGGGTCTAGTTTCTAGCATTTCAATATTTACTCTCTTGTGCGATCGCAATATTTTAGTCAGGAAACACAATCACAATGGGCATTCAAGAAATTAAAGGTGAAGATTACAGCATTCAGTACGATGCAGAATCAGTCACAGTCACTTTCCAAGGCGAACTCAGCCTGAGCGGCCCTGCAGAGTATGCACCAATAGCCGAATTGTTAGATGAGGTCGCCAATGGCGAACCGCCTACTATTACCTTGAACCTAAAACAATTGGAATTTGTTAACAGTTCCGGTATCAGTATGCTGTCTAAATTTGTCATTAGCGTCCGAAAAAAGAAAACGATTCAACTTTTGGTATTGGGTTCAAATGATATTCCTTGGCAACAGAAATCTCTCAGAAATTTAGAAAAGCTGTTGCCAACTTTGAAGCTCGAATTAGGGTAGCATATGTGTCAATTTTAACTACAGTTAACACAGGCGGGACGCCCGTGCCACACACAGTTAACACAGGCGGGACGCCCGTGCCACAGTTAACACAGGCGGGACGCCCGTGCCACAGTTAACACAGGCGGGACGCCCGTGCCACAGTTAACACAGGCGGGACGCCCGTGCCACACACAGTTAACACAGGCGGGACGCCCGTGCCACACACAGTTAACACAGGCGGGACGCCCGTGCCACACACAGTTAACACAGGCGGGACGCCCGTGCCACAGTTAACACAGGCGGGACGCCCGTGCCACAGTTAACATAGAGAAATTGGGATGATTAGTAAATTGCTTAAGTTTGCTGGATCGGCAGTTCAATGATAAACTCGGTTCCCTTGCAGGGTTCCGACTCGCAGCGGAGCGAGCCTCGGTGATTTTCTACTAAGATTTTGTAGACAATAGACAATCCTAAACCGGTACCTTTACCTATTTCTTTGGTGGTGAAAAACTGCTCGAACATTCGCTCTTTTATCTCTGCTGTCATTCCGGTTCCCGTGTCAGCAATCCGCACTCTCACGCGATCGGGCCCTGCTAATTCTGTGGCGATAAAAATTTTTAGCGCAGCATAGGGCTGATTTTGTGATACCTCGTCCAAAGCATCGATCGCGTTGGTAATTAGATTCATAAATACTTGATTGAGCTGTCCTGAATAACACTCAACAAGAGGCAATTTTCCATAATTTTTAACTATTTGAATGTCGCGACGGTCTATTTGAGAATTGAGACGGTTTCGCAAAATTAACACGGTGCTGTCAATGCAGTCGTGCAAATCGCACATGGTCATGTTACTGTTATCGGTTCGCGAAAAGTTGCCCATAGATTTGACAATTTCGCGAATGCGATTGGAACCCATTTGCATGGAAGAGATAACTTTAGGCAAGTCTTCAACTAGAAAACCAAGATCTATCTCTTCGATTTTAGCTGTGATTTCGGGACAGGGATTGGGATAGCATTCTTGATAGAGACACAGCAGGTGCAACAAATCTTGAGTATAAATTGCGGCATGGCTCAAGTTGCCGTAAATAAAACTAACTGGGTTATTAATTTCGTGGACGATACTAGCCATTAGCGCTCCCAGCGAAGACATTTTTTCGCTGTGGAGGAGTTGAGCTTGAGTTTCTTTTAGTTCGCAAAGTGCGCGATCGAGCTGGGCCGCTTGAGCTTCCGCTTTGGCGGTAGCAGCACAACTTTCTTGATAAAGTTCTACCTGTTTAAGGTCAATTTCAAATTGTTCGATTTCGCTTTCTTGCTGGTATTGGCTCACCACGGCATCGAAAGCTTCTAGCAACTCGTCACCTGCCGCTTCGACAATGTACAGCAGGTGGGGGTTTTCCAGCCTGAGTTCGGCATCGGGAACTTGCACCAAGGCTTTAATTCGATCGATATACGCGCGCACTTGTTTGTCTAAATACAGTGGCGGCTCAAAATACATTGCCTTGAGGGTGGCTGAAGGAGGACTGCCTAAGTTGATGCTGCTGCCAATATTAATTAAGTCGCGGTGCGATTTTTCCATAAGCTCGATCGCCTCTAACAAATTTCCGCGCAGTTTTGCTCTTTCTGCCGCATTCTTAGAGCAAACTAACCTCATACTAAAAAAAGCCGTTCGTTGCGAAAGCATTCGCTGGCGGCCGCTGATATTAATCACCGCAGCACTAATTTTTCTGGCTGTCGTAATTTCTTCCAGATTAAAGTAGTTGCTCAGTGCTGCCATTGGTAATGCCCCCGACTCGCCTAAATGTCTGTAGCTCCTGCTGATACAAGATTTAAGAGCCATAAAAAATTTTTGTACAAGACACTAACCAATATATTCTGTATTTCGTAGTAAAGTAGTATACTAAAACACAATTGTTTTCCCGTTGTGGCTTATCACAATTTTCAGGATTCCCCTTGTTGCACCGTTTTTCTTAATTATTCAAAAAATTACAAATCAACTTCGCCATAGTTTGAGCTTGAGTTTGCGGCAACCCGTGAGTGGCATTGGAAATAATTGCTAACTCAGCCCCCGGTATCTCGTTAGCGCAGGTTTCACAGTGCCATAGAGGAATTGTTTCGTGACTATCTGCTGCGATAACTAAGGTAGGAATTTGCAATTTGTGAATTTCTTTTTCTACTGTATCAACTGCATCTTCTGGCCGCATCCGACTCATTAAAAATGATCTTGCTACTGGTTGAGACATCAACTCCCTGCGCCACCCGGAAATTTGCTGCAATTGCTCACTTTTTCCCGCTAAACTAGCGAAAGGTTTTGCCAACTGCAAGACCCAATCAACGGCTGGGGTTTCCCACAGCAGCGGCCGCAAAGCATCGTATTGACCGCAAAAAGTGTCGTCTCGAATTCCGTCCGGTGCTGCTAACACTAAACTGCTAACAGAATTAGGATATTTGAGGGAATATGCAGATGCTACCCAACCGCCAAAAGAATGCCCGATAATGCAGCATGGTTCAATATTTAGTTGTTCTACAACTTGGCGCACAAAAGCAACTTCTACAGCTATGTCATAGCGGATTTCTGGTTGGCTGGATTCTCCAAAACCTAAAATATCTAAACTGATGCACCGAAACTGAGATGGCAATAACTCAATTAATGGCAGCCAGCAAGTCTTTTCTCCTAAGAAACCGTGCAGCATCGATCGGGGTCTGCCGCACCCGATTTCCAGGTAGGCTGATGTTTGGCTACTGCTATTGACAAATATACTTAATGTGTGCTTTTGTCCTACAATTGCTTGAGACTGCACGGGGATCGACTCGTGATAGGTAAAATACCTTTGTAAAGGATTGTAACAAAACAGCAGTCCAAAGGTTAAACTTCATTACGGAGTATACAGTTAGAAATAGACCGTGATATTCTCTATGATTATTAGAAAATACTACAAACCCAAAGCAGGAGAACACTTTGAACTCTACTTTAAAACAGTACCCGGCTTGCTCTCTTCGCGAAGATGTCAGTGAGTACGTAGCACACCTACAGCTTCACATGACGTTACAAGCTCGCAACTTGCTCCCTACCATTACCACTGCTAAGGATAGTCGCGAACAACTGTTGCAGCAGACTCAGGCTCATTTTGAGAAACGAGTTTCTCGACAAGCTATTTAAACAAATTTTACGATCGCCCGCAGTCGATCGAACTTTCCCACATTTCAGCATCCCAGAAACCCGGTAGCCTCAAAAATACCGGGTTTCTTTTCGGCTAATTATGCAGGGGGCTCGGTTTTGGGTAATATGCGTTGGGTGTGCTTTAAATTTAATGTCTATGCGAATTCCGATTATTGCATTTTTGACTTTGGCGGCGCTGGCTGGCGGCGAATTGGCAGCGCGGGCGATCGATCCGAGTGCCGCACCGACTGAGGCCCTGTTGAGAGAGGGAACCGCAGAAATTGACAGGCGAGACGCCTGTCCCACAAGGGGACAGAGGGAGGAAGATCGGGTAATTGGTGATAACTTAACGTTAAACCGACCGTCTCTGTTGTTTGTAGCGAAGTCTAGATCCCCCCTAACCAAGGGCGGGCACGGGGGCACCGCCCCTACTAAGGGGGGGACAAGAAATCTGCTCAAAGTCCCCCTTCTTAAGGGGGATTTAGGGGGATCTAGACTTGATGACAAGCGACATTTGTTATCGGTTCCAGTCTTAAATAGTCACCAATCGGATGAGGTGAGTCTCACATCTGACACCATTCTCCTGAACGGGCAAGATGCCCGTGAAGCGAGAGATGAATTGTTGTGTGGAACAGGCATCTTGCCTGTTCATCAAAAGCTGATTGAAAATGGTGCAGCATCTCTCAAGAACGGTGCAGCATCTGTCAAGAACGGGCAAGATGCCCGTGAAGCCAGAGATGAATTGTTTGGTGGCACAGGAATGTTGGCTGAAGTACCCGCAGCGCAGCTATCCCCTAGGGAATCGCCCTCACTCAAGTCCAGCCACAACAAAGATTTTACATCTCTGTTAAAAACTCCGGCGACGATCGCGGCACAAGCCGAAACCCCCGAAGCAGTAAACAGCAACGCCCAACAGTTAGGCGGTACTCTAAAAATCAGTCAAGCCAACAATGCTGAAGGCGTTTACGTTGCAGAGGTGAAAATTCGCTTTGTTAATTCCCGAGGGGAAGCTGTTGATAGAAAAGGGAATCCAATTGAGGGCAGAATTTCGGAAGATTTTATCCGAGGCGAGCTCAAACTCAAGCCGGGGGATAACTACAGCCGGGAAGTTGTACGATCGGATTTGCAGCAGTTGCAGCAATTGGGATTGTTTGAGAAAGTTACGGTTTCGATCGAAGAAGTTGGCACGGATGTTAATGTAATCTACAACGTTCAAGAGCGATCGGCTCGCTCTTTTAGCGTGAGTGCCAGTCTTAGTGATGATGTTGGCGTTGCGCTTCCTCTTTCATATACCGATCGAACTTTCGGAACAACCCCGCAGCGGCTGGCGGTGGAACTTCAGCCCAGCCTCCGAGGTATCCAGTACGATGTCGAGTTTGTCAGCCCTTACGTTGCCGCCGAAGACCGTTTGGGATACAGTGTGAGAGCTTTTGGCGATCGCAGAATATCGGAAATTTTCAACAAAGATATTGATTTGCCCAACGGAGACCGGGTACGGGAAATTCGGATGGGGGGAAATCTCAGGTTTACCAGACCTTTGGGCGATTGGCAATCGACTTTGGGATTAAATTATACAAACATCAGCACGCGCGATCGCAACTTAAATATCGCCCGCCGCGACGAACTCGGAAATCCTCTCACATTCAGCGGCAGCGGCGTTGACGACTTATACACTGTTTCTTTTGGCGCAATGCTCGATCGGCGGGACAATCCCTTCAACCCTACCAGCGGCTCGATTCTCAGCCTCAGCACCGAGCAGTCGATACCTCTGGGGCGAGGCAACATTGTGAGCAACAGGATGTTGGCGAATTATATACAGTATGTACCAGTAACTTTGTTGGGCATCAGCGAGTCCGAAGCCTTGCCCGAAATGCTGGCTTTTAACTTGCAAGCGGGGACGGTAATCGGGGATTTGCCACCGACGGAAGCTTTTCGCCTCGGCGGCCGCAATTCGGTGCGGGGTTACGACGGCGGGGATATTGGCAGCGGCCGGAGTTATTTTTTGGCTTCCGGTGAATATCGGTTTCCTGTAGGTCAAGATGTCGGCGGCGTGATATTTGTTGATTTTGCGTCGGATTTGGGAACGGGAGATAGCGTACTCGGAAAACCGGCGGTAGTCAGGGACAAACCGGGGACTGGGGCGGGTGTTGGGGTGGGTGTGAGGGTGCGATCGTCCTTGGGATTAATTCGCTTAGATGTGGGTGTTAGCGACTCCGGCGACATCAAATTTATACTCGGTACAAAGCAACGTTTTTGAAGCAAGTCATCAGTCAGCAGTCATTAGTCACGAGTTAAGTGTAGGGGCGGGTTTCACCAATCATCTATCTCAGAAACCAACAATATAATAAACCCGCCCCCACGAACACGACAAATCCGAATCTACATTTTTTGGATTCGATCGAACATCAGGTTAATCTGGGTTATCGGTTGTGTGGGGGCGGGTTTACAAGATTGTTTGCGGTCATCAGATATTGTTGGTAAAACCCTCTCCTACAGGATGCGTGAAGATACAAGAAGCGATTTCAATCGCCACTTGCTAAAAAAAGGTTTCAGCCTACGGTTTTAAACAGATTTTGCGCGACGAAATTGCCGACCGCCAAACCCGTTGGCAGCGCATCATCAACCGTAGCCTCGCGCACGTGCACGCCGCCGTAAACCCGGCTGATGGCATCCTCATAAGCAGCATCGTAAAAACTGTTGTAAGTGCGCGTTACACCGGGCATTTCTTGGGAAACTGCCGTAAAAGAGTAGTTGTCACCAAAAAAGTTGGTCATCACTCCGGCAAATGCACCGCTAAAAGTCGAATGTCCAGAGATGTAATCTGGGAAGGGCGGGGTGGGGCTCAGTAGGGGCTCCCATTCCGGGTCAGTCACCGTTCCTGAAATGCCTTTTTTCTCGCCAAATCCCCCGGTAATCAAATCGTCAGGTCGGGGTTGAATGACTTTGCTGTTGTACTTGGCATCCCAAGCCACAATCCCAGCATCGGCCAAAGCGACGTTCAACTCGGCAAACAAGCGGGCATTTTCCGGGACGGTTGTTTCCTCGCGCATGGCGACTTCTTCAGCAATTTGGTTCAATTGTCCGTAAGGCCGGAAAGTGTCGGCGCGATCGTCCGCCCAGAAAATCGCGATTTCGGTTTGGTCGGGAGTCCGCGTCACGGTGGTGTTTGCGGTACTCTGTTTCCCCCCCAACAGTCGAACTTCTTCCAAGTCTTGCACGAAGCGATCGGTTCCCGGTACGCCATCTAAGCCTTTCGGGGCAAAGGCTGCGGTGTTGGGGATAGCGAAGGGCTTGACTTTGCCCCAGTTTGGCCCTAGTGCCGCGCCTTTGTTGGGGCCTTCTGTTTTCGGTCGCCAAACGTAATCACCCTCTGGGGGAACGTAAGGGGCATTGTTGCTGGAACCGTCGTTGGCGCGGGAGGCGAGGATGGTGTCAGCAACGAAGTTCCCAAAGGCGACTCCATCGGCCTCGGCTTGCGGTGTGTCGTCGATCTCTGCTAGGGATCGGGCGAGTTGTCGATCGAATAATTGAGTTTGATTTGGCAGCAGTGTCACTAACGCTTTGTGGGCTGCTGCTGCTGCTGCTGCTTCCTCGGATGCGCCAATGGGGGCGGGAGTGTTGACAGCATAGGACGTGTGAGTGCGATCGAACGCATTCACCGCATCGTAAACTGAGAGGGAAGTAATCGCCATCAGGCGCGACCCTACAGTAGGCGGCACGCCCCGTCCCGCTTTCCCTTCAGCTTGGATCGCATTTAAAGCGGTGGCATTCCAGTCGATGACAACATCGCTTCCGGTGGCCGAAACCAGTTTTGAGATTTGCTTGGTGTTATTGTTCTGGTTAATTTCGGCAATCAGGTTGCAAGCCCCCGGAGCTCCAACCGAGGTCATGTTGCCATAGTTCAACCTAACGGTTGTGGATTGTCCCGGAAGCAGGTTGACTTGTTGGATAGTGGAGGTTAGCAAGCAATCGTTGACTAATTTGCCGTCTGGGGCGCGATCGATGGTCGAGTCTGTGGAAGTGTAGAGTTTGACTGTGACGGGGCCTGTGACTGGTGCGGAACCTTGATTTGTCAGCTTCACGTTGACTTTAGCTCGATCGCCCATTTCAATAGTTTTGGGCAAATCTATCTTGCTGAATTTAGCCACTAAATCCCCTTGAGAGGGAAGTAAATTTTGAGCTGTTACTAGATCTACAACTTCCTGATCCATTGATGTGACCTTCTTAAAAATTTCCAGCTTTTTGTTTTCTTGCTTCAAAACTATCCGACGATGTACCCCTTCCACCAGTTCTTATTGAAATCTTTATAAAAATCCACCTATTCACCATTGCTTTGTTTAATCTTTATAAATATGCTGAGCATTCCCTATCACTGAGTAAGTGCGGATATTTTTACTCAACTTTATTCTCAATCTCTGTTCGTAATTTATGTAAACCAGGCTACATATAACTTATTGATAATTATAAATAATAACTTGTTTATCTACTATCTTCAGAACTAGAACAGAGCCTCGGTAGGGACACAACATTGTTGTGTCCTGTGTTGTAGGCAATGGAGAATTGCTATATATGTTTGTGGTATTAATCGGAACTCAGTGCAATACAGCACCTCGCTAGGGATACAACAATGTTGTGTCCTGTGTTGCAGGCAATTGAGAATTGCTAGATATTTGTGGTATTCATCGAATCGGCAGGGACACAACAATGTTGTGTCCTGTGTTGCAGGCAATTGAGAATTGCTACATTTATCCTAATATAGCCTTTCGAGCGTAACATGAGGTACTCTCGCGGGCATAGGGTATAGGGCATAGGGCATAGGGCATAGGGCATCACTTGCGAGCGGTATGTACCTCATTTTATTGAGAACCGCTATAACTGGTTAACGCTTGGGTTTCTTCAGATCAACATTTTTCGGTTTAGCGGCCGGAGTGCGCGGATAAAACTTAAACTTATTGAGCGCAGCACTTGCCGATTTAGCCACACCGCTATCTATATCTCGCAAAGCTTTTTGCAACAGCGGAATCACTTTTTCAGACTTAATCATTGCTAGTGCTTCCACAGCAGCTTCGCGCACCTCCGGGTGAATATCTTGAGCTAATTTTCCCAAGGTTTCTATTGCTCGCTGACCTTCTGCTCTCAGAGCATTAGCAGCAGCTATTTTACCTAAAGCAGACGCTGCAAACTTGCGAGTTTCTTTGTCCTGACTTTGAACGCATCCCATCAACTGCGGTAGGGAATAGCTTGGTGCTTGTCTGGTAATTGGAAGCTGTTGTTCGACTGGTGGTTGATGTAAATCACTGGGTTGCGGTTCCGAAAAATCTGTGTAATTTAACTCTTCTTCAACTTCTGTTTGATTTAACTCACTTGACTGTTCCTGCCAAACTTCTTGTTGTGGTAAATATTCTCCAAATTCTGTTGAATTTAACTGACTGAACTGCTGCTCCGGGACTTCTTGTTGTACATTACTCTCGTACTGCTCTTGCAAAGACCTGATAGTAGCTTGCATCTGAGCTTCGTGAGTTCTCAACTGCTCGTGAGCCGCTTGCAACTGACTCTCGTATTGCTCTTGCAAAGCCTCCATATTTAACTGCATCTCAACCTCGCGGTTCTCATATTCTTCAGCAGTTTGCCTCAAGCGAATTTCGTGTTCATTTTGCAAGTTTTGCAAATGTTGCTCCATCTGAGCTTGATAATTTAGATGCAATTCGTCAGCAACTCTAAGTAAATGATGTTCGTGTTCTGCTTGCAAAGATTGGATATTTTGCTGCATCCTAGCATTGTTAGCAGCTTCTAATTCCTCGCTGATTTGTCGCCGCAGCTCATGCTCGTCTACGCTGGCAACTTGTTGGATCTGACTGTCGCGTTCTGCCTGAAGTTGTTGGAGCTGATTTTCATATTGAGCCGCAACTTGTTTGAGCTGGTTTTCGTATTGGGTAGTAACTTGTCTGAGTAAATTTTCGTGTTCGATAGTAGCTTTTCTAAGCTGATTTTCCCGTTCTCCTTGCTGAGATTCGACAGCTTGTTGCACCCGAGACATCTGAGCTAATTCTATTTCCTCACTAATTCTGCGAGTTTGCTGCAAGTATTCTTGTTTTTGCTTGTTTAAGCGCTTTTCATACAACCAATAAGCAACTGCTACCCCTGCCAAAAAACCTACGATCGCTCCTATGATACCCACAATTGAGATCCTCCCGACAAAATAGTGATGCTGGACTTTTTACATTTAACCATACAGCCTCCTGTAACCGCCCAGTAGCAACAGCCAGGCTGTCACTGCGAGCCAGTGAACCGCCACCGCAGGCCAGATAGAACCGCTTTGCAGGTATGCGAGGGAGCACGCAACTCCCAAAATTGCCGCCAGTAGCAAAAACACTGGATTCATAAAGGTCGATCGACCAACCGGGTAAAAAGTCAGCGCGTTCAGCGGGTGGTAAACTACAAAAACCGCCAAACTCGCGCATCCCCAAAACCACAGCATTAACCCAGAAGCATTCTCGAACGGGTGCGGCAGCATTAACACGCGGAAATATACTTCCTCGGTGATACCGGGACTTAACAAACAGCCAACGAGCACTCCCACAATTGTAGCCCTGGAGGTTTGCACATCAACTTTCAAAAATCCCGACCAAAAACCGATAGGAAGCGCCATCGAAGTGTAAACCAGCGCGAGCATAGCTGCAACCAGCCAATCAGTGAAATCGGGAATAGTTGAAAAAGCTAGGGTGACGCGGCGTACCAGCAATCCCAGCAGCGCCATCGCACTAAAATTTAACATAATCAAACCGATCCTTAAAATTTTCAAACAGATGTTAGCAGTAAGTTGAGCCGTTTATTATGCAAAACCAATCATTGCCGCCCGTCAGAGTCCGCGTTTTTGTTTCGGGATTAGTTCAAGGAGTAGGATACCGATATTCAACGATGAATCAAGCAAAGTATTTCGGCTTGGGCGGCTGGGTAAGAAATCTCCCCGATGGGCGCGTCGAGGCTGTCTTTGAAGGCTCCAAAAAAGCTGTGGAAGAAATGATTAGTTGGTGCCGCCGCGGCCCCACCGGTGCTACGGTTAGCGAGTTGGTTTTGGCATACGAAGACGCGGAGGGCGATTCCCTTCAAGATAGCTCCGCTTCAGGCACTTTTGAGATCCGCCGATAAAACAATAAAGGGAATAAACTGCGGTTGAAACCGCTACTGTAGAAACGAGTTCTGCCTTGTATAAGGCAGGCTTCGCTCACGCTGACTAAAGAATCAATCGCAGAAAAAGCGCGAATTTGGTATTGCCAATTTATCGATGATTAGCAAGTTGACTTAATTTAGCAAACAACTGAGCAACTTTGGTCAAATCTTTATCTCCCGGCGCTATTTCTACGCCGCTAGAAAGGTCAACGCCGCTGAAGTTATAGCCGATCGCGCTATCAATTGCATTTAAAATATTATCCGGTGTTAAACCGCCCGCCAGCAGCCAAGGACACTGCGGTCTAAACTCTGATAGCATCATCCAGTCGATCGTTTTACCAGTACCGCCCAATTGCTCTGGATGGTAAGCATCCAGCAGTAAAGTATCAACACGAACAGCATAAACAGCAGCGGTGGCTAAAGTTTCAGGAGTCTTAACTCTCAGGGCTTTGATAATTTCAATTCCCGGCAAAAACTCCCGCAGCCGATCGCAATATTCCGCCGTTTCATTTCCGTGCAACTGCACCCCGCTTAAATTTGACTCTGCGGCTACTTGACAGATATTTTCTATTGTGGTGTTGGCAAAAACGCCGATGCGATCGACATTTTTCGGCAACTGCTCGACAATCAGGCGAATTGTTTCTGGGCTGACATAGCGCGGGGAAGCCGGCACGCAGATAAACCCCAAAGCCTGGGCTCCCAAGCGGGCGATCGCAATTCCTTGGTCTAATTTAGTGATTCCGCAAATTTTAACCCGCACTCCCGGTCCTCCGTTCCGAATTTGTATCAAAATATCAACGAATTGTTAACTATTAAAACAAATCTTAGTTTAATGCAAACAGCTTTTTATAATCTTGGAAATCAATTTATCTGTGAAATCAGGAGATAAGAACATGATCGCCTCATCTTTGCTGTTAGCCGTACAATCTACCGCTCCCTCAACACCCGAGTGGTCGCCAACGGTAGGACTGACAATGATTTTATGTAATTTGTTGGCGATCGCGATCGGCTACTACGGCATAAACAAGCAAAACCGAGGCAAGGGCCCAGCTTTACCCGTTGCAGTGCCTGGAATGTTCAAAGGCTTCGGCATACCAGAATTGCTGGCAACAACCAGCTTCGGCCACTTGCTCGGAGCCGGAGTAATCTTGGGCTTGGGTAACGCCGGAGTTCTGTAAAAATCAGCGCCAGGGGAAAGGCAAGGGGAAGAAAAGATATAATAGAAACTCTTTCTTGCTCTCCTTTCCCAGGAAACTTCATGCAGACAGGTTGGCGAATCGGCTCTTTATTTGGCATCCCCCTACTTATAGATTACTCGTGGTTTATAATTTTAGCCTTAGCAACCCGCGAATACGCCAGCAGTTACCGCCTGTGGGGGCCTGCGCTCTCCTGGAGTGCGGGGTTAGCAATAGCTCTGCTACTGTTTGCTTCCGTGCTCTTGCACGAACTCGGACACAGCTTGGCGGCGATATCGCAAGGCATTAAAGTTAATTCTATTACCTTATTCTTATTTGGAGGAGTAGCTTCGATCGACTCGGAATCCAAAACTCCCGGTCAAGCTTTTCAAGTAGCTATTGCCGGCCCTCTAGTCAGCTTTGCGCTGTTTTTAATCCTCGGTTTGGGTTCTCAAGTTCTTCCCCCGAAAAGTTTGCTAGCAATTGTCACCGACAGGGTAGCGCTCATCAATCTCGTTTTGGGATTATTTAACTTAATTCCCGGTCTGCCTTTGGATGGAGGACAAGTTTTAAAAGCAGCAATTTGGAAAATCACCGGCTCTCGATTTGCCGGCGTTCGCTGGGCGGCAAAAACAGGACAAGTTTTAGGTTGGCTGGCTGTTGCTTTGGGTCTGAGTTTATGCTTTTTAGCGCGCGAGTACGGCGGCTTGTGGATTGCCCTGATCGGCTGGTTTGGCATTCGCAATGCCACTGCTTATAGCCAATTTACTTCGCTGCAAGAAGCCCTGCTCAAAATTAAAGCCAGCGATGCAATGAGTCGCGAGTTTCGAGTTGTAGATGCAGATTTGACTCTGCGAGAATTTGCCGATCGATATTTGTTAGAAGTCAATCCGTTTCCATTTTACATTGCTGCGACCAACGGCAGGGATTTGGGCTTAGTGTCGATCGACGATATCCGCTTCACAGAACGCAGTCAATGGCAACATCAGACTTTGCACAACATTTTGAAACCCCTGGGAACAACCCCCACAGTCTCCGAAAAAGCATCCATCGCAGAAGTAATTAACAGCATGGAAGCCCGTCAACTCCCCCGAATCATCGTCCTCTCGCCGATTGGTTCAGTAGCGGGGACGATCGATCGGGGCGACGTGGTTAAAGTTTTGGCAAAATACCTCAAACCGCAGATTTCCGAAGCCGACATCAAGCGCAGCAAAGAAGAAAACAGCTATCCGCAGGGATTGAAATTAAGTGCGATCGCCAAAACCGCACAAGAAAACTAAAAATTTGGCATTAGTCAAACAATTTGGGATTTGGGATTTGGCATTAAAAGAAGAATAACCCCCGGATTCATCTGTGCGGACTATGTAAAGTCCAATTCCACGATCTCAAATAAAAAATCCCAAATTGTTAGATTTGATAACTTAAGAGGCGGTGCATTTTTTCAAGAAAATTTGAAAAAATAATTATCAATATGCCCAAATTTTTGCATCAATTTCATCATCAGTTGAAGGATAGAGGCTGGAGTTGGAAAAACGTAACTCATTTCTTCCCCTTCCCTGACTTGCAACCTCTTGCTATTATCTGGATTGTCGTGACCGGAACTCTATTGGGAGTGCGACATTTAGGCGGGTTGCAGCCACTAGAATTAAATGCTTACGACCTCATGGTGCAGTTGCGGCCCGATCCGGGCCCTGACCCCAGGTTGCTGATAGTGACAATCACCGATCGGGATATTAATACTCTTGAAAAATGGCCAATTTCCGATCGCGTTTTAGCAAAAGCGATCGCCGAAATAGCGCGTTTTGAACCCCAAGCTATTGGCATAGATATAATTCGCTCGACTCCCTACGAACCGGGAAAAGCAGAATTAGCAACTCAACTGAAAAACCCCAAAGTATTTCCCATTACCTTCATCGGCAACTCAGAGTACGATCGAGCTCCGCCACCTCCCAATATACCAGAAAATCGGATAGGGTTTAACGATTTAGTCCTCGATCCAGACGGTAGAGTGCGTCGAAATTTGATGTTTGCTGGCGATGGTAAAACGACACTGGCTTCATTTTCAATGCGGCTAGCTTTTGCCTATTTGGATAGCAAAAAAATAGATTCTAAATTGACTGAGAAACAAGAAATTCAGGCTAATAAAACAGTATTTTCAAAATTGCGATCGGACTCAGGAGGTTATCAAAACATTAATGCCCAAGGCTATCAAGTCTTACTCAATTACCGCTCTGCTGAAAATATAGCAAAGAGCGTGACACTAACTCAAGTTTTGGATCGAAAAGTCGATCCAAAATTGGTGAAGGGTAAAATAGTGCTAATAGGCGTTACAGCCCGAACAGTCAGAGATTTATTCTCCAGCCCTTACAGTGCTAATGCCAGCGGAAACCGCCTGATGCCTGGGGTATTAATTCACGCCACGGCCACCAGCCAAATTATCAGTGCAGTTTTAGACGGCAAAGGGCTATTTTGGTATTGGGACGAATGGCAAGAAATTCTCTGGATCGCTGTTTGGGGCGCAGTGGGCGGCTGTTTAGCTTGGCGGCTAGAAAAATCGCTGAATTTGATGGGAAGTGCGATCGCAGCTTGCGGTTCATTATTCGGATTCACCTTTTTCCTCTTCATGCAACATGGGTGGATACCTCTAATTTCCCCTACCCTGGCACTTTTAATCACCGCAGGAGTCGCAGTTACCTATAAATACGAGCAATCGAGGCAACAGCAAGGGATTGTGATGAAATTATTAGGACAACAAACTTCACCGGCGATCGCAAATGCCCTGTGGAAAGAGCGCGTCCATCTGCTCGAATCAGGGTTATTGCCGGGCCAAAAAGTTACTGCTACCATCATCCTCACCGACTTGCAGGGTTTTAGTACAATCTCCGAAAAACTACCGCCAGAAGTAGTAATGAGTTGGTTAAATGAGTATTTATCAGCAATGGCCCAAGAAGTCCAAGCACATCAAGGCGTGATTAATAAATTTACCGGAGATGGAATGCTGGCAGTATTTGGCGTACCCATTCCCCGCACCACTCCAGAAGAAATTGCAGAAGATGCTCGCCTTGCCGTATCTTGCGCTTTAGCTATAAGTTCGCGCTTGCCACAAATGAATCAAAATTGGATCGATCGCGGTTTACCGGCCGCAAAAATGCGAGTAGGCATCTTTACAGGGGCTGTGATGGTGGGTAGTCTGGGAGGCTCAACCCGTTTAGAATATGGAGTGATCGGCGACAGCGTAAATATTGCCTCTCGCCTGGAAAGCTGCGAAAAGGATCGGCAAGAGGACACTTGCCGGATATTGATTGCAGAAGAAACCTTTCTGCATCTGGCCGACAAATTTGAGGTAGAATCTTGGGGAGCTTTGCCTTTAAGAGGCAGGGAACAAAAAGTTAATGTCTACCGGATATTGGGAAGGAAAAAGAAATAAAAAGAGAGAATCTATCCCTAAAAATTCATGGAGTTAATATGAAAAAAATTACTAAGTTTCTCATCAATCTGATATCAGTTGGCTCAATAGTATTGATAGCAACACTTGATGCTTCCCAATTAGCAGTTGTGGGACTGCCGACTCCAAGCACAGATGGCAAGCCAGGCACTGAATCGGGAGGGCCGCGCTTCGGTCCGCCGACTCCAAGCACAGATGGCAAGCCATTCACTGAATCGGGAGGGCCGCGCTTGGTTCAGCCTATTGAAGATATGCTACCGGGCGATCTACGGAGAGTGACGCGCAAAGCAAGTAAATGCGTGAAGGGTGAGATAGAGTTTACAGCCTTGATACCAGAAAATAAAATCGGACGGACTGTTTCGGAATATCCTGTATTCTTTTTCTACTTGCCTCAAACAGAGGCGGAATTAGCCGAATTTGTTCTGAAAGATGAAAACGGGAACCCGATTTATCAAACAACCCTAAAAACTAACAATTCATCAGGGGTAATCGGTGTTAGTCTCCCCGCCAATAAAAATGTGTCGCCCTTGCAAGTAGGCAAAAATTACCGTTGGTCTGTTGCATTGATTTGTGAGGCTCAAGACAGATCCGCAGATATTTTGGAACAAGGTATTGTGCGCCGAGTTGAACTCAGTGAAGATATCCGCAGTCAATTAGAGAAGGCTGATGCGCGCCAGAAAACCTTTATTTATGCTGAAAATGGGATTTGGCAAGAGGCTCTCAGCAATCTAGCTGCCGCTCGTCGCGCTAATCCTAATGATGCAGAATTAACTGCTGATTGGGAAAGCTTGCTGGATTCTGTGAAATTGGGCAAAATTGCCAAAGAGCCGATCGTTGAAATTGAGCCACAGCCATAAGCTGTACTGCATTTAAATTTAACTTTTTTGGTGGCGTTAGAGCAACGGGCCACAAGACTTTTAATAAAAATAAGTGTACAAGTTTTTAACTTGTATCAGTAACAGCCAAGATGACGGTTCTACAATAAAAATTCTTTGTTGTAGAACGGCCATCTTGGCTGTTCCCAACAGGCGGTATACCTCACAAAAAGTATCCCAGAAATATGTGGCACGGCCATCTTGGCTGTTCCGAAAAAGTGGCAGGAAAGCCCGCCCCCAAATATGCAGGTTAAATGTGAAACAGCTTACTACTTGTTAATTCCCAAATATCCTGCCATTCCTCTTCTGAAAGTGGCTGCACCTCCAAATCAATTTCAAAACAGCGACAAGCCTCCGCACTCAAAACATCAATTACAGTTGCAATCAAATCATCTCCCCCTTCAGATAGAGGTAATTGCACAGGAATTAATTCCTCCCCAAACACTTGAGAAAATAATTTAACATCCGGCTGCAAACGCATCGAACCGTGCTGCAAAATAGCATCACCCCGTCGCAATTGCGCGCTACCAATTAACTTGCAGCCATCAAGTGTAACTAAATCCGCACCCGTCGCAGTACCAAAACAATTCGGATTGTGAATGTAACCCCTTCCAGCTTCCCCGTATTGCAAATCCAAACCCATCGCCCTCCAACCCTCAATCAAAAACTCGCAAATAGTCTGATAAGCTTTCATACGGCTGCTTCCAAATCCTGACGCCACAACGGCATAAGTTAAATCCCCTTGGTGCAGCACGGCGCGCCCGCCGCTGGGCCTCCTCACCAACTCTACAGGCATTCCTTGCCAAGACAACTGCTGCCAAAACTCCGGCCATCGGCGCTGGTGGTAGCCCAAGGAAATCGCCGCCGGTTGCCAAGTGTAAAATCGCAGAGTTGGCGGATTTTTCCCCGCTAGATGCTGTTCCAGCAGCCAGTGGTCGATCGCCATCTGCACGCTACCAGACGCCGACAACAGTGGAATTAAACGCCATACAGAATTATCCATCAGTTCCCAGTCCTGAGTTTGCACTCAATAATTCGCAGAATGTTTTAAAATTATTAACAGTTTTTTGGGGCTGTCTTGTCAGTTGGTGCAAGTTTTACCCAGTCGGTGCTTTAGAAATAAATAGAAAAAATAATCGCAGAACCATGAGCAACAGTGTAATTGTCATTAACGACGAAAAATTTGAAACAGAAGTCCTGAAAGCAGAGCAACCAGTGCTTGCCTATTTTTGGGCTAGTTGGTGCGGGCCTTGCAAACTGATCGCGCCTTCGGTAGACTGGGTGGCGGCCAACTACAGCGATCGGCTGAAAGTGGTTAAAATGGAAATTGACCCCAATCCTAATACTGTCAAGCAGTATAAAGTAGAAGGAGTCCCAGCTCTCAGGCTGTTTAAAAATGCCGAAGTAGTGCTTTCTCACGAGGGAGCTATTACTAAACAAACTTTGGTCGGTTTGCTCGACGCTCACTTATAAAGTTTGGAAATGATTCGGGAGTTTCCAACTCCCAACTCATAACTATAGCAATCAAAAATATTTTTTAACATCTCTCTTTTATCCGCGATCTTCCTCTCTGACTCTGCGCCCTCTGCGCTCTCTGCGGTTATAAAAAAAACTTTACAAAGCAGCACATAAAAATGAAAAAAAAATAAATCAGCCATGTAAAAAATATTAATATGCCCCAAAAGTTAGAAAAAATATGCAATTTGCCAAACGTTTAGAGCCACTGCAATTTAATGTATTTGCCGATATGGATAGAGCAAAAGCTCAAGCTAGAGCAGCGGGGCAGAATGTGATTGACTTGTCTCTGGGTTCTTCGGATTTGCCGGCGGCGGCTCACATTACAGATGCGATCGCACATTCTCTGTCCGACACCAGCACTCACGGCTATTTGCTGTTTAACGGCACAAGAGATTTTCGGGAAGCAGCAGCTATTTGGTACGAGCAAAAATTTGGGATTGCAGTCAATCCAGAAACAGAAGTGCTGCCGTTAATTGGTTCCCAAGAAGGCACGGCGCATATGCCTTTAGCTGTACTCAACCCTGGAGATTTTGCTTTGCTGCTCGATCCGGGCTATCCTTCCCACGCGGGCGGCGTGCATTTGGCCGGCGGTCAAATTTATCCGATGCCGATATTAGCAGAAAATGCGTTTTTGCCGATATTTGAAGATATTCCGGCAGCAGTGCTGGCTGAGTCGAAGATGATGGTTTTGAGCTATCCTCACAATCCTACAACTGCGATCGCCCCGGTTGCTTTTTTTGAGAAAGCTGTGGCTTTTTGTCGGGAACATCGGCTGGTGTTAGTTCACGATTTCCCTTATGTGGATTTGGTGTTTGACGATTCTGTAGGGGCGGTGCCCCCGTGCCCGCCCTCTGGTAACGGGGAAGAATATCGAAAATTGATGGCGCCGTCAATCTTTCAGGCGGATCGAGATAAGAGTGTGGCGATCGAGTTTTTTACACTATCCAAATCCTACAGTATGGGAGGTTTTCGAGTCGGATACGCGATCGGCAATTCCGAACTAATTGCAGCGCTGCGACAGGTAAAAGCCGCAGTGGACTTTAACCAATACCGAGGGATTTTGAACGGAGCGATCGCAGCTTTAACCGGCCCTCAAGATACCGTTAGAACCAGCGTAGAAACCTTCAGAAAACGCCGGGATGCCTTTGTAAACGCGCTACAGCCCATTGGCTGGCAAGTACCCGTACCCCCCGCCACCATGTACGTCTGGGCGAAACTGCCGGAACCTTGGGCCCAAGATTCCGTGAAATTTTGCACTCAGCTAGTACAGAGTACAGGAGTCGCAGCTTCCCCCGGTGCCGGTTTCGGGAAATCAGGAGAAGGCTACGTGCGATTTGCCTTAGTCGAGTCGCCAGCAATTTTGGAAGCAGCAGTTAGAAAAATTGCTGAGTTTCTAAATCAAGGGATGTGATGTGTGTCAACTTAACCCGAAACACCCTCGCGAGAATTCAGCCCACCAGAATCGAGCTTTGAGGCAGGGGTTAAAACCCCTGCCGGACTGGGGTTTTGACGTTTTTGGACACAGGAAGAAGGGCACGGCGTCTAAGTGCTTACCCGCAGCTCAAGATGGATGCAATTGCTAAAATAGTGTGATTTCTACCTAAAGGAATAGATATTTGCACGCAGTATCTGTCACAATTTCTTTTAAGAAATGTTAACGTGAGATATCTTGGGAATTACCAGTTCCGCTCACCCACTCTAAAAATCCTTGCAGTGAATTCTGTCGGAGTAGCGATTGTTCCGTAGCGGCGAGCGCACACCCGAAAAAGACCACACTGCCCAAAATTGCAATCAGGGGCAAAGGCTTGCCCAGCCCAAAGTCCCGCTGAAGGCGAGCTAACGGTCTGCTCTCGCGCCTGAGCATCTTTCCCACCGTCAGTTGTTTGAGACTAAAAGGATCGCGCACAAAATGACCGCTCCAGCTAATTACCATATGAGAATGGCAGTGGGGACAAGTGAATAGTCCACTGACCATTCCGACTGGGCCTACGACGCTGGAACGGTTGCAGATCGGGCAAGTGACAGAATGAGTGTTATAGGTGGGAGCGTTCATAACTGTTTTTCTTGAGTAAAAAAAACTAACAAGTAATTGGGAGCCTGTGTTAACGCCTAAGGTATAGACCTTGAGAGGCACTTTTCCTTAATTCCTAGTTTACCGCTCCGATCGGGTCGATCGGAGCTCACTGCTTGGGAAAACCTTCAACTTGCCAATCCCGCAACGAGTGCAAGTCGGGAGCACAGGTGAGATTATATTGCAAAGGAGTTACGGTTATTCTGTTGTCGCGAATAGCTTGTACGTCCGTAGGAATATCATGCGGCATCGCCAAATCGGCGATTTCTTCTACATCTTCTAACAATTCCCCAGCCAGCCAATAATAAGTTTTGCCGCGCGGATCGGTGCGCTTTTGAAATATGTCGAAATAGCGGCGAATGCCTTGACGGGCGATCGCAACTCCGGTAATTTCTGCTTGTGTGACTGCCGGTATGTTGACATTCAACAGCACCGGTTTGGGCAGTGGCTGTTTTTCCAACTGCGACAGCAAGGTGACAGCGAAATCCACTGCCGGCCCAAATTCCTGGGAAGTATAGCTCGCGAGGCTGAAAGCAATGCTGGGAATGCCTTCCATAATTCCTTCCATTGCCGCCGAAACCGTGCCCGAACAGATGATATCCGTGCCTAAATTCGGCCCGTGGTTGATACCGGAAAGGACAAAATCCGGTGGTTTGTCAAGTAAAGCCCACAAAGCGAGTTTCACGCAGTCGGCGGGAGTACCCGAACAAGCCCAAGCTTGGACTGCGGGATCAAAAATAGATTCGACAATTTCGGCGCGGATGGGTTGGTGCAAGGTAAGGCCGTGGCCGGTAGCGGAGCGCTCTCTGTCGGGACAAACAACGCTCACGTCGTGACCTGCGGCGGCGAGAGCGTTGGCGAGGCTGCGGATGCCTTGTGCAAAGATGCCGTCGTCGTTGCTAATTAAAAGTTTCATTGAAATTTTTATAGGCCTTATAACAATACTAAACTAGATTCAACTAGGACGATCGCTCTAACATCGAATTACTTATTACCAATTATCCGTAAGTGCCGAAAATCTAAAATCTAAAATCTAAATGGCTGTAGAGCCAAATTGCGCTAAACTCAACTTGGCCCAAACTACCATCAATCTAAAATCTAAAATCTAAAATCTAAAATCAACAAGACTGTAGAGCCAAAATTGCGCTAAACTCAACTTGGCCCAAAACTACCATCAATCTAAAATCTAAAATCTAAAATCAAAATGACTGTAGAGCCAAAATTGCGCTAAACTCAACTTGGCCCAAAACTGCCATCAATCTAAAATCTAAAATCTAAAATCAAAAATCAAAATGACTGTAGAGCCAAAATTGCGCTAAACTCAACTTGGCCCAAAACTGCCCTCAATCTAAAATCTAAAATCAAAAATCAACAAGACTGTAGAGCCAAAATCGCGCTAAACTCAACTTGGCCCAAAACTGCCCTCAATCAAAAATCTAAAATCAAAAATCTAAAATCAACAAGACTGTAGAGCCAAAATTGCGCTAAACTCAACTTGGCCCAAAACTGCCATCAATCTAAAATCTAAAATCAAAAATCTAAAATCAAAATGACTGTCCAGCTAAGCGACATTGAAACTCAACTAGAAACCCTCGGTCAAGAGTCCAAAAGTGCGATCGCCACTGCCAATACCCTCGAACAACTCGAACAGTTGCGCGTCGGCTACCTCGGCAAAAAAGGCCAACTCTCTCAAATTTTAGGCATGATGGGCAAACTGTCGCCAGACCAGCGACCCAAAGTAGGTGCGATCGCCAATACAGTCAAAGAAGCCCTGCAAGCCGATTTAGAAGACAAGCGCGCCGCCCTCCAAACAGCCCAAATCCAAGCCAAATTAGCCTCAGAAACCATCGATGTCACCATGCCGGGGATTTTTCGCCCCCAAGGCCGCGTGCACCCCTTAAACGCCGTCATAGACCGCGCTCTCGATATCTTTGTCGGCCTCGGATACACCGTCGCCAACGGCCCGGAAATGGAAACAGATTATTACAACTTCGAGGCGCTCAACACCCCGCCAGACCACCCAGCGCGGGATATGCAAGATACATTTTACCTACCGGGAGGCGACTTGCTGCGGACTCAGACATCATCAGTGCAAATTCGCTACATGGAACAGCACAAACCGCCGATTCGGATTGTCTCTCCCGGCCGCGTTTACCGCCGCGATACTGTCGATGCAACTCACGCCGCAGTTTTCCACCAAATTGAGCTTTTAGCAATTGATGAAGGTCTGACATTTACTGACTTGAAAGGCACAATTAAAGAGTTTTTGCGGCAAATGTTCGGGCAAGATTTGCCGATTCGTTTCCGCACGAGTTACTTTCCGTTTACGGAACCTTCTGCCGAAGTTGATTTGCAGTGGAACGGCAAATGGCTGGAAGTTTTGGGCTGCGGAACTGTCGATCCTAACGTTCTTAAAGGAGTGGGTTTAGACCCAGAAAAATATACTGGGTTTGCGGCCGGTTTTGGGGTCGAGCGGTTCGCAATGGTACTTTATGAAATCGACGATATTCGCCGGGTTTATGCTAGCGACTTGCGATTTTTGCGGCAATTTTAAAGAATGGTTTGAGGTAGGTTCTACAAACCCTCTAGAGATTTTGCTTAACCTACACCAATTTTTCAGTTTCAAGTAAGCAGACAAGAGCGACAAAACCATAAGATATGGTGGGCGGGTGAGTGCAAGTAACTCTTGCTATCCGACTTCTTGCAGGTCAAAACCCGCCCCCTCACATCAGTTTATTCATGCCCGCTTACTTAAGTAGACAAGGCCTTTGCACTTACCTACTTATTTATTTTCTAATTGCCAAAAGCACCCTTGATGCTGTCAACAGCGCGCTCTACAGCATTCTTGGTATTATCTACTGCTTCCTGAGTCCGAGCTGAATCTTCCGATGCTCTTTTCTCAATTGTGGCCGAGTCTTTCTTAGCTTTGCGCTCTACAAAACTACCATCATCTGATGCTCGATCGACTTTAGCAGCATTTGTCTTGGCAGTTTCCTTAACTTTATCTTCTGTATCTCGGATGAAGTTCTTGGCTCGTCCAGCATCTTTGCTGGCTTTTTCTTTAACCCCATCGCCCGCATCTGCTGCTGCGATGTTTACAGCAGGAGAAGCCATTGCTGCGGTGTTCGAGAAAAACGCACCCTGCCAAACGAAGGCCATCGCTGACACGCAAAGCACAGTTGCAGCCATCCAGCGGCCGACAGTCGAAAGCCGTTTCGTCAAAGAATTCAGTTTCATACAATACACGATCAGATATGACATTCTATTTCTACTCGATCGGAGCGATCGGCTGAACCGTTCTCTAGAGAGAGGTTATCCGCCGACGAACAGTTAAAAAATTTCCCTCTTTTGATAGATGGAAGCAAGGAATGTCAGTCAATTTTAGATTTTAGATTTTAGATTTTAGATTTTAGAGTTGACTCCCCAGCCGCCATTGGGAATTTTGAAATTTGGTTAGTAGATTGTAGATTAAAGATTAAAGATTAAACAATTGATATCGATTCCGGTTGCACCGGAATCGATATAAAACAGCCCTGGGGCGGGTGGGGTGAATGTAATTCACTCAGTTGAAATCTGCTGTATTTACGAATAGGTTGTTCCCGAAATTGTGCGTGGGATATCAACATATAATACTTATAATGACTAATCACAATTTAGTAAAAAAGTCAATACAGTTTCATCAATTCCCTTTAATTTCAAAGGCTTATATTTAACAATGCGATTTTCCTCAACATAATCTGCCACCGCCGCCGAAATTAGCACCGTGTTTGGTTCCGTCACCTCTTGCAAGCGGGCGGCAATATTCACGCTCGGCCCGATCGCAGTATAATCCGATCGGTCAGGGCCGCCAAACATCCCCACCACCGCAGTACCCTGGTGAATCCCGCAGCGAAACCGCAACGGAGACACCCCATTTTCCCCAACAATTCCCTGCTCCAACCAGCCCTTGTTAAGCTCCTTGAGAGCTCGCAGCATTTGCTCAGCAGCAGCCACAGCGCGGCGTACTTGCTCGTTAGGCGTTAGTTCCTCCGGCGCGCCAAAGAAAGCCATTACCGCATCTCCAACAAACTTGTCTACCGTACCGCCGCTGTCAAAAATAGCCTTAGTCATTGCCGCCAAATATTCATTCAACAGCTCAGCTACCCGGCGCGAGCGCAGCGTATTTGCCATTTCCGTAAAACCGACAATATCGCTAAACAAAATAGTAATCAATCGCGGTTCCGGGCGCAAATCTAGAGCCAAATCTCCAGCCGCGGCAGCCTTCACCATCGACGGCGGCAAAAATCGGCGCAGCACCGACTCAGTTAAATAACTGTTCAACTGCTGCACTCGGCGCTCGTTTTGTTTGAGAGCGATCAAATTCCGCACTTCCGCCAACAATTCGCGATCGTTAAAAGGCTTGGACAAATAAGCATCCGCACCCCGTTCTACTCCTTCTATTCGAGTATCTTCGTCGGCTTTAGCAGTCAGCAAAATTGCCGGAGTTCCCTGCAATTCCTCATCCTCTCGAATCATCTTAATCAAATCCAAGCCAGAAATCAAAGGCATCATCAAATCCGTGATAATTAAATTAGGGCGACGTTTTTTAGCCACGGCAAATCCTTCTTGTCCGTTGCGGGCGAGCAAAACTGCAAAGCCGGCATCTCGCAGAATAGCCGACACGTAAAAGCGCAAATCGGGATTGTCGTCAACTACCAAAACCGTTCCCACTGCTGTTTCCGACCTGACAGGTTGGAGCGCCTCAAAGTTATGATTTTCAGCCTCATTTTCCGACAATTCCGCTTCCACATCTGCCAGTTCCACCGCAGCTTTGGATGAGTGAAACTCCGCAGGTATTTCTAGTACCTGTTCCGGGGGCAAGTGAGTCGAACCGAAGTGCAGCCAAACGGTAAAAGTCGTACCTTCGCCGTAAACTGACTCAACTGAAATTTGACCGCCGTGGAGTTCGACTAATTCTTTGACAAGTGCCAAACCTAAGCCGCTGCCTTCGTAGGAACGGCTAGCTGAACCTTCGGCTTGGTGAAACCGCTCGAATAAATAGGGAATTTGTTCGGTGCGAATGCCGATACCAGTGTCTTTTACTTGCAACAAGCAGTGAGCGCCGGCCGATTCAACTTTCAGGGTGATAGTTCCGCCTTCTGGGGTGAATTTGACAGCATTTGACAGCAGGTTGTAAATAACTTTGTCAAATCTTTCGAGATCCAAATAAAGTAAAGGACATTCTTGCAGTTGGGTAATTAAGTGCAGTCCTTTTTTCTCGCAGTAGGCGCGGAACGACTCTGCGGTAGAGTAACAGAAACCGACTAAATCGCAGGGGCGAAAACTCGGCTGCATCCGTCCGGCATCGAGCCGCTGCAAGTCCAGCAGTTGATTTACCAAGCGCAGGAGGCGCCGGGAGTTACGCAAAGCGATTACGGCTTGTTCGTAGGGCAAGTCTTCTTGGCGCCTGCAAGCTGATTCCAGAGGGCCGATTGTGAGAGTTAGAGGCGTGCGGAACTCGTGGGAGATATTTTGGAAAAATTCGGTTTTGAGCCGATCGGCTTCCAGAAGCCGTTCTGCCTGCTGTCTGGTAGTCTGGTAGAGGCGCGACTGCTGCACGGCCAGAGCCGCTTGAGTTGCGACTATTTGAGCCAGGTCAATGTCTGAGAGGTTCCAGCGGCGGATGCTGTGATTTTGGCGCAGGGAAATGCTGCCGATGATTTTGCCTTCCGAGAGTAAGGGAACGACTAACAGGGCGCGGGCTGGCGATCGAACTTGCAGTTCTGTAACATTTAACTCCGGGTGTTCCTCCAGATCTTCGATCGCCACCGGCTCTTTTGATACCATAACTTCCAGCAACAGCGGATTGCCCCGAATCGGCACCAAAGACTGCGGCAAAGAAGGATGGGCAAAAACCCAGCCGCGAGGGTTAGCAGCATCATCACCAGAAGCCGTCTCGTAGCCCAGAGGGTTCGCAACTACCTCTGGATTGTCCATAAAACCCTGTTCTACAGCCACGGTATCCCTATCTGTGTCGTATAGCCCCACGCATTGGACGTATTCATCATCTTCAGTCCACAGAGATAGGGCGCAGCCGTCAACTTGCAAAGCTTGGCCGAGTTGTTGAGTAATGGCTGCAAAAATATTTTGGGGATCGAGACTCGATCGAATTGCCGTAGTAATAGTATTGACTAAGGCCTCGCGCTTCGCCAGCGCCCGCACCCGTTCGTAAGCCCGGGCTTGAGACAGCGCCAAAGCCGCTTGGTCTGCCACCGTAATTACCAACTGTACCTCGTGGTCTTGCCACTGGCGCGGTCGATCGAACTGGTGCAGCGCCAAGACTGCCATCAGTTCGATTTTGTAAAACAGGGGTACGATCAAGCTCGATCGAATATTCGCAGCTTCGTAAGCCTGCTGTCGTTGCTGATTATCCCAGTTTAAAACTCGATCGTCAGTTTGGGCATCTTGAATCACCTCCACATCCAGAGTTTCCCAAACCAAATCCCGCAGCAAATCCGGGGAGAGTTCGGCAGCAGAAGCATCACCTGGCATCGCTTCCTCATCGCCCCCCAACCCTTTAGTTTCTGCCTTCTGGTAAACGAACCACTCATCGGCCACCCGGCCGTCTTGGAACGGCCGCAGCAGACAGCAACTCACCTCAAACATCTGCCCGACTGTTTCCACAATTCTTTGCAGCATTTGCTGGTAATTGGGAGCCGATCGGATAGTATTTGTAACGGCATAAAGCAGCGATTCTTGGCTCAAAGCACGGCGCAGTTCATTGGTGCGCGTTTTCAGAAGATTGTGAGTCTCAACAGCTTGACTGACAAGATTTATCAGCTCTTGAGCATCCCAAGGCTTGGTAACGTATTTAAATACTTTGCCAGCGTTAATAGCTTCAACTAAATCTTCAACATCTGTATAGCCAGTTAAAATAATTCGGATCACGTCGGGGTACTGAGCCGCCGTCAGGCTGAGAAACTCCGTACCGCTCATTTTTGGCATTCGCTGGTCGGAGATAATCACCGCAACTTCTCCCTCTTTTGCCAAAATTTCGAGAGCAGCGGGGCCTGATTCGGCTCTGAGCACTTTGTAGTCTCGATGGAAGGTGCGGTAAAGCAAGTCGAGGTTATCCGGTTCGTCATCGACGATCAGAATTTTTAGCTTAGGATTTTCTTGGGAATTCATGCACCGTTCTCCTGTGCCCCGGGGCTGTTCGATTTAATAAGTCCGATCAAAGGAAGAATTCGCCGATTTAAATTGCTGAAGTCATACCATTTTCGATTTTCGATTTTCGATTTTCGATTGCGAATGACTGATGACATAAGGGTTAGAGTTTTGCCTAGATTGCCATTATTTTGGGAAAATGGTATCACAATAATTCGTGGATATGAAGTTGTTGTGAGTGTGCGAGGCAAGCATCAACCTTGATTTTTGATGTCTGGGTTTTCAATTCGGAATTCTTCTGAGCCACAGTTATCTGTCGTGCACCCCAATTTTATTATTTAATGATATTCACATAAACTCGTCTCCCGATAATTTTCTTTCACCCTTACCTTTATGCAGCAGGAGAGCCAACACAAATCTGGTCATTTTAACTGCCGTCTGGATATCTCAGAATACATAGGAATAACGGTCCTGATTGTGAGTTGATTTGCCAAATTTATGTTTGCTCCTGGCTCCTGGGACTGTTTTATTTGGTATGTGAAAGCTGCCCGCAGCAAGATACAATAGACAACCAACATCTTCGCCTGTGTTTTTTCCCACAAGTAACAGCAACTTTAACAGTCAGCCAAGGATACCGACCACAATCCGGCGCCGAGCCCCTGACGGATATTCGGGGGTGGCCCACAGACCACAGAGGTGTCTGTGGGAGTGACGCAATTGCTGTACCATTTTAGTTAGACTTGCACTTTTTTCGCCGATCTCGGCATTTTTTGTGCCTCTTGCAGACCAACGCCCAAGCTAATTACTGCGGCAAAACACCGCAAGTTCGAGCATCCATCTGTTAATCTTAGCTAGGGATGTACTCTGTGGAAACCGGTCAGTCGATTTTAGATTTTAGATTTACTCCACAGATGAATCGCGGAGCTTGAACTAGGGTCTAAAATTTTGATCTATCGACGACTGTCGGTGGCTTGTATCGGTTTTTGGGCAGGGTCAATCAGCTCGATCGAGGTTTTGAAGGTCTCGCTCGCGCGCAGCAGAGTATCGAACCGACGGGGAAAACCCCTGCAGACAGTTTCCAAGCATCCAAATTTAAATTGGAGGTGGGAAAAATACCCAGTAGCTCAACAGGTAAGCCCGGTTAGATTGGGGACGGGCGATGGATTACCCAGAACTACTGAAAGCTGGGGTGCCAGCCCGGGGGGCGGCGCGGAACATCCGACGCGCCAGCGCGCCCGGTGTTAATCCGATCGGTCGTTGAGTTTTTCAAGTACCGCTTGACTGATAAATTATATTCGATCGGGTATTTCCGCAAGCAGAGAGCGGTAGGATTCCGGGAACCTGACGTTAAAACCTTTGTGATTGTTTTTAATACCTTGCCCGCTAAGCAGTCGCGCATTTAATTTGTAAGCTACGGTTTACTTAAACTCTTGGACGCCGGCCCCTAGCCAGCGATCGAGCTTCAATTTAAAGGCAAAATAGCTGATCCACAAATCTAGTATTAGGGATGGGTTTTATTTTTTCATAACTAGAGTATTAACTCCTAAAAAGTTTCCATTTACCTCAAATACTACTTAAAGTCAAGCACAAAAAAATATAATTTAATCTGGCTAATAAACTATGCCTATAAGTTACGTTATAAGATCGGTATAACATCAATAAATTTTCTAAGAGCGTAGCTTAGAAACCCGCGTAAAAAAAAATAATATAGTGGCCTGGCATTGTGAATCCTTCATTTTTTTCCTCACCATCTCACCAACAACAAACTCCCGGACTTTCTGGTTTTTCGCTCCGGGTGGCTACGCCGAACGACTTGACGCAGCTAGCTGATATTTTAGCCATGAGCTTTCACTCCCGCGAGGGGTTTGTAGAATGGGTGTATCCAGTGTTGCGTTTGGGCATTTACGAAGATTTAAAAAATCGACTGCGTTCTAAGGCAGAACATTACATTTGTCTGGTTGCTGAGCTAGTATCGCGCGAGGAGGGAACGCAGAATTATCGATCGCACCGAGCTCAGCGCATAACAGGAACAGTAGAAATGGCTCTGCGTTCTCGCTTTCCTTGGCAAATCCCTAATTCTGACTATCCTTATTTGTCGAATTTAGCCGTTCACCCGGAGTACCGGCGGCAAGGGGTTGCTCAACAATTGCTCAGCAACTGCGAGGAGACAGCCAGAGAATGGGGATTTTCTGAGATTTACCTCCACGTTCTGGAAAATAATCACGCGGCGCGACAGTTGTACTATCAGGCCGGCTATCGCTTGCAACAGGTGGATTGGAATTGGACTGGTTGGCTGTTCGGCCAGCCGCGCCGCCTGTTTTTACGCAAGCAGATTTCGCTATCCTAAGCTAAGTATTTGAATTGAGCGTGGGGAATTGGGGCTTCGCCAAGAAAAAGGAAAAAATAGCTATCCCTGTATCTCTTCTTTCCTTCTATTGTGAATCAATGGCATGGGAATGGGGAATGAGTGATGAATTTTAGTTGGCTCTTAAGCCCGATCGCACAACACAATAAAATTAGTTGGTAGTAAACACTTGAGCTACCAACCCCTGTGTACCTAGGAACAACTGAAAAACCCCATACAAAGTCATATCAAATCCGGTAGCATAGTCGGGCGTAAAAAACAGTCAACAATCACGAAAAATGCAACAGTAATTAATATGATTCATCTGCGTTCATCTGTGTTCATCTGCCCTCATCTGCGGTCAAAAAGAGAGAATTACTTCACCGCCCCGGACAAGTAATTGACGCTAATTCACGCCAATCAAGATAAGAGATTTATGAATAATTCCAATGCTAACAGATTTGATATTATACCAAATTATGCTTGAATAAACCTTGATTTTTTAGCATTTTATAGAGGGACAAAAGGCAACTGTCAGAGCTATGTCAAAGGCCGAGTGCAACAAAGTTTCTAACCAGGATTGAGTATTGTGAGGAACGCCACAGAAGTTCCGATCTGCTGTGGCGTTTTGTTCGCCAGAACAGGAGACTTTCGCCCCCAATTCTAGAGTTCAGAGAGATTTGGTAGAAAATCCGAGGAGCCGATCGCCCCCTTAACCCCAACCAGATTCGCTAAAACCCGATCGGTTCCTGCTACTAGCAGCAACGTACCGTTCGGAGTGGCGCTAAATTGCAACTGCTGGAAACTCAGCCCGTCGCTCAAAACAAACTTATCGACGCCTACCTCGAAGTTAATGACAGTATCGGTGCCGCCCTGACCATTCAACACAAATCGATCGCTCCCAATACCTCCAATTAAAGTATCCTCGCCCAAGCCGCCAAACAGCCAGTCATCTCCAGCGCCCCCATTGAGCAGGTCGTTATCTTTACCACCAATCAGAGTATCGCTGCCAGCATCTCCGTTGATAGTATCTTGGCCTTCATTGCCGTAGAGCAAGTCATTGCCGTCACCGCCGTTGATGCAGTCTTGCTGGTCGTTTGCCCCCACCGAGACACCCCGGTTATCAGCACGATCGCCATAGATGGTATCGTTGCCCTCGTCACCGCAGAGTTCATCGCTGCCGTCACCGCCGTAAATCAAGTCGTCGCCCAGATCTCCGTGTATGAGGTCGTTAGCTTTGCCGCCGTAAATCAAGTCGTTGTCTTGACCGCCACTGATGGTATCGTCACCCTCATCGCCGAACAGCACATCAGCACCGATGCCACCAAAGAGCAAGTCCCGGCCGCCAACATCTTGAACTCGACTTCGAGCACCGCCGTACATGGTGTCGTCGCCGCTGTCGCCGACAAGGGTATCAGAGCCGATCTCGCCCCAAATCAGGTCATTATTTTTGCCACCCCAAACACAATCATTGCCTTTACCTGCTTGCACGGTATCATTACCGTGGCCGCCGCCGATGATGTCGTTGCCGCTGTCCCCAAAGATTAAGTCTTGTTCGCCGAGATCCCCGATTGACTGGGAACTGCCACTGTCGCCGAGCAGAGTATCGGCTCCTTCGCCGCCGTAGAGGGTATCGGAGCCTAATTGACCGTAGATGATGTCATTGCCTTTACCTCCGTAAGCGCGATCGTTATCTTTGCCTGCAACCAGCGTATCGTTGTCTTGTTGACCGTGGAGGAAGTCGTTACCGAAGCCTCCGTACAGCAAGTCGCGTCCCTGGGAGTCGCTGGCCCTTTGGTCGCGGATGCCCCCAAACAAGCTGTCGGAGCCGATGCCACCAAACAAGGTATCGGAGCCGAGTTCGCCCCAAATCAGGTCATTTTCTTTACCTCCAAGGGCAATATCGTCACCTTTGCCGCTATGGATGGTATCCTCGCCCTCGTTGCCGTTAATTAGGTCTGCACCCTCGCCTCCGAAAATCAAATCGCGAGCATCGTCAGGACTCTGGGAGTTGTTCTGCCCGGTGTCTCCGAGAATCGTATCCGCACCTCGATCTCCAAACAGGGTGTCGGAGCCTAAGTCGCCGGCAATCCAGTCGTTCTGTTTGCCTGCAAATACGATATCGTTGCCCTCGTCTCCGTAAACAATATCGGTGCCAGTGCCCCCAAAAATCCTGTCATTGCCTTCGTTGCCGTAAATTTCGTCCGCGCCGTCTTCACCTAAAAGCAGGTCGTTGCCTTTAAAACCGACGATTTTTTGGTTGCCTTTGGTGTCTGCGATGAAGTCATCGCCGTCGCTTCCTTTGGTGGTTTGTCCCTCTGAAAATTGTGAAATAGGCCGGACAAATCCAACTGCGGGCGGTTGCTGCGGGGGCGCAAAGTTAATTCCCGGTTTTTCAATAATGGGCGAACATTGACAGTCGGTATCTGCTTCCCCGATCGGATTTGAGATACCGGGCGCGGGTGTTGGTGTGGGTGTAGGTATGAGTGGGGGAACAGTTCCAACTGGCCTCAAGATAGCAGCAACAGTAGCGCTAGCGGGGCTGACTTTGCCGAGGTTGTCGGTGGCGGTGTAGCTGAAAGTTGCTCCGTTAAAGTCAACTGTGGCTACGAAAAATAGTTGTCCTATTTGTGCCGGAGTCAAAACTTGACCGGCTGTCACGGGTATGTCGCCGTTGACTGAATCTGATAAGAACAGGACTCCTTGGTTGGCTGGGGGGACTCTGGTGATGGTGTAAGAGACGATCGACCCATCGGGGTCACTTCCTCCCAATCCCAACACCTGCACGATGCCGTCAGTCGGAACCGTGAAGTTAACATTGTTAATCGATGGCGGTTGGTTGGAAGTCGGGGAGATAGCGGCAACTGTAGCAGTGGCGGGGCTGGTAGCGCCGCTGTTATCTGTGGCGCTGTAGCTGAAATTGGCACCGGTAAAGTCGCCGGTGGATTGGAAAAATAGTTGTCCTATTTGTTCCGGTGTCAAAACTTGACCTGGTGTCACGGCTACTCCGCCGTTGGCTGGATCTCCTAAAAACAGGATTCCTTGGGCCGCTGGCGGTAGGGTGTTGATGGTGTAAGAGGCGATCGACCCATCGGGGTCACTTCCTCCCAATCCCGGCACCCGCGCGCTGCTATTGGGGTCTACCGTGAAATTAGCATTGTTGGTTACTGGCGGTAAGTTTAGGGGATTTGGTGTGGGAGTTGCTCCTGTGGAACCGAGAGTAGCGGTAGCCAGGGGACTGGTAGCGCCGTTGCTATCTGTGGCGCTGTAGCTGAAAGTTGCTCCGGTAAAGTCGCCGGTGGATTGGAAAAATAGTTGTCCTAGCTGTTCCGGTGTCAGGACTTGACCTGGTGTCACCGGTACACCACCGTTGGCTGGATCTCCTAAAAACAGGACTCCTTGGGCCGCTGGCGGCAGGGTGTTGATGGTGTAAGAGGCGATCGACCCGTCGGGGTCGCGGCCTCCCAATCCTGTGACTAACCTGCTGCTGTTGGGCCCGAGGCTGGAGTTGGAATTGTTGGCAACTGGCGGTTGGTTGTCAGTTGGAGTTAGAGGTGTGGGCGCTATCAGTCCAGCCACTGTAGCGGTAGCGGGTGGACTGATAGCGCCGCTGTTGTCTGTGGCGCTGTAGGTGAAATTGGCTCCTGTAAAGCTGCCAGTTGTTTGGAAAAATAGTTGCTGCAACTGTGCTGGAGTCAGGACTTGACCTGGTGTCACCGGTACGCCGCCGTTGGCTGGATCTCCTAAAAACAGGACGGCTTGGTCTGGTGAGGGCAGGGTGTTGATGGTGTAAGAGGCGATCGACCCGTCGGGGTCGCGACCTCCCAATCCTGTGACTAACCTGCTGCTGTTGGGTCCGAGGCTGGAGTTGGAATTGTTGGCTAATGGCGGTTGGTTGTCAGTTGGAGTTGGTGTGGGAGTTGGCGCACCCGGCCGCAAGATAGCCGCGACAGTAGCGACAGCGGGACTGGAGGCGCCGCTGTTGTCTGTGGCGCTGTAGGTGAAATTGGCTCCTGTAAAGCTGCCAGTTGTTTGGAAAAATAGTTGCTGCAACTGTGCTGGAGTCAGGACTTGACCTGGTGTCACCGGTACGCCGCCGTTGGCTGGATCTCCTAAAAACAGGACGGCTTGGTCTGGTGAGGGCAGGGTGTTGATGGTGTAAGAGGCGATCGACCCGTCGGGGTCGCTGCCTCCCAATCCTGTGACTAACTGGCTGCTGTTGGGTCCGAGGCTGGAGTTGGCATTGTTGGCAACTGGCGGTTGGTTGTCTGTTGGAAGTATGGCCGCGACAGTAGCGACAGCGGGACTGGAGGCGCCGCTGTTGTCTGTGGCGCTGTAGGTGAAATTGGCTCCTGTAAAGTTGCCAGTTGTTTGGAAAAATAGTTGCTGCAACTGTGCTGGAGTCAGGACTTGGCCTGGTGTCACCGGTACGCCGCCGTTGGCTGGATCTCCTAAAAACAGGACGGCTTGGTCTGGTGAGGGCAGGGTGTTGATGGTGTAAGAGGCGATCGACCCGTCGGGGTCGCTGCCTCCCAATCCTGTGACTAACTGGCTGCTGTTGGGTCCGAGGCTGGAGTTGGCATTGTTGGCAACTGGCGGTTGGTTGTCTGTTGGAGTTGGTGTGGGAGTTGGCGCACCCGGCCGCAAGATAGCCGCGACAGTAGCGACAGCGGGACTGGAGGCGCCGCTGTTGTCTGTGGCGCTGTAGGTGAAATTGGCTCCTGTAAAGTTGCCCGTCGTTTGGAAAAATAGTTGCTGCAACTGTGCTGGAGTCAGGACTTGACCTGGTGTCACCGGTACGCCGCCGTTGGCTGGATCTCCTAAAAACAGGACGGCTTGGTCTGGTGAGGGCAGGGTGTTGATGGTGTAAGAGGCGATCGACCCGTCGGGGTCGCTGCCTCCCAATCCTGTGACTAACTGGCTGCTGTTGGGTCCGAGGCTGGAGTTGGCATTGTTGGCAACTGGCGGTTGGTTGTCTGTTGGAAGTATGGCCGCGACAGTAGCGACAGCGGGACTGGAGGCGCCGCTGTTGTCTGTGGCGCTGTAGGTGAAATTGGCTCCTGTAAAGTTGCCAGTTGTTTGGAAAAATAGTTGCTGCAACTGTGCTGGAGTCAGGACTTGGCCTGGTGTCACCGGTACGCCGCCGTTGGCTGGATCTCCTAAAAACAGGACGGCTTGGTCTGGTGAGGGCAGGGTGTTGATGGTGTAAGAGGCGATCGACCCGTCGGGGTCGCTGCCTCCCAATCCTGTGACTAACTGGCTGCTGTTGGGGCCGAGGCTGGAGTTGGCATTGTTGGCTAATGGCGGTTGGTTGTCTGTTGGAGTTGTCGGAGTCGGTGTGGGAGTTGGAGTTGTCGGAGTCGGTGTGGGAGTTGGAGTTGTCGGAGTCGGTGTGGGAGTTGGAGTTGTCGGAGTCGGTGTGGGAGTTGGAGTTGTCGGAGTCGGTGTGGGAGTTGGAGTTGTCGGAGTCGGTGTGGGAGTTGGAGTTGTCGGAGTCGGTGTGGGAGTTGGAGTTGTCGGAGTCGGTGTGGGAGTTGGTGTTGTCGGAGTCGGTGTGGGAGTTGGTGTTGTCGGAGTCGGTGTGGGAGTTGGTGTTGTGGGAGTCGGTGTGGGAGTTGGTGTTGTGGGAGTCGGTGTCAGAGGTGTGGTGAATGTAGCTTGGTTGTTGGCGGGAGTGGGGTCAGTCGTAGTTGAGGTACTTCGGGCGGTGTTGCTGACGCTGCCGGATGCAGGTGCGATGAAGCTGACTGTGTTGGTGACGGTGGCTGTGTTGGTGACGCTGCCTGCGGCGAAGGTGACTATACCTGTAGCCGGATCGTAGACACCGCCGTTGGAGGGGATGACTCCTGTTAAATTCGGAAGGATGGTGTCGGTAATGGTGACGTTTTCGGCTGTGCTTGGGCCGTTGTTGACTGTCGAAATTGTGTAAGTAACTCTTTCACCTGGTGCTGCTGCCGCAGTCCCGCTTTTGGTGGTAACTAGGTCGGCACTAGGTGTCAGAGGTGTGGTGAATGTAGCTTGGTTGTTGGCGGGAGTGGGGTCAGTCGTAGTTGAGGTACTTCGGGCGGTGTTGCTGACGCTGCCGGATGCAGGTGCGATGAAGCTGACTGTGTTGGTGACGGTGGCTGTGTTGGTGACGCTGCCTGCGGCGAAGGTGACTATACCTGTAGCCGGATCGTAGACACCGCCGTTGGAGGGGATGACTCCTGTTAAATTCGGAAGGATGGTGTCGGTAATGGTGACGTTTTCGGCTGTGCTTGGGCCGTTGTTGACTGTCGAAATTGTGTAAGTAACTCTTTCACCTGGTGCTGCTGCCACAGTCCCGCTTTTGGTGGTAACTAGGTCGGCACTAGGTGTCAGAGGTGTGGTGAATGTAGCTTGGTTGTTGGCGGGAGTGGGGTCAGTCGTAGTTGAGGTACTTCGGGCGGTGTTGCTGACGCTGCCGGATGCAGGTGCGATGAAGCTGACTGTGTTGGTGACGGTGGCTGTGTTGGTGACGCTGCCTGCGGCGAAGGTGACTATACCTGTAGCCGGATCGTAGACACCGCCGTTGGAGGGGATGACTCCTGTTAAATTCGGAAGGATGGTGTCGGTAATGGTGACGTTTTCGGCTGTGCTCGGGCCGTTGTTGACTGTCGAAATTGTGTAAGTAACTCTTTCACCTGGTGCTGCTGCCGTAGTCCCGGTTTTGGTGGTAACTAGGTCGGCAAGAGCAGCAACAATTGTAGTTGAGACTTGAGAGATGGGTTGGGAACTATTGTTGTTACCTAGATCTGGGTCGAAAGTGCTGGATGTACTATAGGCAGTGTTAGTTAAGGGAGCTGTGACTGTTGGGGAAACTGTGGCGGTGATGGTGCGGATTTCGCTAGCACCGTTAGCCAGAGTCGGAATCGCCGGCCAGATGACCGTCCTCGTTGTGGGATTGAAAGTACCGTTGTTGTCAGTGCTGACGAAAGTTAAGCCCTCTGGGAGCGGATCTTGAATCAGGACGCTTTCGGCGCTGTTTGGCCCGTTATTTGTGGAGGTAATCGTATAGGTAATGGTGCTATTGGGTATGGCATAGAGCGGGCCTTTTTTAACAATGGAAACGTCGGCTACAAGTGTAGGCGGATCTATACTTTCGACGATGACATTGTTAACTTCGTGAATGTTTGTATTTCCCCCTGTCGAAGCAGCAAAGCCAAATTTAAAAGTACGTGGTACTTCTCCTCCGTTTAGGGTGGCCAAATTTGATATGGTGATCGGTGTTTCGTTCGCCTCAAAGATGCCATTGCCGTTGAAGTCGAAGCCCACTGTAAGACGGTTAGGTGTTGCTGAATTCGTCGGAAATAAGGTAATTTGGACGGTTCTTTTAGCAGCAGCGCGAATGGTGGTATCTTTATTATCTATGCCAATGGCAACGGAAGTGGTACTTAAAAAATTATAAGAGGTGCTTTCGCTGCCTCTAAGTCCTATTGAATCCGGTCGCTGCCCCGGCCCGCCTACACGCCCTGCATTATTGTTTGAATAATTGCCAAACTCGTCTAATCCGACACCTAAATAACCTCCTGAAATACCACTTGAAGCGGGAGTATTAGTATTTTGAGCATAGCCGAGAGATCCGCCGAAGCCTCCGGCTTTTGTTGGCGTAGCTGTTCCGTCAATGAGGAAAAAACTAATGCCATCGGCGCCAAGGAGGGAACCATCCGGAGCAGGGACAGTACCTCTGTTATAGGCAAAGAAATCAAAGGTAATTTTCAGACCCTCAGTGGCAGAGATGGGGTTGTTGTAGATTACAAAAGCTGCTTGGTTAAATTCATTTGATGTTAATCTCAAAGTACCTGTTCCGGGTGTATCGCCAGTCCCTAAAGCGGGAATAACGCCGCTGAGGTTTTGTGTACTACCTGCGGTTAAGCCTGGGTTAGTTGTAAGGGTGTTGCCAACTCCATATATCCAAGGCCCGATTACTGTTGAATTTTTAAATTCTTCAGCCGCTAAGGTAGCCAGGACTGATGTGTAGCCTTCTAGGACTTCTTTTTCAAAGGCTATTTCGGTATTTATTTGTCCTGTGGTAATTTTTAATTCCCAGTCGCCACCTAATGCTGCACTCCCTGTTAGGTTGTTGGAAGCGGCAATATTTGCTCCTGTTATTTCACTGAGTTTTTGTATGAATTTAATGCCGGATTCGCCGGCGGCTACGTTACAGCCGTAAAGCAGAATGCTGCCAGATTCGCTAAGGGCTTTTCCCCACTGCTGCAATTGGTTGCTGTAGGTTTCTAGATTATCAATATTAAGTTCTGCCCGGCCGATTTCTACGGCTGCTTCTCGGCCGTGAGAAACTATGTGCAGACTGGTGATGCTGTTGCGCTGACCCAGAATTTCGGTGATTTGCTCGATTCCATCCCGGGTTCTATCGAGCAGGATTACTTCTGTATCGCGTTTCACTCCCCTGAGAAACTCTTGGTAGTTTTCTACTTTTGAATCCACAATCGCTAGATTTATTCGGACAGCGGTCTCTGCTTTATGGCTAGCTTGTCTCAAGATTTTAGTTTCCATATTGGTATATTTCCGTGCTTGTGTAGATGACAAATTTGACAGATTTGGGATGGTTTTCATTTTTGGTTAATTGGGTTGCTAAATCTAAGCTACCCATTTTCATAGATGACGATAAACTTTCAAATATAAAGCTTGGAAAATTATTTGTTTGTGAGACATAATAGTTACCTATATTTGTTATTTGTGATGTTTGTCAATCATTAGACAGGAATTACTGCGATCGCCCTTGGATGTCCTGATGCGGCCGATGGCTGCAAATTATAACATGAATAAGGGGTAACAGCCTTTATATTAGCGAAGATGCTCTATTTTTGGGGAAAATGATATCAGGTCTAAGGTTAGTTATATGGTAAATTACTTACGGATTTATCAGCATAAGGGGTCTAACCCCTCATACTGCTGTTCTGAGTCTGGTGATATTGAGGCTGGCTCAGACAGCTTGAACCGTAAATATACTGAAAATATTAATTTCCTAAAAATTGGCAGATTTTGACTTTGAGCTGCGATCGCTCTTAAAAGTTGAGAGTACGGTATTTCTAGAGATTTATACTTATACTAATTTGGCGTGCAGTAAACTCACAGCCATGTAATAATAGCAACTCAAGGCTACAAAAGTTAACAAAGAAACTTGATAAATTATATATGTTAATATCCAGGATTGCGGTGACAAAAAAGAACGATCGCCCTTGAATTCTAAAAGAACGATCGCCCTTTACACCCACTTTCTATCTAAATCATCAAACTGCGTCGATCGCACGCCCTAATGCGGCTTGCTAAGCGTCAATATCGAGTTCCCGCACTAAAAAAGCCCATTCATCTGCCAATTCTTCAATGATTTTCGCAGTGGGTTTGCCCGCACCGTGTCCCGCTTTAGTTTCAATGCGAATTAACACGGGTTTTTCTCCCGCGTGGGTTTCTTGCAAGGTAGAAGCAAACTTGAAACTGTGGGCCGGAACTACTCGATCGTCGTGATCGGCAGTTGTAATCATTGTCGCCGGATAAGCCGTTCCCGGTTTGAGGTTGTGCAGGGGAGAATAGCCGTGAATTGTAGGAAATTCCTCGGCATTATCGGGAGAACCGTATTCCGAAGTCCAGGCCCAACCAATGGTAAACTTGTGGAAGCGCAGCATATCCATAACGCCGACTGCCGGCAGTGCTGCACCGAACAATTCCGGCCGCTGAGTCATGCAAGCTCCCACTAATAAACCGCCGTTGCTGCCACCTGCGATCGCCAATTTTGCCGGTTTGGTGTACTTGTTTTCTATCAACCATTCAGCGCCAGCTATAAAGTCATCAAACACGTTTTGCTTATTCAACTTTGTGCCTGCTTGGTGCCAGGATTCGCCGTACTCGCCGCCTCCCCGCAAACAGGCGATCGCATAAACTCCACCCATCTCCAGCCACACGACATTGCTAACAGAAAAACTCGGAGTCAGCGACACGCCAAAACCGCCGTAACCGTACAGGTATGTGGGGTTGTTGCCATCCAACTGCAAGCCTTTCTTGTGCGTGATAAACATGGGTACTCGCGTACCGTCTTTGCTCGGATAAAATACTTGTTTTGTCTCGTAATCGTCGGGATTAAAATCGACCTTTGGTTGTCGATAAATCGTACTTTCATCTGTCACCATATTGTACCGATAAATGGTGGTTGGTGCAGTGAAACTGGTGTAAGCATAAAAGGTTTCGGTGTCGTGCCGCTTGCCGCTGAATCCTCCCGCCGAACCGATTCCGGGCAAGGCAACTTCTCGCACGAAAGAGCCGTCTAAGTTGAAGATTTTAATCTGGGTGTAGGCGTCTTTTAGGTAAGAAGCGACAAATTGATTGTTCAGGATGCCAATGCCTTCGAGAGTTTCTGCTGCTTCGGGGATAATTTCTGTGAACCCCCCCTGAATCCCCCCCTTGGTAAGGGGGGGCGACGGGGGGGTTTCGTCACCACCGAGGCATGAGAGATGTAGGTTGTTGGTGTCGATCGCAATTACGCGGCCCAGCGGTGCATTCAAGTCTGTTTGAAACCAGAAAAGAGAACCCTCATTGTCGATGAAACTGTACTCAGCCTCAAATTCGTTAATGAGTTCTACAACGGTTGATTCCGGTGCAGTTAAATCCTTGTAAAAAATCAAGTTTTTAGTTTCCGTTCCCTGCCAAACAGAGACAATTAAGTAGCGCCCGTCTTCGGTGACGCCGCCGCTAAATCCCCACTCTTTCTGGTCGGGTCGCTCGTAGATTAATAGGTCTTCAGATTGGGGCGTACCGAGTTGGTGGTAAAACAGTTTTTGGTAATAATTAACGTCTTCGTGCTTGCTTTTTTCGTTGGGTTCGTCGTAGCGGCTGTAAAAAAAGCCTTTGCCGTCGTGAGTCCAGGATGCTCCTGAAAATTTAATCCACTTTAAATGGTCTGATAAATCTTCGCCTGTTGCCACATCGCGGACTTTCCATTCCTGCCAGTCGGAACCGGAAGTTGACAAACCGTAGGCCATAAGTTTGCCGTCTTCGCTGATAGCTATACCGCCCAAAGCAACGGTTCCGTCTTCTGAGAGAGTGTTGGGGTCAATTAATACTTTGGGTTCGCCGTCGAGGGATGTTAACGTGTAGAGTACGGATTGATTTTGTAGACCGTCATTCTTGTAGTAGAAATAGCGATCGCCTTCTTTGAAAGGTATGCCGTATTTCTCGTAATCCCAAAGTTGAGTCAGGCGCTGTTTGATTTTTTCCCGCGCCGGAATTTCGTTGAGGTAGGCAAAAGTAACTGCATTTTGGGCTTCCACCCAAGCTTGAGTTTCCTCAGAGTCGGGATTTTCCAGCCACCTGTAGGGGTCTGATACTTTGACGCCGTGGTAGTCGTCTGTTTGGTCGATTTTGCGGGTTGTGGGGTAGCTTAAAGGTCGATCGAATTTAGCCATGATTTTGTACTCTCGGTAACTTTGTCCAGTTTACCCTTTCGCGGCAGTGACAGGGGAGAGTCGCTCAATTGGCGATTTGAGATTTTATCCTAAATCTGGGTTAAATAAGTCACCCCAACTCAAACAACAGAAGACCAAAACCCCCACTTCGCAGGAATTGTCTGCGTTATAATAAAGGATTATTAAAACACCAATATCGTCAACTAATGAGATATATAAATCTTGTTTTAATAGCAAAATAGCGATTTTAAATAATGACTCAATTCCTCCAGACATATTTGCTAAAAAATACCTAAAATAATTGCGGTCGCATCTTGGATAAGTCAAAACCAGTAAATATCTCTGTGCTAAAGTCCGAGAAATTGAGGTCGGGTTTCAAGCGACTTCAACACACTTTTAAAATCGAAAATCGAAAATCGAAAATCGAAAATCGAAAATCGAAAATCGAAAATAGATTGACTCCCACTGCTTCGGAGGCTTTGTTAAGCAGCTTTAATTTTATGCTTCCACAAGAGTCAGAAGGTTGGGGGAGGGGGGTTTATTTTCTATCGGAAGTTTGGCGAGTAGGATTGATAGCTATTCACCAGCTACCGAATGTTCCAGAAACGATGTGGTTGCGGATTTTAGGTAAGGGTAAAGTACAGCAAGGGGCGATCGCGGAATTAACAAGATTGCCTGTTGATAGTCCCTTACGAGCTAGTACGCTAGAATTATTGTACAACCTGCAAGCGAATCTGCAAGTAAATTTAGCAGCTAGTACCCCAGGAAATCAGGAAGATAAGGAGTTAGTTATGGCGCTCGTACCTCTGTTACAACAAAAAATAGATGAGGCAACACAACAAGGAAGAGAAGAAGGAAGAGAAGAAGCACAGCGGTTGATTTTGCAGAACTTTCTGCAAGTCAGATTTGGGGAATTAGACGCTCAGACAATTGCCTTTTTTTCCTCTGTATCGGCTTTACCTGTTGGTGAATTCACTATGTTGTTAGTGCAATTATCCACATTGCCAATCGCCCAAGCAGATAGACAACAAGTACAAACTTTGATCGCCGAAAATGTCTTGAGAAAGCGCTTTGGTCAATTAGAATTAAACACCGTCAATCTTATCCCAAATTTGCTCGGATTGTCTCCAGAAAATTTATCGCTATTGCTGTCACAACTGCCGGATTTGTCAATAGAAGAACTAATTGCTAGATTAGAAAACTCCTCCCTTTGAGTAAAAAAAGAGCGATTAAGCTCGATCGAGTTCTTGTGGAAAGTAGGGGTTGGGCGTCCCGCCCGCCAGAAAACACAATTGAGATGCGGGACAACTTCTAACTAATCCAACTCCCTCCTTCCTTCCAAAGCGCGAGCCAATGTAACTTCATCGGCATATTCCAAATCTCCCCCCATCGGCAAACCAAAAGCTATGCGCGTCACCAGCGTAAAAGGTTTTAATAAGTGACCGATATAAAGAGTAGTAGTTTCGCCTTCCACGCTGGGACTAATAGCAATAATTACTTCCTTAATCTTTTGCTGGGTGACGCGCCGCACTAACGGTTGAATGTTCAATTGTTCTGGCCCAATTCCATCCATCGGCGAAATAACACCGCCAACAACGTGATATTTACCCATGTATTCCCGCGTTTTTTCTAAAGCGATTACATCGCGGGATTCTGACACTACACAAATGGTATGAGTGTCGCGGTTGGTATTGCGGCAAATTTCGCAAACAGGGTCAGCAGATAAGTGAAAGCATACTTGACAGAAACCTACTTGCTGTTTGGCATCAATCAAAGATTTAGCTAGGGCTTGCACTTCTTCTTCCGGTCGCTTCAAAATATGTAAAGCGAGCCGCTGGGCTGTTTTTGGGCCGACTCCGGGCAAGCGCTGCAATTGTTCGATTAAACGAGCTAAAGGTCGAGTGTACATTAAAAATTGGCGGTAATTGGTAATAGCATTTCTGGTTGATTCGCGACAAGATAATTTGTACGATGTAGGGGCGGGTTTTACCAACCATCTATGTTTAAAACTAAGTATATCATAAACCAGTCCCGCCCATAAACTGAGGAATATTGACTAATTTACCCTCCACTAATTTTAGCTTTGTAGCCTAACTTGGTGATAATTTCTAGCAGCTTTTGCTTGTGTTCGCCTTGAATTTCGATTTCATTTTCTTTGACTGTGCCGCCAGTACCGCATTGGGCTTTTAGCTGCTTGGCTAAAGTTGCTAATGTTTCGGGTTTTTCCTGAAAGCCGCTGATGACTGTAACTGTTTTGCCGCCGCGTCCTTTTCGGGATGCTTCGATTTTGAGGTTTTGTTGATTGGGGGGAACTTCGGCAACTCCCCGTTGGAGGGCGGCGGAGTTGTCAACATTCCCAAACTCGGAGTAAACTATTCGTTTGCCGTCGGTTGTTTTGCTGTCAGAATCTTTGCGTTTGGATGCTGCCATAGGTTAAGATGCTTGAACTTTTTTTACTGGTATTTCTAGTTTTAGCGGATTGGGGTATGGTTGCGATCGCTCGGAACGCGCTCTATCTTCTACTTATTGTATTAGCCCGTCAATCGATTTTAGATTTTAGATTTTAGATTTTAGATTTTAGATTAAAGAATTGAAGGATTGACCCCACGGATAGATTCGGGGGGCAAGTTTCTCGGATACAAGTTTTTTATTTCTGGACGGATGAATCCGGGGGCTTGTATCCTGGATGCTTTCGGTCAAGCGTTCAAGGAATTATAATGAAATTTGTTCGATCGCCTCCAGTCCACAACCGATTTGGTACGATCGACACCAAGCCTCTAGCTTACCCGCGAATCTAAAAAATCTAAAATCTAAAATCTAAAATCAAATGACTGTCACCCCCCTGCATCTCACCACGGAAACCAGCGCCCAACGCCCCGACTCCCTCGGCAGATTCGGCAAATTCGGCGGCAAATACGTCCCCGAAACCCTGATGCCGGCTTTATTTGAACTAGAAGCCGCTTTCCACAAATACCGCAGCGAACCGGAATTTCAACAGCAACTCCAACAATTGCTCAAAGATTATGTCGGCCGCCCCAGCCCTTTGTATTTTGCCGAACGCCTCACCGAACACTACGCTAAAGCAGACGGAACTGGCCCGCAAATTTACCTCAAACGCGAAGATTTAAACCACACCGGAGCTCACAAAATCAACAACGCTTTAGCTCAAGCATTGTTAGCAAAACGCATGGGCAAAAAGCGGGTAATTGCTGAAACTGGTGCCGGTCAACACGGCGTTGCTACCGCCACAGTTTGCGCTCGTTTCGGTATAGAATGCGTTGTCTACATGGGCGTTCACGACATGGAAAGACAGGCTTTAAATGTGTTTAGAATGCGGCTGATGGGAGCCGAAGTGCGGCCGGTGGCGGCGGGTACGGGAACGCTGAAAGATGCGACTTCGGAAGCGATTCGCGACTGGGTGACAAATGTCGAAACAACTCATTACATTCTCGGTTCCGTGGCGGGCCCGCATCCTTACCCGATGATGGTGCGCGATTTCCATGCGGTAATCGGTGAAGAAACCCGCGCTCAGTGTCAGGAAAAGTGGGGTGGTTTGCCGGATATTTTATTAGCTTGCGTCGGCGGCGGTTCTAATGCAATGGGTCTTTTTCACGAGTTTGTCGGGGAAGAAACTGTCAGATTGATTGGTATTGAAGCGGCCGGCGAAGGTGTGGATACAGACAAACACGCTGCTACTTTGACTAAGGGAAGTGTGGGAGTTCTGCACGGGGCGATGAGTTATTTGCTGCAAGATAATGAAGGTCAAGTGATTGAGCCGCATTCGATTAGTGCGGGTTTGGATTATCCGGGTGTAGGGCCGGAACACAGTTATTTGAAGGATGCCGGCAGGGCTGAATATTATAGCGTAACTGATGCAGAAGCACTGGGAGCATTTCAGCGGCTTTCGCAGTTGGAGGGGATTATTCCAGCTTTGGAAACTGCTCACGCGATCGCCTATTTAGAGACTCTGTGCCCCCAGCTAACAGGCAATCCGCGCATTGTGCTTAACTGTTCCGGACGCGGCGATAAAGACGTGAACACTGTAGCGAAGGTTCTGAATATCTAGGTTAGCGGAATGTGGGGCGATCGCTCTGTAGGAATCGGTAACAATTAACTTTATTTCTGGTTTGATTTCATGTCGAAAGGTTTGATTTTGACGTGCTTGGGATTGTTGACAATCCTGCCACAGTGTGACACCTCCATTCCTACGCGATCGCTGCCACAAACTCCCATGAATACTAATGTTGCTTCGAGTGCTATTACTAACTTAGAAAAAGCGGTTAACCAACAGATTAATCAATACCGAGCATCTAAAAAGTTGCCGCCGCTGACTATCGATCCGCGAATCAGTCAGATAGCCAGAATTCACAGCGAAAATATGGCTAACGGTAAAGTAAGTTTCAGTCACGATGGATTTGAGGGGCGGGCGAAAGCAATTACGATTCCTTATCAAAGTGTAGCTGAAAATCTTGCTTATAATTTTGGCTACAGCGACCCGGTACGCAATGCTGTTGAGGGTTGGATTAAAAGTGACGGCCACCGCAAGAATATGGAAGGTCAGTTTAATGTGACAGGTATTGGGATTGCCAAAAATGCCAAAGGCGAGTATTATTTTACTCAGCTTTTTGTTCGCAGTCGATAATTTGAAGGAAGAAGGAAGAGGGAAGAAGGAAGAGGGAAGAGAGAAGAGGGTAGTCAACAGTCAACAGTCAACAGTCAACAGTCAAAAATTACTAATAATGGAATTTGCAGATTTTCAAGTGTGCGATGGTGATATTTCCGATTCTCTCTTATCTTATTATTTGACTGCGCCGGCGATCGCCGTTGATACGGAAACAATGGGTTTGATGCCGTGGCGCGATCGCTTGTGTTTGGTTCAGTTGTGCGATCCGCAAGGTAAAGTTGCAGCAGTGCGGATTGCTAAAGGCCAGACTGCCGCCCCGAATTTAAAAAAGCTAATGGAAGCCGAAAATATTGAAAAAGTATTTCACTTTGCGCGCTTCGATATGGCAACCATGCGTTACAATTTAAGTATTGACATTGCACCTGTTTTCTGCACAAAAATAGCGAGCAAACTTGCGAGAACTTACACCAACAAACACGGACTTAAAGATTTAATCCAAGAATTGGAAAAAGTAGAACTCAACAAAACTTCTCAAAGTTCTGACTGGGGAAATTCTGAGCATCTTTCAGACGAGCAACTCAGCTACGCTGCTAACGATGTCCGCTATTTGCTGAGCGCTAAACAAAAGTTGACTGCTATGTTGCAGCGAGAAGAACGCTGGGAAATTGCACAGCAATGTTTTCAGTGTTTGCCCGTTTTTGTGAGTTTGGATTTATTGCAGTACAACAATGTTTTCGAGCACGGCTAATACCATTTTAGATTTTAGATTTTAGATTTTAGATTGGGAATGACTGATGGCTACCAGGGTTTAGAGTACGGGCATACAATTGCATTCTTTTTTGGAACTGGTATAATATTGTATTGCGTCGCATAACTGCCATCAAATTGGTTTGTAGTGAAGACTTTAGTTCTCATAAAACTCGCTAGGGCTTTAGTCCTCACTACAAAAGTAATTATTATTATTTGACGGACTTGATGTGAGTAAAAAAAATTTAAAACAGTCATCTATTGCTAATTAGGGCTGCTCGGGATTTTGTTCGTGCAGCAAAGCTTCAAGTTGGTCGTCAACATTTCTAATCACCTGTTCCAAAGCGGGCAACCCCTCTAAAGGCACAGGAGAAAGCCGAGTTCGATCGCGAATTTGATTCACTTTCCGCTGCAATTCTTCGGCCAGCCGCAGCGCGTCCCGACTCAAATTAGACAACTGCTGCTGCTGGTAAAACCTCAAAGCTGCCCCCCGCAAAACTTGCAGGGTGGCTTCTTCCTTGCCGCCCACCATCATTACCCGCAAGCGCAACAGCAAATGAGTGTTTTGATATATGCGCTCAACTTCGACTTGTTTGGGCTGTTCCACCGGGGAAACAGGCATATCTGTCAGCCGCTTCAACTCGTCGATGACCTCTTGGAAAAGGACGATATCGATACCTTCGAGCATCGATTTCAAAACGCCATCTTGACTCCAAAGAATGCGACCTTGGGACTGGTGCCGCTCAAAAAACAGGCGGCCGATACCCTCTCGCAGCACTCTACCGAGCAATTCTTGCAGCAGTTGGGGCGCCGGCAAAGTTGCCAAAACTTCGACAGGGCTTGACAAGTGCAAAGCCTTGACATTCAAAACCGAGGGATCTGCAGGCGTCAGCAAAACATCAGCGCCTGCAGGTTTAAACCGCTCGCGAGGGGGCATCGAGGGTTCTGGCACAGACAGCAGCGTTGCTGCATTGGGGCCTGAAGTTGCTGATGCGGGATTTTTGGGTGTTGGGGCTGCGGCGGTTGCTGTCTGGTTCGGTTCTCGGAGCTGGTTCCCGTGCAGCAAGTAAGCTGAGAGCATCGAGCGCTGAGTTTCCGAGGCAATTGGCTCTGTTGTGACTGAGCAATTCATGTAAGCTAAAATCCGCTGCACGTAGTCCAAGGCGGAGTCATCTTGGGCATCGACTACGCCCAATTTAAAAAGATTACCTTCTAGAGATAAAGGCAAAACTTGATAGTAAAGGCAAGCTTCAAAGGGGACAACTGTGTCGATTAGGTGAAATATTCGATCGGAGTCCATTGTAGCTGCGGAGTCTGTTGAAGATGTATGTACCATTAGCTGCTTTGTAGTTGGAAGCGCGATCGAGCGCGACGCACCAACCTGATGCGATAAAATTAAACGCTGCAACTTCCCTGACGGAGGAATTGGTCTCACAACCGGAAGCTTTTATTAAATAAAAATTCTTAGTCCCAGAATTTTCTCCCTTCTGTATTGCAGCCTCAAATTCTACCAAAAGATGGAGAACTAGATGATGACTGGCGCACTCTAGACCCACTATCACCGATCGCCCGATATTGATGCCCGTGGCTGGCAACAATAGAATTATATCTTTAATGCACAAGTATTAGAGATGCACCACAACCGATGATTTACGGGCAACCGCTGAATTTAGGATTGGTTAAAAAATCCTCAAAAGTCGATCGTGCTGCTAGTATCTTAGCCCAGAGAGTTGACTGCGATCGTCTCCGAGCGCGATCGTCACGGCTGCGCTACAACATCCCGATCGAGCTAACCTGATTTGATACAAGGGGCATCGCGCGGTTTTCCCCGGAGAAACTCGCAATCATCTGTGGCTGTTCGGGAATTGATTTGTAGCGCGGATTCTGAAAAATGCTACCGCCAATTAACAGTTAGCAATTGCCCGCCACCCATTACCAATCTACTCGTTGCGGAGCGATTGAGCTGCTAAATAGAGTTTGCTCCACTCGCCGATGACTTGATTGGTTTTCAGCTTTAATTCAGATGCGATCGTCTCTACACTTTTCCCTGCTTTCAGCGATTCTACCAACTGCCGCTGAACCGGCGTCAGGTTTTGTAAATATTGCTGCCACTGAGCCGGAGTCAAGCCCAAACTGTGTTCTTGGAGCGAAGTTTCCAGCCAGTTGGCGACTAATTCCGGTGCTTGTTTGACCGCAAAAACCCGAATCGCGTGGTAACTGACTTTTTCTCGCAAGCGGTAAATTTGCTTGATCGGAACCTTCAAATCCTCGGCAATTGCCTCTTGGGAACGACCTTGCAGGTAAAGCTGCAGCCACCGGGAAGCCAGCGGATCGACTTGTGCGGCCAAGTAATTCTCAAATTCTTGTTGGACAATCTGCCGCTGAGTTTGCTGCTCTTCCCAAGCTTGATTTTCTCGATACTCGGACATCGCCTGTTCGTCTAGCAGGCTGAGCGGTTCGTCTGTATCGTCGGGTAGAACCTGTTCCGACACCAGCCGCACCCAGTCTCCAGCAGGCACTTGCGTCAACCCGCCCCGCTGGGCACGCCGCAGGTAGTTGACAAAACGGTACACCAGCAGCGGCTGGTTGCGGATCGGCCGCAAGCAGTATTCTTCTGTGCTCGCTAGCAGCAAAGCATTTCGCAGGCGTCTGTCTGAGGTGCATTCGGCAATCCAGGCGACTTGCTGCTGCAGGTAGCGATCGGAATTAAGCATTTCCTGAATCACTTCTTGCAGTACCTCCACCGCACTCCGCTGTCTGTCGCGACTCAGGGAAACCCACGCTTGGATTTTTTGCCGGAGCACAACCAAACCGCCGAGCCGCCCGATCAAGTTGCGGTAAGCTTTTTCTGGCGGTACTCCCAGATACCGAGAAATCAAAATTCGATATAAAAAGTCGATCGCGCCAGAGGCGACGGTTAGTTGAGCCGGAGCAAGAGTGTCAAATCTTTCTGGCCTGTCTCCCAACAGCCAGCGGACAACACTCTCGCGAGTGCTAGAACTCTCCTCCGGGCAATCTTGTTCAAGTCGTGACTTCCAATCTTGTGCCAGTCTTTCCGCCAAGGTCATGAGCTGTTGAGCTATTTGTCTTTCACCCCCGATTTTACGTGGTATGCTGATCATTTGAGTCTTTTTTGGATTTAATAGGACTTGCGCGTCGGTAAAATAATTCTGTCATTGGGTTATCGCCAGCGGTAACTTTTGTAATGATTAAACGGGCAGATTAATTGCCTATTGACAAAAACACCTAACACTGTTATATGGCTAACTTTTTATTAGAAATCGGTACAGAAGAATTGCCCGCATCTTTTGTCTCAGGCAGCGCCCAGCAGTGGCAGCGACTTGTACCTGCAAGTCTGGCAGAAGAATCCTTGACAAATGACTCAATTAATGTATACGCTACTCCGAGGCGTTTGGCCGTTCTCGTGAAAGGACTGCCAGTTCAGCAATTAGATAGAGAAGAAGAGGTAAAAGGGCCGCCCGCGAGTTCGGCTTTTAAAGACGGCAAACCGACGAAAGCAGCCGAAGGTTTTGCGAAAAAGCAGGGCGTAGAAATTGATGCTTTGGAAGTTCGCGCTACCGATAAAGGCGATTTTGTGTTTGTGCTCAAAAAGATTCCGGGGCGGATGAGTGCGGATATTTTGACAGAACTTGTGCCGCAGTGGATTAATAAGTTAGAAGGCAAAAGATTTATGCGGTGGGCCGACGGAGATTTGAAGTTTCCGCGCCCGATTCGATCGATGGTGGCACTGTTGGATGATACTGTACTGCCAATTACATTGGTGAGCGGTTCGGATACGGTCAAGAGCGATCGAATTTCCCAAGGACACCGGGTGTTATACACCCCCCCTACACCCCAGAAGGAGGGGATATCGCTTCCTACACCCCCCCTTGGCAAGGGGGGGACGGGGGGGGTTTCGATTCCCCAAGCCGAGGATTATGTCGAGTGTATGCGGGCTGCTTGCGTGGAGGTCGATCGAACCCAGCGCAAAAATCTAATTAAAGCACAAGTAGAAGCCGCAGCGACAAAACAAGGCGGTTACGCCGCCATTACCGAAGAATTGTTAGAAGAAGTCACCGACTTAGTAGAATGGCCGAACGCAGTTGTCGGCAAATTTGACGAGGAATTTTTGATATTGCCGCCGGAAGTAATCACCACAATTATTGTTACAAACCAGCGGTATTTTCCCATCCTCAAAAGCCCAGATTATCCCGAACTTCTGCCCTACTTTATTACAATTTCCAACGGCGACCCTGCTAAAGCCGCGATTATTGCCGCCGGTAACGAGCGAGTAGTGCGGGCGAGATTGGCAGACGGTCAGTTTTTCTACAAAGCAGACTTGGTAAAGCCTCTAGAGGATTATTTGCCCAAGTTGGAAACAGTTACTTTCCAGGAAGATTTGGGGACAGTACGCGCAAAGGTCGATCGCCTGTGCAAGATTGCCAGTTTAATTGTCAATCAACTGCAAATCACAGAGGAAGAGCAAGCTGATGTAGCAAGAGCAGCCTTACTTTGCAAAGCCGACCTCGTAACCCAAATGGTTTACGAACTTCCCGAAATGCAAGGAATTATGGGGCAGAAATACGCCTTAGCAAGTGGCGAATCGGAAGCAGTAGCCACAGCGATTTTTGAACATTATTTGCCCAGAGGTGCGGGCGACAATTTGCCCCAAACTCTCACAGGTCAAGTTGTGGGAATAGCCGACAAATTAGATACATTAGTCAGCATCTTCGGTTTGGGAATGTTGCCGACTGGTTCATCCGATCCCTTCGCTTTGCGCCGCGCAGCCAATGCAATAACTAACATTATTTGGGCGGCTCAGTTGCCAGTCAACTTGCACCAGTTGCTCGCAGAAGTTGTTGCCGAATTTACCGCAGCGCGCCCAGAAACACCTGGGGAGTTGCTGGATCAGTTATACGACTTTTTCTTGCAAAGAATTCGGACTTTGTTGCAAGAAGAAAAGAATGTAGATTACGATTTGGTAAATGCAGTTTTGGGAGAAAACGACCCAGAATATACTGAACGAGCATTGAGAGATTTGTTGGACGCACTGGAAAGAGCGCTTTTCCTGCAAGAAATCCGCAATAACAAGACTTTGGATCTGATATACGAAACAGTCAACCGTTCAACTCGTTTGGCAGCTCAAGGTGATTTGGATAAAGTAGAATTGGAACCGAAAAATGCGGTGAAACCTGAGTTATTTCAAAAGTCGTCTGAACAAGCTTTTTACGATGCAGTAGTGCAGTTAGTGCCGCAAACGCTGCTATCCAAACAAACTCGGAATTACCAGCAGTTAGTAGATAGTTTGACAGAAATTGCTCCGACTGTCAGCAACTTTTTCGACGGGCCAGAAAGCGTTTTGGTGATGGATTCTGACCCCGAAATTAAACAAAATCGGTTGAATTTACTGGGTTTGCTGCGGAATCACGCGCGGGTGTTGGCTGACTTTGGGGCGATCGTGAAAAGTTAGAATTGACAAGATTTGAGTCCGCCGGGGGTTGAAAACCTCCGCTTCAGTCCGCCGGGGGTTGAAACCCTCCGCTTCAGTCCGCCGGGGGTTGAAACCCCCGTCTCAAAGCGAAAGTCCTCGCTATGAGGACTGAAACCCTGACATACTAGACTTTTCAGTCAGTTTTAACTCCTATGTTGCACCATTCTCAAATAGCCTTTTGTGAACAGGCTTTTCGGCCTGTGAAGCGAGAAAATTTATCTTTTGTGGAACAGGCCGAAAAGCCTGTTGCTGACAATAGTGCAATATCTCAGTTTTAACTGACTTTTAACTGGTTTCCAGGATCTGCCTGGGAACCCATATCCAGAGGCTCTGCCTCGCTCTTGAAAAGGGAAGATATGAACAATGAATGAGAAACAACTGATTCGTAAATGGGCGCAAATGTCAAACGCCAGTTTCTGGCTAGCGCCACTCGTTGTTACCATATACTATCTAGTAAATAAAGAAAAACCTCTGAGCAAGGAGATATATTTATTTGGAATGGTGGCGCTTACTGCGGCCGGATCATCATATCAGCTTCGCTGTTTATCCAGAGAGATTGTCCGGTTAGAAGAAAAAATTGAACAACTTGAAAGACGCACTCCTTGAAAAACTCAAAAAAAGGTCGATCGAAATCACAAAAGAGGACACAGCAGTGTCGTTTCCCTACGAATTAGGACACAGCAGTGCCGTTTCCCTACAAATAAATATCGCGTTCGATCGCCCTATTCCAAAATAAACAAAATAACCAATAGTCAATAACCAATTCAAGGTTAAGATATAAACTTATAAAACCAGGGAAATTCGCTCATCACACAACTTATGCCGATCGCTCATATCATTGGACTAGGAAAATCAGGAATTGCCGCCGCCAGACTGCTAAAACGCGAAGGATGGGAAGTAACGCTGAGCGATCGCTCATCTTCCCCAAATTTGCTCGAACAGCAACAGGAATTTGCTAACGAAGGAATTCATGTGGAGTTAGGCAAATCTTTTGAACCAGTCGAATCTATAGAATTAATAGTAGTAAGTCCGGGGGTTCCCTGGGACAGTCCAGCATTAGTGCGCGCCAGAGAGTTAGGCATTGAAACAATCGGAGAAATGGCTCTCGCGTGGCGTTACCTCAAATCTCCTTGGGTGGGAATTACCGGCACTAACGGCAAAACTACTACTACTGCTTTAATTGCTGCTATTTTTGCAGAGGCCGGGCTTTACGCTCCCGCTTGCGGCAATATTGGCTATGCTGCGTGCGAATTAGCTTTAGCCGAAAAACAGCCGGATTGGGTAATCGCAGAAATCAGCAGCTATCAGATAGAATCCTCGCCGTTTGTAGCGCCACGGATCGGAGTTTTGACGACTTTGACGCCGGATCACCTCAGCCGCCACAAAACTTTGGAAAATTACTACAACATTAAAGCGCATTTGCTGAAAAAGTCTGAATTGCAAGTAATTAACGGCGACGATCCTTGTTTGCGGCAGCAAGGAGTTGACATTTGGCCGGATGCGTGTTGGACGAGTGTCAAAGGTGAAAAAGAACTGTTGGGCGATCGCACTTTTGGAGCGTACATCGAAAACGGTTGGGTAATAGCTCAAAGCGAGAAAATTCTGCCGGCTGATTCTTTGCGGATGGTGGGAGAACACAATTTGCAGAATTTGTTAATGGCGGTAGCGGCGGCTAATTTGGCGGGGATAGATAAAAGTGCGATCGCCCGGGCGATCGCTAAATTCCCCGGAGTTTCGCACCGCCTCGAACACATCTGCACTTGGGAAGGCATAGATTTCATCAACGACAGCAAAGCTACTAATTACGACGCCGCCCAAGTCGGGTTGGCTTCAGTGAGCGCACCGGCGATTTTAATTGCGGGCGGCGACGCCAAAGAAGGGGACGATCGCGCTTGGATTGATACAATCAAGGCGAAAGCTGCTGGGGTGTTGCTAATTGGGGATGCGGCAGGTATTTTTGCCGATCGGCTCGAACAAGCAAATTACAACGCTTGGGAAATAGTCGAAACAATGGAACGAGCCATCCCGCGAGCAGCAGAATTAGGCAAACAAAATCATGCTAAAGTAGTGCTGCTTTCCCCAGCCTGTGCTAGCTTCGATCAATACCAAAACTTCGAGCAACGGGGCGATCATTTCCGCCAATTATGCCTCGAATCCCTAGTTTAGATATGTCATTGTTCGCTGTGTAAAAATTAAGATTGTTCTACACAGCGAACACTAACAAAATTAAATCTGCGTTCATCTGCGTCTATCGGCTTACATCTGCGGTTAAAAATTAAAACCTCTGATTTTGCCCAATCTACTTTAACTAACAGTCTTCCAAACAGTCTTAATTCTATCCTGTTGTTCCCATTCTAGAGCCTGAAAAACTATCATTATTTCCTCATGAGTATAATCAATAATGATTGCCGCCAAATGAGCAGCGGTTTCCGCTTCCAGCATGGCTGTTTTTAACTTTGCCATTGCCTCTTGATCCATTACCACTAAACTTTGAATATTGACCTCACTTTCCTTTTAATTTTCTCTGCAAATGCCTTTTAATTGGCTCTGAAAATCAGCAATCTGAGCAGCACTTATTGTATCAGAATGCGACGACGATATTTTAAATTCTTGCCTGCAAAGCTGAGAGCGCAATTTTTCATCAATCTCCAGAATCCGGTCTTCGGAAGCGACATTTTTTTGCAACAAAGTTGCGATTTCCCTTTCCAGTTGGCGATTTCCTTGCTCAAAGAAATCTTGAGAGTTAGAACGAAACAAACCGCTATTGACTTGCTGAATTTGGCTAGGTGTCAGCGATTGAGCCGAGACAGCAGCCGGAAATCCCAAAAATGCTGCTAGCCACCAGCTAGAAATTATCTGTTTGAGAATGCTGTTCATCACTGTCGGGAGGATTTTGTACCTCAGTTGGTTTCTCGTCTTCTGACTCGCTTGCTAATTCATCTTCTCGTTCAAGTTTTTCTTGCCACTCGACAAGCTGCTGAAAAAGTTTCGGGTTAATTTCAAATACGGGTTTGTTGGTTTCTGACATATTTACTCCTAACATTTATGACATTTAACCGGTTTCCGGGCTCGGCTTGCGAACCGCTGTCCAGAGGATATGCCTCGTTTTTTCAGCAGGAAAATTGGAGGCATATCCTCCGGATTTGCGTTAGCAGGCAGAGCTTGGAAACGAGTAGAAAAACAATTATCTCGATCGCAAGCTACGCTCAAACCTTCAGCAGCGACATAATTATGCCAGTTAAAGACCCACCAAGTAAAGCTAAAGTAGCTAAGGTACTAATGCCAAACCCTGCCGCTCTTTTTTCGGCAGCTTGATAGTAACCCCAAGCAAACAAAATGCGTCCAATTATCCAAACTGCGCCGATACCGGCGCCCCAAATTGGGCTGATAAATTGCGAGAACAGCCACAGCGAGGGCAAAAATAGAATCATTTGCTCTAAGGTATTTTGCTGAACTCGCACCACTCGCTCAAAGTCTGGGTTTCCTGTCATCTGCGGGGGAGAAACTTTGTATTTGAATCTCGCTCTGCCGACGTTGATGGTAACAACGAAGTAGAGAATTAATGCTGAAACAGTAATTAGACTAGGCCAAAGTGTCGCGTTTGCTTCTGCGAGCATGATTCGGTATTATTGGGGTGGACTATATATCTTGATTATAAATCAATTATTGCCGATCGCGTCATTCATCGCCATCCCGTCATTCAAGGCAGGGGATTTTATGCAACTGCTGGGTATTAGTGGCGCGGCAATTGCTTTCGGATTCTGGGACATCCTCGAAAAATTGCTGGCTGGGATTTTGATTCTTTTGCTCGCACCTGCATGCGGATAGGATCCCCCGACTCTTGTCGTGAGCCGCCCCAAATTTTAGACTCTTGTTCAACCTCCCAGATTCATCTGTGGAGTAAATTGAAAATATCGAATCTAAAATATCGAGTCTAAAATCTAAAATCTGTGGAGTAAATCTAGAATCTAAAATCTAAAATTTAAAATCTAAAATCGTTTGACGGATCCAAGCCCCCGACTTAAGGAGATTATTTTGCTCAACAATATTCGAGATCGTCTTAAATATTTCACCAGGAGCAGGATTCCTCGAGAGCATCTCAAGCAAATACGAGTTGACTTGTTGGAAGAATCAACCCTAGATATTAACTATCTTGTCTTAATTCTCGGTTCCTGTATAATCGCCACCTTTGGACTGCTTGCCAATAGTGCGGCCGTCATTATCGGTGCCATGATCGTTGCGCCTCTGATGTTGCCAATCCGAGGGTTAGCATTTGGAGCGGTAGAAGGTAACGTTCTCATCTTCCGCAAAGGTTTAGTTGCATTAGCAGTCGGGACGGTGCTAGCAATTTTTCTAGCTTGTTTTTTGGGCGCTTTGGTACAAATTCCCGACTTTGGGAGCGAAGTTTTAGCTCGTTCTAAACCTACATTACTAGACTTGGGAATTGCGATCGCCGCTGGGGGAATCAGCGGCTATGCGAAAGTTCAGCCCAAAGTTTCTGCTACTCTGGCGGGAACTGCGATCGCCGTCGCTCTCATGCCGCCAATTTGTGTTATTGGTTTAGGCTTATCTCAAGCTAATTGGTCGCTCAGTTTGGGAGCCAGCCTCCTATATCTTACTAATTTGCTGGGGATTACTCTCTCCTGTATGCTAACTTCTTTAATGGCCGGCTACACCCCCCTGCATCGCGCCGGTAAAGCCCTCTTGTGGGCGCTAGCATTGACGGCTATACTTGTAATTCCTCTGGGCGTGAGTTTTGCGGAATTGATCGAGCAAGCGCAACTCGAAGCCAGTCTGAAGCGGGCGTTGCTTAACCGAACTATCACTTTTCAACGAGTGGAACTGATTAAAACTGATACTAACTGGTTGACAAAACCGCCGGAGGTTCGTCTGATTGTTCGCAGCAGCGAAGCTTTGACACCCAAACAGGTGCAGCTTTTAGAAGCATTTGTCGAAAAAGAAATGGGTCAACAATTTACCCTAATTTTTCAAGTCAGTCAAGTTGAAGAAGTGCGGCGCTCAACCCTGAATAAGTCCCGATCGAAACCGAAACCTTAGCTATTTTAGCCCTAATTGTATGACCCCAGAAACTCTAATTCACGAAGTGATGTCGAGTATCATTCCCGATATTGTAGGGTTCGTCAGCCTGCGATAATTTGAATATGAGCTAGATCATAGAAAGATTTGGGAGAATTTGGCAAACTGAGAGTAAGGTTAAATAGGAGGTCAATTCAATGACCAATACTGCTCTGAATTTTAAGACTGCACCGGGACATCAAGTGCTCGCGGCGGCTGGCAAGAAAATGCTGAGGCCGGGGGGGAAACTTGCTACGGAACAGTTATTTGAATGGGCGGATTTTCAGCCTGGGGAGACTGTTTTGGAGTTGGCTGCTAGTTTTGGATATACTTCGATCGCCCTTGCTGAACGTTTTGGGGTAAAAGTAGTGGGAGTTGAGAAAAATCCCGAGAGTGTGGCCCGCGCTCGTGCTAATGTTGCAGCAGCCGGTTTGAGCGATCGAGTGGAAATTGTGGAAGGAGATATTTTTCACTTGGATCGGATTTCCCAACAGTTTGATTGGGTGTTGGCTGAAGCTATCCTGACAATGCAGTCGCCGTCGGGGAAAGCTAAAATTGTATCGGGAATTTGCGATCGTTTAAAACCCGGCGGCAAGTTTCTCTCTCACGAACTTTTAGTTAAAAACCGAGAATCTGAAATTCACAAAGCTTTATCAGAAGTGATTCGCGTCAATTCAACGCCTTTGTCTGAGTCTGGCTGGATTGCTGTTTGCCAAAACGCGGGTTTGCAAGTAGAAAAGTGTCAAACCGGGGCGATGGGGCTCCTCAACTTGTCGCGAATGCTGCAAGATGAAGGGTTTGTGGGTACTGTGCGGATTTTGTGGAATATATTAAGTCGATCGCAAATTCGCGATCGTATCTTAGCAATGCGTCGAGTTTTCCAGCATTACCAACAGGATCTAGGCTACATCGTTATGTCTGCTAAAAAACAATCTTAACCGAGTCAATCGATTTGCGATTTGCGATTTGCGATTTTCGATTGAAGAAAGTGAAGCCACTGATAAATCCGGGGACTTGTGACCAAATTAATTAATTGTCAAAAACTATGACTACTACTCTTTTACCGCTACAATCTTCAGCAATCCAACTCCGAGACGCAATTGAATATCCCGCCGCCGGAGTTCTGAACAAAATTTTAGTCAAAGACAAGAATTGTCAGTACAGTTTATTTTGTCTGGCTGCAGGAACGGAAATTTCGGAACACTCTTCGGCACGGAATGCCACAGTTAATGTCATAGAAGGAAAGGGTATTTTGACTTTGGAAGGCAAGGATATTGTTTTGGAACAGGGGGTATTTGTCTTCATGCCAGGTCAAGCTCTTCACGCTTTGAAAGCCGAAGAAAATTTGGCGTTTATTTTGACACTTTCCGAGGCTAATTAATTCCCTAAATATTGCTTGAGGGGCGGGTTTTACCTATGCTAATTGCCTAAAATCAATAATCTCATAAACCCGCCCCGGTTCACAGTTGTGGCAGGGCGGGTTTATATAGATAGTAAGTTGCAGTCAAATAGTATTTGTGAAACCCGTCCCTACAAGAATTGGGATTTTAACATTTAGTCTATTTCATTTCCCGAGGCGATATCCTCCAATTTTTCCCAATCCAATACAATAATCTTACCGCCTCGACTGTAGGATACAAACGGCTTGAGTTTCTTAAACAAGCGCACGCATTCTTCGTAGGTAATTCCAATAGTGCGAGCAATTTGATAGTAGGGAAAACGTTTTTCTAAACATACACTATTATCCGCAATCTTCGTACCTTGCTCGACGCCAAAGTAATGAATAAATCGGGCCAGCCGCACGATCGCCCTTTCCGACACCAAACCGTGCACGGTATCGTGCAGTTGCTGCAACCGCTGATTAAAAACCGCCAATATTCGCAAGGCAATCTCGGGATTTTCCCGAATTGCTGCTAGCAAAACTTCCCGTTCTGTGGTAAGAACTTCGACATCAGTTTCAGCAGTCACCGTTGCGGGGGCAATGCCGTTGCCTAGCAAAGCAGGTGCGGCAAAAATATCTCCCTGAAATAAAGTGCGGAGAATTGTTTCTTTGCCCGCCGCCGCTGTTTTTGCAACCCGCAGAGAACCGCTCAAAAGAGTGTATAATTTTTCGGGGATGCGATCGCCCTCATACATCACAACTTCTCCCTGTCGGTAACTCCGAATTGCTGTATGTTCTTGCAATCGCTCTAATTCAGTTTGGTTTAAGCTGGTAAATATTCCAATTTTAGCCAGTTGCTCAACAGTTGATTTCATACCTTTAACTCTACCCGCTCGGAGTCTATTGACAGTATAATAACGGTGAATTCAGAATATATCGAAACAAGCAGAGCCATCTACGAAAATGCAGAACCAGAATATCGGCGATATTATTTTGATGAGATGGCTGGCGGATTTGTGCTAATTCACCAACAACATAATCTTAATAATTCGGAAATCTTTCTGGCTGAAGTTTTGGCTAAAATAGGGAAGAGAGTTAGAATTTTGAGCGAGCAAGCAGCAGAGGGTGTGAGAACGCCAGATGCTGAGATAGACGGTGAGATTTGCGAATTTAAGGAGTTGACAGAATCTACGAGGAACATCAGGTATCGAGTTCAAGAAGGAATCAGCAGGGCAAAAAATCAAGGTGCATCAGTAGTGATTTTTCACATCAACCGAGAAAATTACGATGTCTGGAAAATCAACGCTGGCATCAAACAAGGTCTGTTTTGGGTATCCCAAAACCAGATTCAACAAATATTTTTTGTTGCCAACAGCAAACAAATTCAAATCATTACAAGGGAAGACTGGCAAAATGGAAGACCATTTCAGCGAATTTAAAGAAATCGTAGAGTGCGGGTTGAAAAATAATATGCCGCGAGATGCTAAACTAATTACTGTAGGCCAAATTTTATATGCTGTTACCCGCGACGATCTAACCATAAAAGAAGGTTGGCAGCTTGAAGAGATGATGGGTGGCAGAAAAAACTGGGAAGAGGCACTTGAGTACAGTATTTTTGGCTATCCAGTAGACACAGCAACGCCACCTTTAGACAAACCTCTGGTAATTGCTGGCAAAACTTTTCATTCTCGCTTGATGACGGGGACGGGAAAATATCGCAGCATTGCAGAAATGCAGCAAAGTGTCAACGCTAGCAGGTGCGAAATTGTTACCGTCGCGGTGCGGCGAGTGCAAACAAATGCTCCGGGGCATGAAGGATTGGCAGAGGCTCTCGATTGGACTAAAATTTGGATGCTGCCAAATACTGCCGGTTGTCAAACTGCGGATGAGGCGATTAGAGTAGCTCGTTTGGGCCGGGAAATGGCAAAACTTTTAGGGCAAGAAGACAATAATTTTGTCAAATTAGAAGTGATTCCCGATGCTAAATATTTGCTGCCAGATCCGATCGGCACTTTGGAAGCTGCAGAACAATTAGTCAAAGAAGGTTTTGCCGTTTTGCCTTACATCAATGCCGATCCCTTGCTGGCAAAACGCCTCGAAGAAGTCGGTTGTGCGACAGTCATGCCTTTAGGTTCGCCCATCGGTTCGGGACAAGGGATCAACAATGCCGCCAACATTCAAATAATTATTGACACGGTGAAGGTTCCTGTGGTAGTCGATGCGGGGATCGGAACGCCCAGCGAAGCAGCCCGAGCAATGGAAATGGGAGCCGATGCACTGTTGATTAATTCGGCGATCGCCAATGCCCAAAATTCCCCGGCAATGGCAAAAGCAATGGGAATGGCAGCAGAAGCGGGGCGGATGGCGTACTTAGCAGGCAGAATGCCGATCAAAGATTACGCGATCGCCTCTTCTCCCCAAACAGGCACTGTCACCTCCAAATAAATGGCCGAATTTTCCTGGGCGCTTTTTTGGTAGAGTTGTAAACATCAAAAATATTAAGGATTGTGACTGATGCCTTACATCAAAGATGACGATGGACGCCTGAACAACTTTGCTAAAGAGCCAAAGGTGTATGAAGCCGTACCTCCCAACAAAAATCAGCAACGGAACTATATCATCATGGGAATTGCAGCAGCCATGTTGGTCGCTGGTTTGGTGTTCGTGGCTGCTTCCGTCTAAAAGCTGGGCCCAGACTCAAAGCTGCTTCAAATCGCAATTTTAAATAATCCTTCAACAAACCATGTTTTTCCACCAAGGGAAACATGGTTTTTGTGTTTCAATACAAAGCAGGTAGTTGCGACAATCCTGAAGCGTGCCAAGCGAGCTGGAAAGCTAAATAAGACCAGCAGAAATTTGGTGTTTTCCTCTTGGCTGTTGGGTTCAGGGACTTGGGTTGCAAATACTAACACGGGTTCGTCACCCACATAAAATTGCCAATTGAAAATCTACAATCCTTGAGTCATCACCGGTGCGATTGACAATCAAGCATCCAGGATACAAGCCCCCGGATTCATCCGTGGATAAATAAAAAACCTGTATCCGATAAAGAGCCGAACGTATTTATCTCGCGCAAGTCAAGGCTTCAATCTAAAATCTCAAATCTCAAATCTCAAATCGATTGACTGCCTTCGGGGCTTAGTTGTGAGTTATGAGCGATCGAGATTTCAACTCTCAACTCTACAATCTAAAATCTACAATCCAAAATCTAAAACCTAAAACCTAAAATCTAAATTCTAAAATCGGCTGCTCCTGATGTCTATTCCTTCCCAAAAAGTTTCTAGCTCGAACAAGCTGATCTACCAACGCTTAAAACAGGCGATCGACCTCAATTTACGCCGTCAAATTTTTATTGCCGCCTGCGACGACTTGTGGTTGCGGGACTGTCTGGCAGCCCGCTTGCAGGCAGAATTAGCCGCAGAGAGCGCAGGCTCAGATCCTCGCTCCCCGATCGACTACCCCCGATTTGTCAGTTTGGAACTCGACTTGAGCGATCCAAATCCTTGGGCTTCGATCGCCGCGTGGCTGACCCAACACCCACCGCCGCAAAACAGGGGCAGCTACAGCCCTTTGCCGGGTTTTCAAATTCTCGGGGCCGAACACCTGACCAGGCAGTCAGCAGCCGTGCAGTGGTCGTTCCTGAGCTATTTGAGGGACATCGAAGCAAACCTGCAAATGTGCGAGTCTACTCTGTTGCTGTGGGTGTCGCGCCCCTGGCTGAGTTCGATCGAGCAATCGGCCCCGGAATTTTGGCACTGGCGAACCGGAGTATTTGAGTTTGAAGGCGAACCAACTCCAGCTAAGGGAGACTTCGGGCACTTTGATGACTTCGGGAACTCGGGAGACTTGCGAAACCTGCGGGACAGCGGAGACTTTGGCAACAAACTTTTAATATCTTCTTTGTCTGGACAATCCCCAATTCCCGACGAACCATCCCCAATTCCCGACGAACCATCCCCAATTTTCCATCCTCCGTCCCCAGGGCCAGATTCTAAATCCGTCCAACTGGCAGATGACGAACCATCTCCAGTTTCCCATCCTCCGTCCCCAGCGCCAGATTCTAAATCCGTCCAACTGGCAGATTTGGTGCTAGCAGCGGCTTCTGAGGATGTGGAAGCCGAAAATAATCCCGCATCAGAGGAGAATTTTCTGCCGCTGCAAACCCTGCAATATATCGAACTGCTGCAAGAACATCAGTGTAGTTCCGAAGCATTGGCTTTGGCTTATCACGGTTTGGGAAATTACTACCGCGATCGCATTCTGGGCGGAGACGTTTCAGAGCAAAACCTGACAATCGCCATTCGCGCGATCGAACAAGTGATTGCGTATCTCGAAGTTGACAGCAACTCCCAGCAAAATCGACCGCTAACTGAAGAATGCGCGCGGCTGATTGCCCAATTGACAGAAAATTTAACTCAGTACGCCCAGGAGTCCACCAGCCTACCGCCAATTTCCGATCTGCTCAACGATCTCGGCACTCTCTACTGGATGCTGTCGCGCGATCGCACGCAGCATAACGCCTCAGATCCGGTATCCTGTCTTGAACGCAGCATCGCCCTCTACCTTGAAGGTTTGAACCGAACAGATGCCGAAACCGTACCCCAAACCCGCGTTAGATTAAACAAAAATTTGGGAATCGCCTCGGCCGATTTAGCCCGCTATCGAGACAAGACAGAGAACTTGCAGCACGCAGTTGCAGCTTACCAACAAGCGCTGCTGGATCTAGACCCCGCCGTGGAGCCCCAGCAGTACGCTGCTGCTCAGAATAATTTGGCGACAGCATACTGGAATTTAGCCCAAGATGGTGAGCCGATCGTATATCTCAAAAGCGCGATCGCAGCTTACACCCAAGCCCTCTCCTGTTACAGTCCCGAACGAGAACCCCTCAACTATGCCGGAGTGCAAAACAACCTCGGTACCGCCTGCTGGAACCTCGCCCAGCACGCACCCTCAGAAGCCCTGCTAGTCAGGGCGATTTCCGCCTACCGCGAAGCATTGAAATACCGCACCCGAGAATTAGTACCCGCAGCAGCCGCCGCCACCTACAACAATCTCGGTACCGCTTATTGGCATTTGGCGAACCACTTCCAGCAGAAACAGGCGCGGACGGAATCATTGCAGCAGGCGATTACCGCCTACGAAGCCGCCCTGGATATCGCCGGAGAGATCGATCGAACCAAACTCACCTTTGACGCCTTGGCCGCCCGCAACAATCTCGGACTAGCCCACTATCAACTAGCCACCGACCCAGATTTCGCCGCTAACAAAGTCGCACAGACAAGCCATCTAGAAGCAGCACTGCACCACCAGTTGCAAGTGTGCGCCGAATGGGGACAACATCTCAATGACAAAGGGTTAACATATGGGGATAAACTCAACTTGCAAGCCGCGGCAAACTCCCAAGCGGCTGATTCCCGGCAAACAGCATTGAGCTATATTGTCAAAACGATTAGAGCTTTCTATAGTGAATGTGGGCTGCCAGGCCAAAATTTAGCCTTATCCAAAGTTCCTGGAGATTTATTGCCTGAAATTTTGCGTAGGTTATAAATAGGGCTATAACTATTAAAAGCTCAATTTTTTCGAGATTTGTATCCAGTTTTCTATTATTATGGCTGAATATTCTTGCCTAATTCTTCAAGCAAACTTGTGGTCATGGCCCCTGTAAAAATCCTTGTGGTTGATGACGACCCGGCAATCCGAAATTTAATTCACCGTTTTTTGAGCCAGCAAGGTTATCAAGTTGAGTCTGGCGAGGACGGTCGGACTGGTCTGGAATTATTTGAGCAACTCAATCCTGACTTAGTAGTTCTAGATGTAAATTTACCTGATACAACTGGCTACAAACTGTGTCAAGAAATGCAAAGACGCACGGGCGTGTTTGTGTTGATGCTGACGAGCCGAACCGATGAAGCTGACAAAATGAAAGGGTTTGCCGAAGGTGCTGACGACTACATTACTAAACCTTTTAGTCTTGTAGAGATTGGAGCTCGCGTTGCAGCAATTTTGAAGCGCAAACGCATTGTTACTCCCGCCGAACAACAAACTCTTACTTTTGGAGAGCTACTAATAGATCCGGTTCGCCGCGAGGTAATTCTCGGCAGTCAGATAGTTGCTTTGACTGCTTTAGAATTCGACCTGCTGTACTGTTTGGCCAGCAAACCCGGTCGCGTGTGGAGGCGATCGGAATTGCTGCATGAAGTGTGGGACTACGAGTATGTAGGAGCCGATCGCGTGGTGGATGTCCATATCGGTCAAATTCGCCGCAAAATTGAACCAGATGCCAATCAAATTTCGATGATTCAAACCGTCCGAGGCGTGGGTTACAAGTTTGAACCCACAACCTAATAACATTCGGCATTGGGCAGCGGATATGAAGGCAGAAGGCTGTAGGTGCGGGTTCACCAATATCTCGGATTAACATACTCGATATTTGTAAACCCGCCCTCCCCACACAAGAATTCAGATCGATCGAGTATCTGATTGTTTCTTCTGCAAATACTCGCCCACTTCTCGCGCACGATCGAAACCCCTTCGCACGCAATCTCCCAAAGCCACTCCGCCAACGTAGTTGCTGCACAAATACACTCCAGGCAAAGATTTTAAGCCCTCATCGATTTGTTGCAGGCGATCGAAATGCCCCAAATTGTACTGAGGAATCGCCCGTTTCCACAGCTTCACCGTTAAAACTTTTGGCTGTGGCACATCTGGTTTCAGCAAAATCCGAGACAAATCTCGGTGTACCTCCCGAACGATTTGTTCTGAGTCGAGATTGCCAATTTCCGAGTCTGTTGCCCCGCCGATGTAACTGGTGAGAGTTTGCCACCCTGCAGGCGCGCGATCGGGAAATAAACTCGATGTCCAAATCGTCCCGAGACAGCGAATTCCCTGCCCCCTCGGAATTAAATTTCCAAAACCCACTAATTTACCCTTGACATCCGACTGCGGGTATGCTAAGACAACGGAGGCAACCGTAGGATAAGTAAAAGCTTGTAAAGCGCTGCTAACTTGCGGTTCCAGAGGTTGCAACAAATCGGCTGTAACGTAAGCGGGCGTTGTCAAAACCACGGTGCGCGCCTCAACTTCCTGCTGTCCGTCGGGCGTCGAGAATTCAGCAATGTAAGTTTCGCGTTCTGTGCGCTGGAGGCGAGTCAAGTGCCAGTTGAGTTTCACTCGATCGCCCAACTTAGCAGCGATCGCCTCTGGCAAAGCCTTCAACCCCTGCTTGAACGAACCCAACTCCCCCGGCTTAGTTTTAGGAACATTCGGGTCTGCAGGCATTTTCTTCGGTCTGTTTTTAGCAGAAAGCAGCGCCCCCGCCACCAGCCCGCCACCCACATCAGCCATCTTGGCTACCCGGCCAAAAGCCGCCGCCGCGCTAAGTTGTTGCGGATCGCCGGCATAAACCCCAGAAACAAAAGGTTCCACCAACCGCTGCATCACTTCCGTACCGAGATGACGGCGGAAAAATTGAGAAACTGTTTCCTCGTTACCCTGCTGCGAAAGTCGATCGCCCATTGCCGGCGCGACAAACCCCAAAGCCCCGAACAACGCCCGCAGTTTCCCCGGAAAACTCAGCAACTGAGACTGAATCATCGCCGGTGGAGTCATCGGCACCGGTTGCAGCTTATTTTCCCAATACACAAAACGAGGCAATTTGCGATCGGCAAAAATCAACTCCTGCTTCAATCCCACATCCACAGCCAACTTCATCAATTCCGGCGTCGGCGAAAAACTGTTCGGGCCCTCCTCCCAGAGAAACCCCTCTGCTGTCACAGTCGTGATGTTCCCGCCCACACGTCCCTGACTCTCAGCGACTAAAATCTTCAGCGGCGATGCACTCGTTGCTTCCTTGTGAAGTGCGTGCGCCAAACTCAAACCGCTAATACCCGCACCCACAATCAAGGTATCTAATAGTTCCATATTACATAGAAAAATATCGCAATCTTTATGTTACATGGCTTTGCACGGCTTGCGTTCTTTGCTTCGCGTACTGCCAAACCGCTTTCAGATTACCAAATCGGAAATTGGGAATCGGTAAGCTGTCCGGCATTTCTTAACCATTTTTCTCGCAGGTTGTGGATTAACCCCTGCCCGCATCCCCGTCTCCCCGTCTCTCCATCTCGCTTTTGTCTCCGCTGGGTTTGGTTTAAAAAAAGAGCATTTGGTGTAATTAAGCTATATTCCCAAAAATACTATTGCTTTAAAATTTTTGTATTATAGGGAACAGCGCCAAAAATTGCACCGGGAAACGCAGCAGTACAGTACCCAAAAAGATTTGAGTGGGTTAAACTTATATGTTGCACCATTCTCAATTAGCCTTTTACGAACAGGCTTTCCGACCTGTTCCACAAAGTATAAATTTTCTCGCTTCACAGCCCGGACAGCCTGTTGCTGACAATGGTGCAAGATATCAGTTAAACTAACTTTAGGAAAATTTTACAGCTTAAGCAAGTCAGCACCCCGCTCTGAAGATATGGGGCTTTATGCCCTAATCAAAAGAGAGAGTTGACTAGCTATGGTTTTAACTGATTAGGCGATCGAAAATATGGGTGTAAGCCCAAGCTGCTATGCGATTGCCCGTGAAATATTGGCAACGGTAATTGTTCCGTTGAAAATAGATCGCAAAAGTACCAAGCGACCAAGTAGCCCCCTGTAGCAATAATCAATATTCAAGGCGGTTAAAACTGCCTGATGCGTGTTTCCTCGATCGATCTACTCACATCTTGCACCATTCTCAAGAACAGGTAAGATGCCTGTGAAGCGAAGAGTTAATTTCTTGTGGGGTGGGCATCCTGCCCGCCCATAAAAGCTTATTGAAAATGGTGCAACATATGAGTCTAAAGACACGAGGTTTCCACAATACTAAGCTTTTCTCATGAAAAAATACCCATGCAGGAAGTTATCAACTCGTTTCAGTCTTTTTTCTCTAACTCTGTTGATGCTTTCCTAGAGTGCGATCGACAGCAAAATTACCTATCGATCAATCCTGTTGCTGCTGCTTGGATGGGATTGGAGCCTGCTGAAATAGTCAACAAAACTAATCAGGAATTATTAAAATTATATCCCAATAATGATGCTGTCAAAAATATAATTTTGCAGATTGATTCTTGCCTGCAACAAGTATTTATAACCGGGGAAAAACGGCTGGCAATTCATGAGGTGACGACGGCAGACGGCGCGATGAAAATTTACGAAACTGCTTACACGCCAGCGGTGGATGCCTCTAGCAAGCAGATGCGGGTTTTGGGCGTCGGTAGAGATATCACCAGGCATTACCGCTGGCAGCAGCAGAAAACTCAACAGTTGCGCCGATCGAACCATTTACTGTGGTTGAATGCAGCTAACAGTCCCCTGGCAATGGTGGGCTGGGATGAAGATTTTCGGATCGTTCAGTGGTCGAAACGCGCTGAAGAAATCTTGGGCTGGACAGCCGATGATATGATGGGCAAGCAGTTCGGCGATTTAGATTTGGTTTGCGAAGAAGATAGAGAGGCTGTAAGCGCGATCGAACTCGAACTAGCCACAGGCAGAGGCAATACTTCAATTAACCGCAACTATACTAAAAGCGGACAGGTAATTTGGTGTCGCTGGTTCAACTCAATTATTCGCAGCGGCGACACTTTTACCGTGCTTTCTTTGGTGGAAGATATCACCGATCGCAAACGGTTGGAAGCAGAAAAAGCCCAAGCTTCTCGCCTCACAGCAATGGTAGCCGATGTGGGTATTGCCCTCACCAAACACCCTCAAGATATCCTGCTTCCCTGCTGCGAGGCAATGGTGCGGAATCTCGATGTCGCTTCGGCTGAAATTTGGACTTTCAACTCTCAACATAATCTTTGGGAATTGCAAGCATCCTCGGAAATATACAGTCGCACAGACGATCGCGCTAGGTTTATTGAAAGTAAGGTTAACTCGATCGCCAAACAGCAAAAACCGGAATTTGACTGCGGATTTGAACTGAACAATTTTGGGTTCCCAGAGGAAGAATCCGCAAAAGCAACAGAGGTGCAAAGTTCCGAATTAGCAATTATCAACACCAGTCAAAAACCGACAAATTGCCCAATACCCAAGCAAATTATTACCTTCGCAGGCTACCCTTTGATAGTCGAAGAACGGCTGGTGGGAGTCATGGTAATTATCAGTTGCCAGCCGCTGACAGCACCCTTTCAGGAAACTTTAGCATCGGTTGCCGATGTCATCGCTTTAGGCATCGAACGCAAGCGTGCAGAAGCTGAATTAAAATCAGCTAGAGGGTTTCTGAATTCCGTAGTAGAAAATCTGCCGGTGGGAGTTTTTGCTAAAGATGCTTCTTCGCTGAAATTTGTGCTGTGGAATAAAGCAGGGGAAACGATCGCAGGTGTTACTTCTCAAGAGGCGATCGGCAAAAATGACTACGATATTTACCCCAAAGAACAAGCTGATGTTTTTACTGCTCAAGACAGGGAAATACTGACCGGCGATCGCAACCAATCTACTGTTAAAGACATAGCCGAAGAGCCGATCCAAACTCGCCACAAAGGTATGAGAATACTGCACACCCGCAAAGTGCCCATTCTCGACGCCGCAGGCCGTCCCCAGTACGTTTTGGGGATTACTGAAGATATCACCGAACGCAGGCAGGTAGACGAAAGCGTGCGCCTCTACGACCAAATTGTCGAGAATATGCAAATTGGTTTGTACGTCTACCATTTAGAAAATATAGACGATGACAGCACTCTCAGGGCGATCGCCTCCAATCCGGCAGCTACCCTATTTACCGGGTTAGAAATGGCCGACGTTTTGGGAATGACAATCGACGAGATTTTTCCCCAACTGCGATCGAAAAACATTCCCCAAGCATTTGCTTCGGTAATTCGCACCCAGAAAGCCGTAGAACTTGAAGATATTGACTGCGATGAAGGCGGCAGAATAACTCGCGCTTTTTCTATTAAAGCTTTTCCATTACCCAACAACTGCGTCGGTGTTGCTTTTGAAAACATTACTGCTCGCAAGCGCCTAGAACTAGAACTGCAGGCGTCTTTGGAAAAAACCGAACGTTCCGAACAACTCCTGCGTACAGTAATAGACAAAACCAGCGACTGGATTTTTGCCAAAAACAAAAATTTTTGCTATATTTTGGTCAACAGGAGTTTTGCTAAAGCGATCGGCAAAACAGTAGAAGAAATAATTGGCAAATCCGATTTAGACTTAGGGTTTTCAGTAGAGCTGGTGTTTGGAAATTCTGCCAAAAATATCCGAGGCTTCCGCACAGACGATTCTGCTGTACTGGCAGGCGAAATCATCCACAATCCCTGCGATCCGGCAACTATTGCTGACGGTTCAGTACATATTTTTGATACCCAAAAACTTCCCCTGCGCGACGCTGAAGGTAATGTATTTGCAGTGCTAGCGTTCGCTCGCGATATTACAGAACGCCATGAATCGGAAGCAGCTTTGCGCCGTAGCGAAACCAGATTTAGGTCTTTGGTAGCGAATATTCCGGGAGTGGTTTATCGCTGGCAATGCGATTTTTCGACAAGTTTTATTAGCAATGCGGTTTACTTACTAACGGGCTACCCTGCTGGGGATTTTATTTCGCCTTTGAACAGGGGAGGTAGGACTTTTGCTAGCATTATTTATCCGGAAGATTTGGTAAAAGTAGAAGCCACTATTCGGCAAGCAATAGAAAACAAAGAGTCTTATAACTTGGAATACCGCTTGCTAGCAGCAGACGGGACGGTTAAATGGGTGTGGGATAAAGGTTCTCCTGTGTTCGACGCAGATGGGAACGTTTGCTGTTTGGATGGGGTGATTGTTGATATTAGCGATCGCTACTACGCCGAGGAAGCATTGCGCCAAAAAACTTTAGAGTTAGAAGCAGTTTTTCGCGCTTTGCCTGATTTGTATTTTCGACTAGATGCTGACGGTATAATCGTGGATTATTTGTCAGGAACTTCTTCTAGTTTATACTTACCTCCAGAACAGTTTATCGGTCAACGAATCACAGACATATTGCCACACAATGTCGCCTGTAAATTTGCCCGAGCAATCTTTGAAATTTCCGAAACAAGAACTTCAATCGATATAGAATATTCGCTTTCCATGTCGGAAGGAGAAAAAACTTATGAAGCCCGACTGTTGCCGTTTAATTCAGATCAGATTATTATTCTCGCCCGCAATATTACCAAGCGCAAACAAGCGGAAGCTCAATTAAAACATAAAAATCGCCAACTAGAGCAAACATTGAAACAATTAGGCAGGACTCAAGCTCAACTAATTCAAGCGGAAAAAATGTCTGGTTTGGGACAGCTAGTGGCGGGAATTGCTCACGAAATAAATAATCCTGTCAGTTTTATTTACGGTAATATCACTTACGCTAGTGAGTATGCCAGAAACTTGCTGGAACTGTGCAGTTTGTACCGCGCACATTACCCGGAACCTGTTGCTGTTATCCAAGCTTTGGCAGAAGAAATAGAACTGGAATTCATGAAAGAGGATTTCCCGCACCTGCTGAATTCAATTCAAACCGGAGCCGAGCGAATTCGCCAAATAGTTCTATCTTTGCGTAATTTTTCGCGCCTGGAAGAATCAGATATTAAGCGTGTTAATATTCACGAGGGAATAGACAGCGCTCTGTTAATTTTGCAACACAAAATTAAAGAAAATGGCAGAAATCGTAATATTCAAATAGTTAAAGAATATGGGAAATTGCCGCAGATACAGTGCTACGTGGGACAGTTAAATCAAGTGTTTATGAACATTTTAAATAATGCTATTGATGCTTTAGCAGATGTCAGGCATAGGAAGTTAGAATTGCCGAGTTATTCGGAAGAGGAACGGCAAGATTTTGCTAGTTTACCTTTAAGTTGCGCCGCATTGCCGTGGATTCGGATTCGCACGGAGGTGCTGGAGAATAATCGGGTGGCGATCGTAATTTCAGATAACGGGTCTGGCATGGCAGAGTCTGTTAAGTGTCGGGTATTTGACCCGTTTTTTACTACTAAACCAGTAGGCAAAGGTACAGGTTTGGGACTGTCTATCTCCTATCAGATTGTGGTGGAAAGACACGGAGGGACGCTGCAGTGCATTTCCGCGCCGGGAGAGGGAACTGAATTTGCGATCGAGATTCCAATTCGGCAGAGGTAATTAGTCATTGGTAATTGGTAGTTGCACCAGAAAAATGATAATCTAATTAAAGGTTCTAAAAGTCAGGAATATTAGCATGGTCTACAAAAGCATACATACTTCTAGTCCCGTTGCAAAACAAGTTAAAGAAGAAGATGATGATGATGATTCCTATGTTGACTATTTTTATGACGATCAGGGGGCTCCGCCGGGAACTCTCGACTTAGAACCCGATGCGCCGCCTCCCGAGATTGTATTAATTGACTATTGCGACACAGCAGCTACTCGCGCCCACTTGGCAAATCCTCAAAAAGCTGCTGGGTATTTAGATACAGAATCTGTTTCTTGGGTTGATATGTTGGGATTGGGAAACAAAGAAACCTGGCGACAAATGGGCGAAGTATTTAATTTGCACCTAATGGCTCAGGAAGATGTAGTTAATGTTCCCCAGCGACCGAAAGTAGTAGACTATGAAGAGCACATTTTAATTATTGCTTGGATGGTGATGCTGCATCCAGAATTAGATACTTTTCATAAAGAACAAGTAAGTTTGATTTTGGGCAAGCATTACCTGTTAACTGTTCAGGAAGAACCGGACTATGATTGTTTTGAACCAGTGCGCGATCGCATTCGTAAAGGACAAGGAATTATTCGCAAACACGGAGCAGATTATCTGGCTTATAGTCTGTTAGATTCTATTATAGATGGATTCTTCCCTGTATTAGAAATGTACGGAGAGCGGATTGAAGAACTAGAGGATGAAGTGGTGGTGAACCCCACCCGCAGAACCCTGGAAAAAATTTATAAAATCCGGCGAGAATTGCTGACGCTGCGCCGCGCCATTTGGCCGCAGCGGGATGCAATTAATGTTTTAATTCGAGATAGCAGTGATTTGATTACTCCCGAAGTGCGAATTTACCTGCGCGACTGTTACGATCACACAGTACAGGTGATGGATATGGTGGAAACCTATCGAGAGCTGTCTTCGGGTTTAATGGATGTTTATCTGTCATCGGTTGGCAATAAAATGAATGAAATCATGAAGTTGCTGACAGTAATTTCTAGTATCTTTATTCCTCTCACTTTTGTGGCGGGAGTATACGGGATGAATTTCAATACAGAGAAATCGCCCTTGAATATGCCGGAACTGAATTGGTATTTTGGCTATCCGCTTTGTTGGGCAATGATGCTAGCGATCGCCTCTGGTTTAGTTTACTTCTTCTGGCGGCGCGGCTGGTTTGATAATTTTTCTACTATCAAAGATGACTCCTTAAAGTAACCGAATTGAAGATTTGAGATTTAGGATTGAAGATTGAAGAATTCAAAATCCTGTTAGGTAAAAAGGTTTCCTGCCCCTAGTTGAATCCGTGCCATAAATCCTTGCATCATAGTGCCCCAAATTTCCATCCTCCTGATTCATCCGTGAGTGATTGTAAGGGGAGTTGCATGGAAATTTAATTGTTGGGCGGGCTTTCGGGCCCACCGTACAGGAGTTTGAATAAACACAAATGTCCAAATTAAGTGGGCGACAAGTTAAAATCTTCAATCTCAAATCCCCAATAGATTGACGAACGATCGCGTACAATAAATTTGGGGAAAAAGTAGGCGCAGGCGGTTGCGGGTGAGCGAAAGCTTGTCTGAGGAAAGTCCGGGCTCCCGAAAAACCAAACTTGCTGGGTAACGCCCAGTGCGAGCGATCGTGAGGATAGTGCCACAGAAAGATACCGCCAATTAGTCATTAGTCAGCAGTCATTGCTCGTTAGTAAGTAACTGAGGATTTTTGACTGGGAAGCAACAACTAATTTGGTAAGGGTGCAAAGGTGCGGTAAGAGCGCACCAGCAGCATCGAGAGGTGCTGGCTCGGTAAACCCCAGTTGGGAGCAAGGTCGGAGGGACTATGGTTGGTTTTTTACCAGTTCCGTTTTTTGGTACCGCTTGAGGCGTCTGGTAACAGGCGTCCCAGATAGATAACTGCCCTCGAAAACTGCTTGCAGTGGAGAGAACAGAACCCGGCTTATGTCCGACTTTTTCCCCCCCCATTTAATTAAAATTACCGCTTGGGAATAAGGTCAACAAATCCTTTCGACCTGTTTTATGTTGGGAAAGGCGTGCACTGCATACCCGGAGGAATATTTTGGGTAAGGTGCACCACAAGCAACCGGAGGAATGTTTAGTTTTTCAAGTAAAAAAAATATTAATATGAATCTGATACCAGTAAAAAAAAATAATGCCACTTTTGAAAACCTCCCAACCCGGATAGTAATCCGTGATTCCCACTTCTAAAATCTAAAATATAAAATCTAAAATGGTATGATTTATCCGGGTCGCCAAAAGCAACTTGAAACATTAATTCAAAAATTGGGACTGCCAAAGAATGCTTCGATAAAATGGCATCTCCTCGATTTAGCTTTAACTCATGCGAGCGCGTCAGCTAAGGCAAATTACGAGCAACTAGAGTTTGTCGGCGATGCAGTCGTGCGGCTGACGGCTTCGGAATTGTTGTTTGAGATTTATCCTGACTGTACAGTGGGGGAATTTGCTGCTATTCGATCGATCTTGGTGAGCGATCGCATTCTGGCTAAAATCGCTGAAAGTTACGGGTTCGATCGCTATTTAATTGTTTCCAGCAGCGCCGCCGCAGACAAAACAGGCGCTGAACCCCGGCTGGCAGATGCTTTGGAAGCGGTACTGGCTGCGCTTTATTTGAGTACCCAGACGTTAGAATTAATTCGCCCTTGGCTAGATTCTCACTTTCAACGCCTAGCGGCGGAAATCCGCAGCGATCCTGCCCGCCAAAACTACAAAGCTGCTCTCCAAGAGTTGACTCAAGGCAAATACAAAACTTTGCCCAAATATAGCGTGCAAGAAACTGGGACAGTGCAGGGCGGGGAGGATCGTTTTACCGCAGAAGTTCTCATTCAGGGAAAGTTGGTAGCAGAGGGAAAAGGTCGATCGATCAAAGCGGCCGAACAAGCAGCGGCTCAGGTAGCTTTCAATAAATTAGTTGACAGTTGACAGTTGACAGTTGACAGTTATTTGTTATTTGTTATTTGTTATTTGTTAGCTGCTAAGCTGTTGTGCATCTAATTTGAAAGTCAAATTTTCTACAATTATTGTGGAACGGGCAGGAGATCCCGTCTCTGGATTCAATTTAAATGCGCGACAGCTTACGCATTTAAATTGTAGATTCTCCGCGGGCGGGACGCCCACCCCACAAGACCGGGAATTGTTTTTAACAGACAATTTAAATGTAGAACAGCTTAGCAGCTTACCATAACCAATAACCAATAACTACTGCCAACAGTCAACAGGCAACAGTGATTTTTTTGAGTTAAAACATAGATAATAATAACAAAATATGCTATAATTACTCTGCGATTTTTGAAATTATAATTAATGAAAATCGGAATAGCTGTATTGGGTGCGGGCCGCTGGGGAGTTAACCTAATTCGCAACTTTCTCGAACATCCCAACAGCGAAGTTTTAGCGGTGGTAGACCCGAATCGAGATTCATTGGCGGCCGTTCAAAAACAGTTTAATCTGGATGCCTCGGTGATTTTAGCTACCAATTGGTCTCAAGTGCAAGCCTTGCCGGGACTGCAAGCTGTGGCGATCGCTACTCCAGCTTCAACACACTACACCCTCGCAGCAGCAGCGCTGAAACAAGGCTACCACGTCTTAGCAGAAAAACCCCTCGCCCTCAACCTGACTGAAGCAATAGAACTCTGTCAATTAGCCGAAAAACAGCAGCGGCAACTCTTCGTTGACCACACTTATCTGTTTCATCCAGCAGTCGATCGAGGCCAAAGAATTATTCAACACCATCAACTCGGAAAATTGCGCTACGGTTACGCCCAGCGCACCCATTTTGAACCGGTTCGCCATGACGTTGATGCCCTTTGGGACTTGGCCGTTCACGATATCGCTATTTTCAATACTTGGCTGGAACAAACGCCAATTGAAGTAAGGGCGATCGGCACTGTTTTTCCGAAGTCCGATGTCCGTCGGAAGAAGTTCGATGGAAGTCGGAAGAAGGAAGAAGGAAGAGGGAACAAGGAAGAAGGAATAAATCAACAAGCAGCAGAAATTGAAAATCAATTTGCTCCTGCACTGCTGACTACTAATCCTGCAGAAAAACTAGCAGATTTAGTTTGGGTAACTCTCACCTATCCCGACGGATTTCAAGCATTTATTCACCTGTGCTGGCTAAATCCCGACAAACAGCGGCGCTTAACAGTTGTTGGCAGTTTGGCAACCTTGATTTTTGACGAAATGTCGCTAGAAACTCCCCTGATTGTGCAGCGCGGCCATTCAGATTGGGGAGGCGAAGAGAATAACTCTTGTGAAAGTGCGTTAGCGCCGCAGCCAACGGGCCTCAGACACCGCGAAGTGTTGAGTTTAGAACAAGTAGAACCGCTGAGGAGAGTGTGCGATCGCTTCCTCAAATGCGTGCAAACTAATACCCCCTGTCTTACCTCTTCGGGCGCGGCCTCCGTCGAATTAATCCGCATTCTCAGCACTTTGAGCAAATCCCTCGCACTCGGCGGACAGCCCCTAATACCATTTTAGATTTTAGATTTTAGATTTTAGATTTTAGATTGGGAAAATTACTCCTCAACTTTTGAAATTTCCCTTTTCCGTTACTAAGTCCGGGCTGTGAAAATAAAAACTTGACTGCTGATTGACAGGCAAAGAAATCATCACCGTAGTACCTTGATTCACCCCCGCGCTGTGCAGGGTAATGCTTCCGATCATAGATTCCATTATCCTTCGCGAGATAGCCAAGCCCAAACCGTTACCGCCAAACCTGCGAGTTGTAGAACCATCAGCCATCACAAAAGGTTGAAACAATTTCTGCTGGTGTTCGGGATCGATACCAATTCCCGTATCTTTAATTGTCACCACCACCCAATCGCTTTGACCGCTGGGACTCGTCGTACTTTCCGCACTGCCGTTAAAACTACCAGAATTAGTCCTCGATTCTAGCCGCACAGATATATTAATGCTGCCCGACTCTGTAAACTTAACGGCATTGCTCAAAACATTTAAAAACACCTGTTTTAGCTTCTCTGGATCGGCATGAACAATAATCGGATCGTGAGGCTCTGGCAAACTTAACTTCAAGCCTTTTTCCTCAATTTGAGCCGCTTGCAAATCAATCGCGTCTTCCAGTACCTGGGTAATGTCAACTACTTCTAACATCATGGAGAAGGTGCCGGATTCTATTTTAGCAATGTCCAAAATATCATTAATAATATTCAGCAATTGCATAGACGAGTCGTGGGCCCGCTGTAAAAATTCCATTTCCTCATCTCTGTCATCGCAGTAGCCGTCCCGCACAATTTGAATAAAACCAATAATCCCGTTGAGCGGCGTTCTCAATTCATGAGAAATATTCCCCAAAAATTCATTTTTTAACTGATTGGCAACTTGCGCTTCTTTGGTTGCGACTTCCAATTCTCTGGCCCAGGATCTGAGGCGCTGCACCATGCTGTTGAGTGCTTCTGATAGTTGATTGAATTCCCTAATTTGGAAATCTTGGGGCACTGTCTGCGACGCTTCCGTATCTACTTTCATCGCGTAGTCTCTCAGTTTTTCCACAGGACGCGCCAAGTCGCGAGACAGATATAAAGTCGCGATGATACTAGCAGCAATCAAACCTACAATTAAATTAAATAAAACTTGCTGAATTTCTTCCAAACCTGACAGAGCGTAATCTAAGCGAGAGACAGCTAAAATAATCCACTTGCTGTTCTCCTGTGTAGTTGAAGGACTCGGGATAGCAGCGTATCCTGCTAGCAACTCTACACCATTTCTTTCAAAGGAAAATAGGTGGAGAAAAGCTGTTCCGCCGGCGATCGCCCTTCTGACAATACTTTTTAGTCGATCGGCATCTGCCTCTTGGTCGATATTGCGGCCCACGCGATTGATATTCGGGTGCGCCAAAATCGTCCCATCTTGGTCGATCGCCACCGTATAGCCGGCTAGAGAACCCTTGGGAGCGCTGGTTTGCACAGGCAAGGCCGAGCGCAAACTCAAAGCATAATTCAACTGCAGGGTATTGCCCCGACGAATGTAAACAGGAGCGCTCAACACCAAACTAGCTTGGCTATCGGGGCCTTCTTTACCCGCATCGGGAAAATCCTCAGCCCCCAAAGCCACCTTCCGATCGTTTGCTGTCCCCTGTCGCTGCGGAGGTAAGGACAGACTGATGTAAACGCTCTTGTCGTCCAGCAGCGTTTGCTGCTGCTGTACGGGCGGCCAAAATTTTGCCGGCAACGACTGAATCGGCTGCTGCCCGCAAGTGCTTGCTATTACTTGATTTGTCTTTAAATTAGTCAATTGCAAGCAATCAACCTGCGCTGGCAACCGCTGCCCTAATTGCGCGATAAACTTTTGATAATCCTTCGGATCTACCGACTGCAACATCGAGCTTTCCGAAGCACCGATCAGATTCGACTTCAGCGATTTCGCCCACTGTTCAATAGTGTCTGCTTTTCTGACTGCACTTTCTGTCAAGTTTTGACGAGCAGTTTCCAGAAGCGTCGAGCGTGCCTTCCGATAGGTAACATACTCCCCCACCAGTAGAACAGGTACGCTGAGCAACAAAATCCGCGACAGTAAAATACGGCGAAAGGAGGATTGACCTAACTTAACCATAGGAAATATCTAAATTAAGGTGCAACACCCAACAGCGACCATTAAAGTGAAATAAACCAGACCGAAGGCATGAATCTGTCTAGGGGGCTCTGCTGACTGAGCAACACAGCTTCAGAACAACATTTAAACACAATTATAGAAGCCACTGTAGCAATCTCGATTCTCAGTGTGTGGACTCAAAGATACTCAGCAATTTGTTTGGCAAATGCCTGTGATTTCGGTCACACTTCCCTTCTCAATTTTCGGCTCGATTGGCACCCGATCGCCCGGGGGCCCATTTTTTAGGCTGCAAAAAGCGTCGGGTGGACATACCGCAGGTGCTTGAAGCTAGAATCGCATAGATGCACTCTGACACCCAAATTAACGGGCAAAAAGTTCTGTCTCCGGCTAGTGCACAGAGAGAATTCTGCTCGATCGGACTTTTTCTTTCCGAATGCCTTCGAGAGATGGGGCATAGATGGGCGATGCGAGATTTTGCACCCTGTCAAAGATTTCTTTTGCCATCCGATTGATTCAGTGACAATAATTCACCTTTCAAACAAAAAGAATGAGACGATCGAGCTGCCGATCGACTCTGACAACCCTAATCTGGGGAACCCTTGGCCCAAACAGTACACCCGCCCTCCGTAAATTCGCGATCTCGGCAATAATCTCCCTAGCTTAATCGATGAAAAAAAACTTTAGCAATTATACGTATTATTACACAAATAACCGTCCCAGATATCATCACGCTTATTTGATATCTCCCCTTTTAGAAATGCTGGCGGCACTTCAGCAGCCCAGCAAGACAAAACTCCGAGTTTTGGATCTCGGCTGTGGCAATGGCAGCCTCAGTCACGTCATAGCAGAGCACGGCTGCGAAGTTGTCGGCGTTGACACTTCTGCACCCGGAATTGCCATCTCCCGTCAAAGTTTCCCCGAGTGTCAGTTTATCCAAGCAGATATTTACGACCTTCCAGATACCGATATTCTGAACTCATTTGATGTGGTCTTAGCTATTGAAGTAATCGAACACTTGCTTTATCCTAAAGAACTAGCAAGAACTGCAAAAAGATGCCTCAATCCGGGAGGACGACTAATTATTTCCACACCCTATCACGGCTATTTAAAAAATCTGGCTTTAGCGGTTTCTGGCAAACTAGATAAACATTTTACCGTTCTTTGGGATAACGGTCACATTAAATTTTTTTCAGTAGAGACGCTGACCAAGTTATTAACATCTGAAGGATACACCGACATAAAATTTAAATTTGCTGGTCGGTGTCCCTATCTTTGGAAATCAATGTTATGCTCTAGTAAGTTTTCAGGATAACCTGAAAACTTATGAGTTGTTAGTTGTCAATAAATTAAGTTTATTGACTAGACTACCAGACCTCATAAAAAGTAAAAAATAAGTTTCACTAAAAAAAGTAAAATGACTGTTGGCGTTTGGATATTAGGCGATCAACTGTGGCAGAACCAAGCTGCTCTCAACCGCACAGACGATAAATCCTCCCTACCTATAATTTTAATTGAATCTTGGCAGCACGTTCAACAGCGGCGCTACCACCAGCAAAAATTAGTATTAATTTGGTCGGCAATGCGGCACTTCGCTAAAGAATTGCGCGGCGGTGGATGGCAAGTTACTTACACAAAATCGGAGGACTTTGAAGCACCTCTCAAAGCTTGGATACAAGCTCACAATATCACCGAAGTGCGGGTGATGGCTCCGAACGATAGACTTTTTTTACAGATCGTTCAAAACTTGCAACTCCCCTGTCAAATAACCCTAATTCCCAACAATCAATTCCTCTGGACAGAAACAGAATTCAAAGATTGGGCTTCAAGCCGCAAACGTTTGTTAATGGAAGACTTCTATCGAGCCAGCCGCCAACGTTTTCAAGTTTTAATGGATAGCAGCAATAAACCTGTGGGAGGGAAGTGGAATTTTGACAAAGAAAATCGTCAGCCACCAAAAGGAAAACTGGATACACCGAAACCTCTCTGGTTTGAACCGGACGCCATAACTCAAGAAGTTATCGCACAAGTTAAATCTCTATCTTTCCCAACTTACGGCAAGATTGAACCTTTTCGCTGGGGAGTTACACGGGAGCAAGCAATGCAAGTATTAGATAATTTCATCGAACAGTGTCTCCCCGCTTTTGGCCCTTATCAAGACGCGATGGTAACGGGGGAGGAAACAATGTGGCATTCCCTAATTTCTCCCTATCTCAATATTGGCTTGCTGCATCCTTTAGAAGTTATTCAAGCGGCCGAAACAGCCTACCTCGAAAAAAACTTAAATTTAAACGGCGTCGAAGGTTTTATCCGCCAAATTCTCGGCTGGCGAGAATACATGCGCGGTATGTATTTTTACGTGGATGCTGATTATTTTGAGAAGAATTGGTTCAACCACACTCAGCCGCTGCCGGAGTTTTTTTGGGACGCTAGTAAAACAGATATGAACTGTTTGCGCCAAGTTTTAACTCAAGTCGAAGGCAGCGGTTACGCGCACCATATCCAGCGGTTGATGATTTTGAGCAATTTTGGTCTAATTGCGGGAATCTCGCCCCAGGAGCTAGAAAAATGGTTCCACAGTGCGTTTGTGGATGCCTATGACTGGGTAATGCAGACTAATGTGCTGGGCATGGGTTTGTTTGCTGACGGCGGTGTGTTGGCCTCGAAGCCCTATGCTGCTTCTGCCAATTACATTAATAAAATGAGCGATTATTGTCGGGGGTGCAAATTCGATCGCACAGTGCGATCGGGCGAAAATGCTTGTCCCTTCAACTTCTTCTACTGGGATTTCCTAGCGCGCCACCGGGACAAACTTCAGTCGATCGGTCGCATGAGCTTTATCTTAGCCAATCTCGACAAAATGCCGCCGGCAGAATTGGCAACCATCCGCCAAAAAGCGGCAGAGTGGCACTGAGTCAGTTGACAGTTGTCAGTTGTCATTTGTCATTTGTCAGTTTTCAGTTGTCATTTGTTAATCCTTTGCAGTGGCTAATAACAAATAACCAATAACATTAATCAACAGTCAACAGTCAACAGTCAACAGTCAACAATGCCCCATGCCCCATGCCCCATGCCCCATGCCCCATGCCCCATCCCCCATCCCCTTTGCAATTCTTATTTTTTCCCTGACTTTTCCCTAAACATTCCACAGCGTTTCCCCAGGCAAGTCTGAGGTTTTCCACAGATGCGACAAAGTTTTCCACAGAAATTAACGGCACGGTAGCATCTTGCTGCGGAATTGGGGATTTCCTTAACTTGCTGCCTAATTCCTCATAAACCTCCCAACACATAAAGATATGTAACAAAAAATGCCCTGAAAAGCTGATTATTTGGTAAACCTTTTTTTTATCTAAAGGACTTTGTAATATTTCGCAACATTGACAAACCCACCCCCTCATAGCGCACAATGATGCGACCGACCTAAAAAAAGCGCTCTGATTTCGGCTGTGCCTGCACCTGTATCCGGCCGAAGGGGGGGTTCTGTTTTCAATTTATTAGCGAGACTAAAAAAAATGATGAACCCAACAGTCAGTATTTTTGCTGAAATTCCCGAAACGCTGCACGATTCTCTCAAAACTTACCTGGAAACCCATCCCGAATGGGATCTAGACCGAGTATTTTGCGCGGCCCTGTCGCTGTTTTTGTTGCAGAATGCCGATAGCGGTACGCCTGAAGCTTCGCGCAGTTATCGCCAAGCTGCGAGAGTGTATCTCGAAACTCTGTTTCAATCTCCTCAAGACTTGCACAGCAACAATGTAACTCCGTCATCTTAAAGGAGAAGGGGAGAGGGGGAGACGCGGTTTCTGGGAAGGATTTGAGTTGACCGAGAGGGCGCGCACTGCATAGGTGGCAACTCAAGCTTAAAATCCCTGAAAACTATCGCTTGTAGCTTAATGCCGCGCCCCATTGCATCTCCCGAATCGTTGCGGGGACTTTGATAGCTTCAAGTCCCCCCGGACTATCAGGGGAGGCCGGGGGGATAAGCTGCCTTAATCGTCAAACAGTAGACGGGTAGTACATAAGACGCGCTTGTTTACACGCATGGTGCTTAATGGCTGAAGACTACATCATGCCCATGCCGCCCATGCCGCCCATGCCGCCCATGCCGCCCATGCCGCCCATGCCGCCCATGCCGCCCATGTCGCCCATGTCGCCGCCGGCTTTTTTCTTCTCGGGTTTTTCGACAATCACAGCTTCAGTGGTCAGCACCATACCAGCAATGGAACCGGCATTTTGCAAAGCCGATCGCACCACCTTAGCGGGGTCAATAATCCCGGCGGCAATCATATCTTCGTACACGTCGGTGAGAGCGTTGTAGCCAATGTTGAACTCGCTTGCCCGCACTCGTTCGATGACGATGGAACCTTCAACGCCGGCATTATCAGCAATTTGACGCAAAGGTGCTTCCAAAGCTTTCTTCACCAAGTCAGCGCCTACTTGTTCTTCGGTGTCTAAAGTATTTGCGATCGCATCTATTTTTGTAATCAGGTGAATTAGGGTCGTGCCACCTCCGGCAACGATACCTTCTTCCACAGCAGCTTTAGTAGCGTTCAGAGCGTCTTCAATACGCAGTTTACGGTCTTTGAGCTCGGTTTCGGTAGCTGCGCCGACTTTAATGACAGCGATGCCGCCGGCGAGTTTGGCGATGCGTTCGGTCAATTTTTCCTTGTCGTACTCGGAATCCGTCGCTTCTAGCTGCTTGCGGATTTGTTCGATCCGTTTGTGCACGTCAGCTTTGTGTTCGTCGCCAGCAACAATGATCGTGTTTTCTTTGTCGATCGTAATTTTGCGGGCGGTACCGAGCATTTCTAGAGTTGCGGTATCGATGCTGAGTCCGACTTCTTCGGAAATCAGTTGACCGCCGGTGAGTACGGCGATATCTTGAAGCATAGCTTTGCGCCGATCGCCAAAACCAGGAGCTTTGGTAGCTGCAATATTCAATACGCCGCGGGCTTTGTTGACTACCAGTGTTGCCAAAGCTTCGCCTTCAATATCTTCGGCGATAATTAGGAACGGTTGACCGGTGCGGGCGATTTTTTCGAGAACTGGAATTAGTTCTTGAATCGAGCTAATTTTTTTGTCGGTAATCAGGATGCGAGCGTTTTCGTAATCAACTTCCATGCGATCGCCGTTAGTGACGAAATACGGAGAAAGATATCCGCGATCGTACTGCATCCCTTCGACAACTTCCAATTCCGTTGTCAGAGATTTCGACTCTTCAACAGTAATTACGCCGTCTTTCGTGACTTTTTCCATTGCTTGGGCAATCATGGCGCCGACTTCTTCGTCGTTACCTGCGGAGACAGTGGCGACCTGAGCAATGGCGCTGCCTTCGACGGGTTTCGCCAATTTCTCGATTTCCTGCACCAAGTGGGCGATCGTTTTTTCAATACCCCGGCGCAGCGCGACTGGGTTGGCGCCTGCTGCGACATTCTTCAAACCTTCGCGAATGAGGGATTGAGCTATAACCGTTGCGGTTGTTGTGCCGTCGCCTGCGATATCCTTAGTTTTGGAGGCGACTTCTTGAATTAAGCGAGCGCCGGCATTTTCCAGGGGATCTTCGAGCTCGATATCCCTAGCAACGGTGATACCGTCGTTAACAATTTGGGGACTGCCGTATTTCTTTTCCAATAGGACGTTCCGGCCTTTCGGGCCCAAGGTGATGCGGACAGCATCGGCGAGTTGATTGACGCCGCGTTCTAGTGCCCGCCGAGATTTGTCGCTAAATGCAACTATTTTGGTCATGTTTGTCTCCAATCGCTTACATTAGCAAATTTAGCACTCTCTGAGTCTGAGTGCTAAGCCGATCGATTTTTGATTGTAGCGCGCCTCAACGGTGCGGGGGGTTGGGGGGACGGATTGGAGATTTGGGCAAGCTCGTTCCGGGTGGCTAAGGACAGGGCAATGCCGTGTCCCCACATATCTCGTGTCGCCACAGATATAATGTGGTTTGTTACATATCGATATAATCAGGTTCTGGTTGAGGCCAAAACCTAATTTTGATGGCGCGTCATCCCAAAGCAGAATTTTTATTAAAATTTTCTTAACTTGTGTTTTCGGTCATCTACCTTTCGATAGAGCTTCTATTCTTTTTTCCAACTTCTACCTTCTATAGCAACCACGCCCGACGATGATGACGTTCTTAATTGCTGAAACATGAGCTGAAGATTGCGCCTTCCTTCTTCCTTATTCCTTCTTCCTTCTTACTTCTTCCTTTCCTCAATCAATCTCAAATTACCCACTAACACATGGCTCGTTATTCTAGACTGCAAAAACTCGGCTCTTATATGCGCCCGCACTGGAAACCAACATTCTGGGGCGTTTTTTCGCTATTAGTTGTCAATGCTGTGGGCGTTTACATTCCCCTGCTGATTCGGAATGCAGTTGACACTCTGCAAATTGCGACTAAATTTGACCAAGTTTTCAACTACGTGCTACTGATTCTGCTACTCGCCTCAATCATGTGGGTGATTCGGATGGCGTCGCGGATTTTGCTGTTTGGCGTCGGGCGTCAAGTCGAATTTGACCTCAAACAGCAAATATTTAATCATGTATTAACATTAGAACCGTCTTATTTTGCAGCCAATACGGTAGGAGATTTAATTAACCGCGCTACTTCCGATTTGGACAATATTCGGCGCTTGGTGGGGTTTGCGGTGCTGAGTTTGGCAAATACGGCATTTGCCTATGCTTTGACTTTACCGGTGATGCTGGGGATTAATGTAAGGCTGACGCTGCTGGCGATCGCAGTTTATCCTTTCATGCTGGTTTTGGTACAGTTATTTAGCGACAAACTTCGCATCCAACAGTTAGCCGTGCAAGAGGAACTGTCGGCGATGAGCGATTTAATTCAGGAAGATATGAGCGGGATGTCCGTAATTAAAATCTACGCTCAAGAAGAAAACGAACGCCGAGCTTTTCGCAATTCCAACGCACAGTTGCTATCAGCAAATTTGGAATTAGCAAAAACTAGAAACTTTATTTTTCCGCTGCTGGGCGGTTTGGCAAGCATCAGTTTGTTGGTACTGCTTTCTGCTGGTGGCGGGGCAATTGCTAATGGCCAAATTAGCATTGGCGATTTTGTGGCGTTGCTGATTTATGTCGAGCGTTTGGTGTTTCCGACGGCGCTGTTGGGTTTCACAATTACTGCTTACCAGCGGGGAGAAGTGAGTGTCGATCGCATCGAATCAATTCTGACTGTGGAACCGCAAATTAAGGATGCTGCCGGTGCAGTTGAACTGCCAACTCCAGTCAAAGGCGAAATTGTCGCCCGCCATCTACATTATACTTATCCCGGTGCTAATACACCCGCGCTTAAAAATGTTTATTTTACCATAAAACCGGGCGAAACTGTCGCAATTGTCGGGGCGATCGGCTCGGGCAAATCTACTTTAGCTAATGCGCTGCCACGCTTGCTAGATATCGATCCGGGCGAGTTATTTTTAGACGGACAGGATATTACCAAGGTAAAATTGACCGAATTGCGCGGGGCGATCGCCTACGTTCCCCAAGAAAGTTTTCTGTTCGGCACAACCATCAAGAATAACATCCGCTACGGAAACCCTTTAGCGGAACAGCCGGAGATTGAAGCGGCGGCAAAACAAGCGCAAATTCACGCCGAAATCCTCAACTTTCCGCAGCAGTACAAAACAGTTGTCGGCGAGCGCGGCATTACTTTATCAGGCGGACAGCGGCAGCGGACGGCACTTGCTCGCGCTTTGTTAGTTGACGCCCCGGTGTTAATTTTGGATGACGCTCTTTCCAGCGTTGACAATCAAACTGCTACCGACATTTTGCAAAACTTGGCAACAGGAACCGATCGCAAAACAGTAATTTTTATCTCGCATCAAATGTCAGCGGCGGCTACTGCCGATCGCATTTTTGTGATGGAGAGAGGAGAAATAGTTCAGACCGGCACTCACGCTGAATTGGTAGGGCAAACAGGGCTTTATCAGTATTTGTGGAACCAGCAAAAATTAGAGGAATTGCTGCATTGACAAGTGACCGATACTTTGAGTTATCTAGAGTTAGACCCTAGATAAGCAGGAAGGCATTAATATGATTGGTTGGTTGCACGATCGGCATTCGGTGATATATGCCGCTATTTTTGCTGGCATCGTCTGTGCCACACTTTACCGTAGCGGGTTCTACCCCAACTCGATCGCACGCTCAAAAGTTGGGCTACTCGCGAAAACTTTTGATTGGCGGGCTATAGGGGCGATCGACAAACAGCCCGCCCCGGAAACCAAAGCTGACACAACATCCAGAACCCCAGAGGATTTTGGCTCAACTCCTTGAGAAGAGAATTTGAGGAACGATCGCAATTGCCTGCGTTTTTTGTGCTCGGAGATAGCTCGGATTTGCTACAATCTAATCGCACACGCGACTAGAAATGGGTTATGACCGAACTATTAGATGAGACGCTTTCTATTGAAATGGCCGCTCGCATCAAAAGCAACCGTAAAAACTGCTTTGACAACGCCTGTAAAGCAGCGTTAGCCACAGAGGGCGCGATTTATGTTCAAGGCTTTTTAGCTGTGCCCGGAGTGCCATACAAACCCATCGAGTATAGCTGGATTGAACTCGACGAGCGAATTGTTGACCCAACCTTTCCCCATCTCGGTTTCATCGCTCAAGACATTCATTACTTCCCAGTCCAGCGCTTCAGCGTCAAGAAACTCAAAGCAATCCTAGAAGAATCAAAAGAAGATTATCCTGAAGACGACCCGCTGCCGATTTATGGCAATCAACCTTATGAATATTACGGCGATTTGATGTTAGGCGGTAGCGATTACCAAAATGCTTACGATTTGGCTGCCGCTAAATGCAGGGAATTAAACAAACCCAAAAAACAGGATGAGAACTAATTCAGGACTTACCAAAAAATTGTTGGATGCGCCTATTATAGCAGTAAGGTACGCATTGTGCACCCTACAGATATAAATTACTGTAGCAATTGTTCGGTCGATTAATATACTTCATCATGACTTCCTAAATCTACAAACACGGCTTTTCCGTCTTCTGTAAAGTAGAAAAGTACCCTTTCGTCGTAATCTACGCTAAAGCTCCAAAACTCCTTGAGCCTACCGGACAATTTATGAGTTTTTAAGCTTGGTTCAAACGGCTCTCTGATGAACAGTTCCAGCTTTTGCCAAAACCTAGCCTCCAAATCAGCATCGCCTTTGATCCGCTTTTTGAAAGCACGCTTGAATGAAGAACTGAAACTGACTTCCACGATTATTCCTCTATCATTACTCTGAGTTCATTGATGTTCGCGAAAAATTTCAGTTCACCTTTTTGTTGTTCAATCTGCGCTGACTTAAAGTTTTGATACATCTCTTCGCGACGTTCTTCCCGGAGATATTGCTTCAACAACAGTTGAAGCTCTTGCTTTTCGTCAGTAGAAAGATTCTTGATCGTCTCGACCACATCACTGAAAGTCATAATTTACAAAACCCTATTGTCCTGATTAGATTATAGCAAAAAATATCCTTTTGGTTGACTTTCGTTTCTTCCCGGCTCTGCATCGTCTTAAAAAAAGCAAAAAATCTCACTATTTACCATTTTCAAACTTCCCAGATTCAGGAAACCTCGAATAATGAAAAGCAGCCAATAACGGATCTAACTTTTGCTCCCACATCAAATCAGCCAACAATTTAGCCGTCACCGGAGCCAACAAAATGCCATTGCGGTAATGCCCCGTAGCCCATGTCAAATTCTCCCAAGCACTAGCACCCAAAATCGGCAACTCATCAGGAGTAGCAGGGCGAAATCCCCACCAAAACTCCAGAATTGGATAATTTTGTAATTCGGGATATAACTTAATCGATCCTGCTAGCAAACTTTGGATTCCCGCAGGCGTATTTCCCGGCGTGAAATCCACATTTTCGCTAGTTGCGCCAATAATAATTCTGCCATCTTGACGCGGCACAATATAAATGCCAGTCCCAAATAAAACGGTTTGCAGGGGCTGGATAACTCCACAATCTTCTGGTACACATACTGACAGCATTTGTCCCTTTCTTGGAAAAACAGGAACATTCAATAACTGCTCAGACCAAGCACCCGCCGCCACAACATAACGGTCTGCTTGCAATTTTCCTGATGTTGTTTCAATGCCAACAACTCGGTTTCCCTGCCGAATAATTTCCCCTGCATTGCCTTGAATAATCTCAATCTGCAATTCTTTAGTTGCGGTCTGAAGCGTCCGAAACAAAGCGCGGTTGTCAACTTGAGCGTCGTCAGGATACCACCAACCGCCAATTACTTCTTGACCTAATCCAAACTGGTGCTGGCGAACAGTATCTCCGTCCAACCATTGATAATTAAGGTTTGACAAAAGCGGCTTTTCTTGAGGCTCATTTTGACAAACTGGTGCGAGAATTCCCGATCGCCAATATCCCGTTTTCAATCCGGTAATATCTTCTAGCTGTTCCACCCAGGCGGGATACAGGGCGCGGCTTTGCAAGCACAAATCCAGCATCGGACTGGGGGGAATTCGTTCGGCTTGCGGGGCAAGCATTCCAGCGGCAGCCCGGGCCGTGGGTTGTTTAGAATCGGCGGTGAGAACTGCGACAGATGCCCCTCGCAATTTGAGTTCAACTGCTAGCGAAAGGCCAATTATTCCGCCGCCAATAATCAGAATATCTTTAGATGAATTCATTAACTTTTATATGGACTTTCTGAACTTTTTGACAATCAAGCATCTAGGATACAAGCCCCCGGATTCATCCGTCCAGAAATAAAAAAAACGTGTATCCGAGAAACTTGCCCCCCGAATTTATCTCGCGCAAGTCAATGCTTCAATTCTTTAATCTAAAATCTCAAATCTAAAATCGATTGACCTCTCGGATTTCTTTATGGTAAGGTGCCCCGCGTGCACCTTACAGTGAGAATTCTTCCACAAGTCTGACAGATTATCTGGCAAGGCGATCGTCCTCTCTGCCTTCCTTAACAAAAAATCTATGCTTGTGGTTTCCAGACAGTTTCAGAACCTTGACCCCAGAAACCGTCATGTTTTGTCACCTTAATATCGCCTAAAACCTTGGTTTGGCAGGACAAACGGCGGTTGGAGGCGGGAGAATGGGGAGGAACCGAAAGTCTCGCTTTTTCCCGCCACTGGGGCTCGGAAACTTCGCCCTCGACGGTGACGGCGCAGGTGCCGCAAGTGCCGAGCCCGTGGCAGTTGATGACTTTGGCGTTGCCGTTGTAGAGATCGATGCCGTTTTTGAGCAAAACTTCACGGAGATTGGCTCCGCGATCGCACTCAAATGTTTTTCCTTGCGCTTGTACCTTGACCACAGCAATTTACCCCAGTTAGATTTATGTTAATTTTCCTATATATTATCGCATTAAATTCCAATAAATTCATCTAATATGGTAAGTGATATATTACCAATTTCTCGATCGCAATTTCCCATGACAAATCGGCTCTGGATCTACGATACCACGCTGCGAGACGGTGCTCAGTGCGAGGGACTCTGCTTATCTCTCGAAGACAAACTGCGAATTGCTCGGCAGTTAGACAGTTTAGGAATTCCCTTTATTGAAGGCGGCTGGCCGGGGGCGAATCCTAAAGACGTACAATTTTTTTGGCGTCTCAAAGAACAGCCCCTAACTCAAGCAGAAGTTGTAGCTTTTTGTTCGACTAGGCGGCCGGGAACTACGGCAGCTAATGATGAAATGTTGCAGGCTATTTTGTCCGCCGGTACTCGCTGGGTGACGCTGTTTGGCAAGTCGTGGGATTTGCACGTTATTGAAAGTTTGAAGACCACGCTAGAAGAAAATCTGGCGATGATTCGAGATACAATTGAATATTTGCGGAGTCAGGGAAGGCACGTTATTTACGATGCCGAACACTGGTTTGACGGCTACAAACACAATCGAGATTATGCTATTAAAACTTTAGAAGTAGCCGCCGATGCCGGCGCAGAATGGCTAGTGCTTTGCGATACTAACGGCGGTACTTTGCCGCACGAAGTCAGTCAGGTTGTTCGCGAGGTGGCAGAAATAATAGAAAGTTGGGATATTTCTGAATCCGAAATTTACCCCCCCCAACCCCCCCTTATTAAGGGGGGGAGAAAGTCTAAAATTCAACTGGGAATTCACACTCACAACGACTCTGGAGTTGCAGTTGCTAATGCTTTGGCTGCGGTGCAGGAAGGGGTGACGATGGTGCAGGGAACTATAAACGGTTACGGCGAACGCTGCGGCAATGCCGATTTATGTTCCTTGATTCCTAATTTTCAGCTCAAATTGGGTCTTGATTGCATTCAAGACGAGCAATTAGTTAAATTAACTCAGGTTAGCCGATCGATTAGTGAAATTGTCAATCTTGCTCCCGACGATCGTGCTCCTTTTGTCGGTCTTTCGGCTTTTGCTCACAAAGGCGGAATTCACGTATCGGCGGTTGAGAAAAATCCGTTAACTTACGAACATTTGGAACCGGAAAAAATTGGCAACAGGCGGCGAATTGTGATTTCCGATCAAGCTGGTTTGAGCAATGTTTTGGCGAAGGCCCGCACTTTTGGCATGGATCTCGATCGCAAAAATCCTGCTTGCCGCCAAATTTTGGAAAAATTGAAAGATTTGGAAAGTCAGGGATATCAATTTGAGGGTGCGGAGGCTTCTTTTGAATTGTTAATGCGGGAGGCCTTGGGCAAGCGCAAGCGTTTATTTGAAATCAAAGGGTTTCAAGTTCACTGCGATAAAGGTAGGGAGGAAACAGTTAATTCTTTAGCAACTGTGAAAGTGACTGTTAACGGTCAAGATATTCTGGAATGCGCGGAAGGAAACGGGCCTGTTTCGGCACTTGATGCGGCTTTGCGGAAGGCTTTGCGGAATTTTTATCCGGCAATTACTGATTTTAACTTAACCGATTATAAGGTGCGAATTCTGGACGGATGTGCGGGAACTTCTGCTAAAACTCGCGTGTTGGTTGAGTTTAGTAACGGTCAAGACCGCTGGACGACTGTTGGGGTTTCTGGTAATATTTTGGATGCTTCTTATCAAGCGGTTGTTGAGGGTTTGGAGTATGGTTTGGTGTTGGGAGATAGGGAGGCGATCGTTTTAACTGTGTCGAGTTATTAGGTTAACGGCGAAGAGAAGTTGCCTGAATATCGATGTTTAAATAGATACCAGGCGATTGCAAGAGAGGGTTTGCCAATTTAAAAAAGGTGAAACCTAAAATTTTGCATCATTCTTAATAAGGATTTTATGGGCTGTGAGTTATCCTAGTTGTTTAACCCAATTCATAATTGTCGTATGATGTACACCTTTGACTCTTTCAATCTCCCTAAAACCCATGCCATTAACATACATTTGTAGGCATTCGTCTTTCACTTCTTGAGCATAACCTCTGTGCTGTTCATAGCAGTCTATAAATTGTCTACCACAGGTAACACACAGGTAGTTCTGCTTACCTTTTTTTCGCCCATTTTTATTGATATGAGTTGACTTACATTCAGGACATTTCATAGAATATGACTTGTGTTAAATGGTTTTTTGTGAATTGCTCTCAGAATCAATTATATCTTAATTCAGCAACGCCGATTATTTAATAATGTGGTGCGTGATGACACACTCATTTTTGCTATTCATGCTAACTCTGTATGAGGAGTTTCATCCCTCATACAGAGTTAGCAGTCTCTTTCAATTGCCCATTCTAGCTAAGACTACTTTTTCACCTCATTATTATTACCTTCCCCAACGATCGATCGCATTCCTTCGAGGGTAGCGGGAATGCTGCGCGGGTCCATAAACATCACCTTGCTGCTGTCGCTGGTGCCAATTTTTAGACCCATATCCAGATAGTTTTGAGCTAACAAAAATTGTAAAGCTTCCCGGGCAGTGGGGTCATTTTGCAGAGTTTTGGCGATTATTTGCAAGGCCTCAGAAGTAGCTTGAGCTTTCAAAACTTGACTTTGGCGTTCTGCTTGAGCTTTCAGGACGATCGCCTTTTGTTGAGCTTCCGCCTCCAAAATAGTCGCTTTTTGGCGCGCTTCTGCATCTAGAACTTGCGCTTCTGCTTTACCTTTGGCGCTGTTAACTGCTGACTCGCGTTCTCCCTCGGATGTCAGAATTAGCGCCCGCTTCCGTCGATCGGCTGCCATCTGCAATTCCATCGATTCCTGTACAGTTTTAGAAGGGATAATATCGCGCAATTCTACCCGCGTTACTTTGACTCCCCAAGGATCGGTAACAATATCTAAATCTCTGAGCAAGATTTCATTAATTTGAGAACGAGCAGTAAAGGTTTGTTCGAGATCCAGTTGACCCATTTCGGCGCGAATTTGAGTCAGCACCATATTTACCATTGCTGACTGGAGATTTTCTACTTTGTAACAGGCTTTTTCCAAGTCTACAATGCGCCAGTAAACCACAGCATCAACGGTGATGGAAACGTTATCGCGGGTAATACAAGCTTGCGGGGGAACATCTAAGACTTTTTCCCGAATTGTTTGCTCGTACACGACGCGATCGAGAAACGGCTTGACAAAATTCAAACCGGGTTCCAGTCTCCTGCCGCTGTATTTACCTAAAGTTTCCACCAGCGCTTCATTTCCCTGATTGATAATCTTGACGGAACCTGCGAGGGCTGAGCCGCCCAGTGCTAAAAATACAAGTAAAAAAAATTGTTCCACGGTCGCCTCCTATAAATGTTGACTGTTGACTGTTGACTGTTGACTGTTGACTGTTTTTAGTGGTCAGTGGTTATTTGTTAATTGTTAGTTGTTCGTTCTAATAACCAATAACCAATAACTACTAACCAGTGACCAATAACCAGTGACCAATGACTGATGACTGATGACTGATGACTGATGACTGATGACTAACTACTAATTTCCTGTGATTAATTACGCATTTTGTTTAAGAATGCAATAAATTTTCTGGCAAAACTATCAGAGTAGTGCCTTTCCGTCCCACGACAATTACGTTTTGGTTGGGGGGGATAGTGACCTTGGTGTCTTCGCAGCGAGCTTGCCAAGAATTCCCCTCATAAATGACTCGGCCGGCTTCTCCGGGGGGAATTTCTGTTAAAGTTTTGGCTTCCTGAGAATCTGCGATCGCCCTTGCCGTGCCTTTTGGTATCAACCGCCGGGACAGCAGCACAAAAACTGTCGAAAATACCATCCACAGGAATATTTGTAAATTAACGTAAGGTAGAACTAGAGAGCATCCAGCTACGGCGAAGGCGCTCAGTCCCATCATAAAAGCGACAAAAGCAGTCGGGAGAAATAGCTCTGTCAAACAGAGCAAAGACCCAGCTAGCAGCCAAAGGAGCGTCGGAGTCCAGATCATAAAAAGAATAGGTGATACTATTTAGATCTTAGATTGGAAATTTAAGATTTAAGAAATGCAAACAACTGACTCTGCAAGGGTTTGCCACTTGCAAGCCTTCCTCGCGATTTTTCGCGCAGCGGTACCAGGTTGAGGCTTCCATCGTACTCCAAGTCTGAGTTTAGTAACTTAAATTACAATTTAAGCCGGTGCAGTCTGGTAGAAACTACAATTTCTACGGGCCCAAAGGCAGTTAAGAAATTGATAGGGGCTAAAATCAGTTTATTCTCAAGCTCATGAATTTGGGCTGGCGAATCATATATCTTCAGAATGTTTTTACACAAACTATTTCGACATGATCAGCAGTTTCTCCGAACCCATTTATTGCCCGAATCTTAGCTGTGCCGATCCCCGCAATACCTTTGGCCGCCAGCACTGTGCAGCTTGCGAAACCGATTTAATTTATCGATATTTGTGGGTGGTGGGGCAAGCAGCCGAGGAAGTGCCGGTGGGTAAGGTAATAGCCGATCGATACTTTGTCATTGCACCCCAAATCTGGCTCGACAGCCGTCCAGCATTGCCTCCGAGCGTCCCGGAACAACTGCCGGATACGATTATGCCTTACCTGCATTTGTATCCCCAACGGCTGCATACGCCTGAAGTATACGGTTTTTGTTCGCTGGGGGAATCACCGGAAGCCGCAGAGGTGCTGTTGTTGGAAAATGTGCCCATCAATAATTTCGGTCGCCTGTATCCTTCTATTTTAGAAGCTTGGTCTGGGACAACCGGGGCGCGCCAAGTATACTGGCTGTGGCAAATGCTCCAACTGTGGAGGCCGCTATCGGAACAGGGAGTCGCTTCGAGTTTGCTGGTACCGGAAAATTTGCGGGTGGAAGGTTGGCGGGTACGGCTGCTGGAACTGCACCGGGGCAATTTTGTACCGACGCTGCGGGATTTGGGAGATGTGTGGTCAGGTTTGGTAGAATCGGCCGAGCCCGAGGTGCAGCCGAAACTCGGAGAGATTTGTCAGTTTATGCGCCGCAGCAGCATGAATTTCGACGCGATCGCCCTGGAACTAAACGATTTACTATTAGAACAAGCCGCTAAATTGCCTCTGCACTTAGAAGTAGTCGGCATGACCGATACCGGGCCGCAGCGCTCCCAAAATGAAGACAGTTGCTATCCAACTGCTGCTGATTTTCAATTTAGCAAAACTTCAGGGGGCGAGAAACTAATTCCTTACTTGACAATGGTTTGCGACGGGGTTGGAGGCCACGAAGGAGGAGAAGTTGCCAGTCAATTAGCCGTGCAGTCCCTGAAAGCTTTAATCCAAAATTTGCTCGCAGAAATCACTCAACAAGAAGAGTTGATGACTCCAACAATGGTCATCAAGCAACTCGAAGAAATAGTCAGAGTTGTGAATAATGTGATTTCCGCTCAAAATAACGAGCAGGGAAAAGAGTTGCGGCAGCGGATGGGGACGACTTTGGTGATGGCCCTCCAGTTGCCTCAAAAAGTGAAAATTTCCGAGGATTTGCCCTCGAATAACAGTCACGAACTTTATGTAGTCAATGTTGGAGACAGCCGCGCTTATTGGATTGGTAAAAATTACTGTCACCGGCTGACTGTGGACGACGACGTAGCCTCAAGGGAAGTCGAGCAAGGACATTGTTTATACTGGGAGACTCAACTGCGAGCCGATGCAGGAGCCCTGACTCAAGCTTTGGGAACGCGGGACGGCGATTTCCTGCGCCCGACGATTCAGCGATTTATTGTCGAAGAGGAAGGCTTACTGCTGCTGTGTTCCGATGGTTTGAGCGACAACGACTGGGTGGAGAAATCTTGGGAGAATTACGGCCCAGAGGTGCTCGAGGGCAAAATGTCTTTGGAAGCCGCGGTTCAGTCTTGGATTCGTCTCGCCAACGAGAAAAACGGTTACGATAACACCTCCGTGGTGGCGACTCACTGTCGGATGTCGCCGGAGAGATTGGTACTGTTCGATCCGACGGTGGCCTCAGCGCCGGCGTCAACGCCAGTTTCAGCCTCGGTGTCGCTGCCGCCTTCCCTCGCGGCATCCCTCCAGAAGTCGGGAAGGATTCCAGAATCTCAGCTTTCAGAATCGTCCAAACAGTTGTTGTACCCCGAAACTCCCCCCGCCCCGGAACCCGTTCAAAAACGGCGATCGAAGCTGCCGCTGTCCCTACTGGGGGTCTTGGGGCTGATATTAGCCGGCGGCGGTTTAGGTTTGTGGGTGCAAAGCCTCCAAAGCCCCCAACCAGATCCCGCACAACTTCCGCCACCGCCGGAAACTCCCGCCCCAAGTCCTTCGGAGAGTCCCTCGCCCCGGGCCGAGAGTCCCTCGCCGTCGCCCGAATCGAGTCCTTCGGAGAGTCCCTCGCCCCGGGCCGAGAGTCCCTCGCCGTCGCCCGAATCGAGTCCTGCGGAGAGTCCGCGGCCCGAAGAAGCGGAAACTCCTTTGCCCTCACCGGAGTAAGGGAGATTTAATTCAGCAGAACCTTTCATAAAAGTAATACCGGATGCGGGAAACGATCGCGTCTTCAGAGCCCAGACGGAAGCGACGCGGGGGACTTCAGTCCCCGTGTTCTTTCTTTGCGGCTTTCGGGCCCTTGTGGTAAATCTTCTAGGCTTTTGAGGTTACAAAACAATGCTTCGAGCGTCGCAGCTCTCTACTATCCAAATTCGGGAAAACTTTCCCAGTGTAAAGCGAATGATTTCTGGTAGAGGTCGTTGATTGATCTTGTAGCAAACAGTTTTTCAACTCGGTAATAAATTTTTGAATCCTCGCTCAAATAATTTGGCGGGAAAACTTAAAAATCGTTGAGACATTGCTTGTTGAGTGACGGTAGTAGGTCTACACTACAAAAAACATTCTCTTGCTAGCATTCTTGTGAGTTATGTATTCCACCATTGGGCTGTGAGTTTTTTTGCGTGGTTGCTGTTGGTTTTTCGGCTAGCACCCATGTTTACTTACCTACACAATTGCTCAATTACTCGTCAATTCTATCGTTTTATAAGCTTTTTTTATCTTGACAGCGCACAATTTATTAACTATAATTACCAGGTCAAAAATAACAAAAATTTTACACCTAACAGTTTTTCTCAAATAACCGTTAAACTATTCTAACGTTTGCGCGTACCCAACCTCGCAGGCACAACCTATATCTGTTAAGGATTCGTCCTGATTCACAGGAGCAAGATTTTAAAATATGCATCTGAGCGAACTGACTCACCCAAACCAATTACACGGCCTCTCGATTCATCAACTCGAACAAATTGCCCGACAAATTCGAGAAAAGCATTTAGAAACTGTAGCCGCTAGCGGCGGCCACCTCGGCCCAGGATTGGGTGTAGTCGAACTGACCTTAGCACTCTACCAAACACTCGACCTCGATCGCGACAAAGTTACCTGGGATGTCGGCCACCAAGCTTATCCTCACAAATTAATCACCGGCCGCTACAACCAATTCCACACCCTGCGCCAAAAAGACGGCGTTGCAGGCTATCTCAAGCGCTGCGAGAGCAAATTCGACCACTTCGGCGCAGGCCACGCCTCCACCAGCATTTCCGCAGCGTTAGGAATGGCGATGGCGCGCGATCTCAAGGGGGAAAACTTTAAAACTGTAGCAGTCATCGGCGACGGCGCATTGACTGGCGGCATGGCACTCGAAGCGATTAACCACGCGGGCCATATGCCGAAAACCAATTTGTTAGTTGTGCTCAACGACAACGAGATGTCAATCTCGCCCAACGTCGGCGCAATTACCCGCTATTTGAACAAGATGCGATTGTCGCCACCGGTGCAGTTTCTCAAAGATAACTTAGAGGAACAATTCAAACATATTCCCTTTGTCGGCGAAACTTTTACTCCAGAAATGGAACGCCTCAAAGAAGGGATGAAACGCTTGGCAGTCTCGAAAGTTGGAGCAGTAATTGAAGAATTGGGCTTTACTTACATGGGCCCGGTAGATGGACACAATTTGGAAGAGTTAATTGCCACTTTCAAACAAGCCCATACTATTCAAGGGCCGGTGTTGGTTCATGTGGTGACGGTGAAAGGCAAAGGATATGCGATCGCCGAAAAAGATCAAGTAGGATATCACGCCCAAAATCCCTTTAACTTAGCTACCGGCAAAGGCCTTCCCTCCACTAAACCCAAGCCTCCAGCTTACTCGAAAGTCTTTGCCCACGCCCTGGTCAAGCTAGCAGAAAATAATCCGAAAATTGTCGGCATTACCGCTGCTATGGCAACCGGAACCGGTCTGGATAAACTTCAGGAAAAACTGCCGAAACAGTACATTGATGTAGGCATTGCCGAACAGCACGCCGTGACTTTATCCGCTGGTTTAGCCTGCGAAGGCATGCGCCCGGTTGTGGCAATTTACTCGACATTTGTGCAGCGGGGATACGACCAAATAATTCACGATGTTTGCATCCAAAATTTGCCAGTTTTCTTCTGTTTGGATCGCGCCGGCATTGTCGGTGCTGACGGGCCAACTCACCAAGGGATGTACGACATTTCTTTCTTGCGGTGCCTGCCAAATATGACAATTATGGCACCAAAAGATGAGGCAGAATTGCAGCGGATGGTAGTCACGGGAATCAACCACACCAGCGGCCCGATCGCCATGCGTTACCCGCGCGGCAACGGTTACGGCGTGCCTTTGATGGAAGAAGGTTGGGAAGAGGTGCCGATCGGCAAAGCCGAAATTCTCCGCAACGGCGACGATTTGCTGATATTGGGTTACGGTTCAATGGTTTATCCGGCGATGCAAACTGCCGAGATTTTGAGCGAACACGGTATTGAAGCAACTGTGATCAATGCGCGTTTTGTCAAGCCTTTGGACACCGAATTAATCTTGCCTTTAGCACAGCGAATCGGCAAAGTTGTCACAATGGAAGAAGGCTGTTTGATGGGAGGCTTTGGTTCAGCAGTAGCCGAAGCTTTGTTGGACAATAATGTTGTTGTTCCAGTGATGCGATTGGGTGTACCCGATACATTGGTAGATCATGCAACGCCTGAACAATCATTTGCCAGTTTGGGATTAAATCCGTCGCAAATGTGCGATCGCATCTTAGCAACATTCAGCCGCAAACAGTCTCCTGTTAGCGTGTAAATAGCTAAAATCGTAGGGTGCGCCTAGCGCACCTTACCATTCGAGACAAATCCTAAGAAATACCCGATCTATGACAGTGTAATAAAACGACCCCGCAAGTCAATCGATTTTAGATTTTAGATTTTAGATTTTAGATTGACTTGCGCGAGATAAATGCTCTTTCTTGAGGATTTTCGATTTGAGATTTGGGATTGATTCCACGGATCGATCGCGTGGCGGGTACCACCTTTGAAATTCTTGATCGGATGGTGTCACATTCAGAACTCTACCTAAAATTTGACCGTTTGAAGCAATTTGAATCGTAGTAGCGTCATAACTACCATTGCGATCGGGATCTAAATCGGCTAAAGAAATTTTGCTTTCTTGAGGAAATCTCCCCGAAACCAACCGAATATTTTGCAGTGGTACTGAATAAGTGGTGAGTCTGACGTTTGCCTCCGTTAAACCATTAGTAAGACCAATTCGATCCAGAGAGTTTTCAAAGTCTAGAATTATATCCCACGCCTGTACGCTACTGTTAGGGTTGCGCTTGGGATCTCCTAAAACAATATCCGTTCTTAGGACGAACACATCACTACCCGTTCCACCTTTATATAGAGTGTAACCCAGGTCGCCGCTCAGAGTATCGTTACCTGCACCTCCATCTAAGAAATCATCACCTCGACCGCCATTCAAAATGTCGTCTCCGTCACCACCTGCGATATAATCATCACCAAGACCGCCAATGAGAGAATCTCGACCAACTTCGCCGTATAAATCATCTTCGTCTCTACCGCCTTGCAAGTTGTCATTGCCATCACTACCGAATAAAATATCTTGACCAGCATTTCCGTTGATGATTTCACTCTCCAACGAACCTCTAATTTGATCGTTTCCTTCTAAAGCAAGAACACCTCCAGGGAACTGAACCATCAAACCAGGGGGGACTGTAAAATTATCAGGATTAGGAGTCAAGTTGAAAGTGTTTTCCATAATTGATTTCAGCAATATTCAATTAAACCAATAAATATATTACCATCTGACACAGCGGAGAAAAAGCAATGACTAACGTAAAACCAAATCGTACCGTGCGGCGGGGAAGACTGTTCCCAGAGATTCAGTGGTCAGAAGAAAAAAAAGCCCAGTGGCGAGCTGAAAGAGTGGCATTTTATCAGCGCTGCAAACCTATTTTCGATCGCCTCAAACCCGAATTGATTAAAACCCACTACAACTGGTACATGGCCGTTGAACCCGACAGTGGGGAATATTTTATCGACAAGGATGATATGCAAGTTGCAAACATAGCCCATGAGAAATACCCGAAAGCTAAATTGCACGTTTTTCGGATCAATGAAACCGGAGTTTGTGGCACAATATGATTCAAGGAAGATTTGGTGAGGAGGACGAGCTATTTTTGGAAGTTGAACTTATTGCTGAGAACGGCTTAGAATTACCTGTTGATGCTCTGCTTGATACTGGTTTTTCTGGCTGGCTAGCAATGGACAGTCAGGATTTAGAGGCACTTGATTGGACATATGTGAAACAAGAAAAAATGCGAACAGCTAAGGGAGAATTCGATTTTGAAATTTATGTAGGAAAAGTGCGTATTGAGTACCTAGAATTTGACATTCCCGTTCATGTGGGTGACGGAGTACCGGAAATTTTAATAGGCCGACAGTGGCTGAAAACTCGGCGGTTAGTAGTTGATATGTCTGCAGATATTTTGACATTGGAAGCGAGTTAAAAGCAAAATGAATTTAAAAAGTGTTGACATAGTAATAGTAGGAGCAGGCCCAGCAGGCGGTCACTGTGCGAGAATCCTAGCCCAATCCGGCCACAAAGTCTTGCTGGCAGAGCAAAACGACAATTTTTATAAAAATGACTTTTCTAGCGCCGCCACGCCTCTAGAAACCCTCGCTAAATTCGATTTACCAGAGTCCGTTATCGGCAGTTTTTGGCACAAACTTACTATTGAAACTAGCAAAGTCAGTCAAACTTGGGAGTCTCCCGAAAGCTTGGGAGTTGTTCTCAACTTTGCTAAATTTAGAGCATTTTTGGCCAGCGAAGTTGAGCGATTTGGCGGTGAAGTTTGGCTTGGTTATCGCTACACCGGACATTCACAAAGCAAGGGCGAAACTACTGTCGAATTTAAACAGTTATCCGACGGTCAAATTATCAAAGTTAGCACTAAAGTATTGGTTGATGCTACTGGCTTTGCTAGGGCGATTATGTACGAAAAAGAGAATGATAAGCCTGATTTTTTGTCGGGAACCGGAATCGAATATTTAATTGAAGTTGAACCAGAAGTTTATGCTAAATATAGCGGTGATTTAATCTTGTTTGTGGGTGATAAATGGATGCCTAAAGGTTATTCTTGGATATTTCCAATGGAACAAAATAGGCTGAAAGTTGGTGCGGGACGCATTTTTTTAGAGCAGAAAACGCTGAGGCATTTGTCACCGCTGAAAAAATATATTGATTTACTGATTGATGAATATCTGAAGTCTAAAAATTATAAAATTCTTGACAAACACGGTTCCATGCTGAAGTACAGTCGTGGTTTGAAGGATATTTATTACAAGGATAATATAATTGCGATCGGCGATAGTGTTTCGACAGTAAATTTTTTGGGTGGCGAAGGCATTAGACACGGGATGGATGGTGCCCAAATCGCCGGGAAATATATTCAAAGGTATTTGGAGGGGAAAATCTCAGATTTTCGGGATTATGAGACGGAAATGCACCGCAAGTTCGATCGGAAATGGCATATTTCGGAACGGTTGGCGGTGAGAAAGTATATCGATGATGTTAATGATGAACTTACCGATAAAATAATTTCTTATTTAAAGTATATGAAAACTGAAGAGGTGATGGATATTTTATTTTATTATAAATTTGAGAAAATTTCCCGAGGGTTAGGCGGTTATTTGCAGAGAAAAATCAAGGAATTGATTAAGAAATTTCACTGGTAAGGTGCGCCCGTTAAGAGATTTTAGTGGAGGGAAAAATCTCGCTGATTGACCGAAAGCATCCAGGATACAAGCCCCCGGATTCATCCGTTCAGGAAGAAAAAACCTGTATCCAATGAAACTTTCCCCCCGAATTTATCCGTGGGGTCAATGCTTCAATTCTTTAATCTAAAATCTAAAATCTAAAATCGATTGACGTACCTTACTAAGGATCGTGAATTAAATAAAATCCACTTTTCATGACTGTTGTGGGATGGGCCTTCCTATCCCGTCTATCGGGGACGGGCGGGACGCCCATCCCACAAGAAAAAAGGGAAATTATTTAATTGACGATCCTAAGCTAATTTTAAGGCATTTTCTGCGGTGACTTGAATGCGGGGCAGCGACAATAAAGAATCGTCAAAACTGCTAAAATTTAATGTATATGATACACCAAATGTATATCCACTCGCTCCAATTAAATGCGCTACAATTGGATCGACATCGCCGTAAGGATAGGCAAAACATTTAACAGATTTCTCTAATCCCCGTTCCAAGATAGCACGGGATTTGGCCGCCTCCCGCACAATTTCTGTCGGCGACAATGCAGTCAAAGGTTGATGAGTAGCAGACATAGAACCGAATTCAATTCCTGCATCCCGCAGTTGCAAAATTTCTGGCCATCCCATTAACGGCACTTCTTCAAATTCGGCTTTTTCCCAACTATTTGTCTTTCCTATTGACTCCGCTACGAGAAAAACAGTTGCTGTAAAATCAAAGCGTTTTAGCAGAGGCCAAGCATATTGGAAAAAGTCGAGATAGCCCCCGTCAAATGTCATCAATACAGCTTTACCGGGTAAAGGAGTTTTAGCCAGTTTTGCGCTTCGCCAATTTTCCCAACTCGCACTGTAATAACCCAGATTTTTGAGATTGTGTAACTGTTGTTCAAAAATTTGGGGAGTAACTGCGTCTAAACCGTCAGGAGAAATGCGGCGGTAGGAGAGAATCGGGAGTTTTTGTGTAACGCTATGATTGTCCAAAAGTTGAGGTTTCACCGAGTGAGAAACTTCCCGATAAGAAGATTTTGAGCAAATGATTTCCGGTGCGTAAAATACTTGCTTGGGAAACTCGTTTTCTTGGGGAATTTGCATTGTCGGTTCCCCCGCGATTGCCGCGGCTGACTCGATTTCCTGAAGCGCCGCCGCCGGGAGTGAGGCGCGGCGGCTGACACTCGTCCCGATCGCACCCGATCGCCTGCCGAACATCACCGCATTTTGGGGGTAAATGCCCCCAGCACCCGGTGCATTCAACCAGTCGGGCAAATTAGACCTTTGTCGAGCACAAGAGGCTAAGCGCGATCGCAGCCACTGCTTGCCGTTGAGTGGTTTTCCCATCAAAGCTTCTCGCACGGCGGCGACGCACAACTCAAAACCCATATTTCGAGTAATTGTCGATCGCAATTTTTGAGCCGACACAAAATTATTTTCCACCGCCACAGTGACAATACCGACAGCAACGCCGCCTACTTTCACCAGCACGTCTATTTCAGAAAGCTCAACTTTTATATTAGCAAATTCTTCGCTAACTTCTACAGCAATCAAATCTTTTTCGAGGGTAATTGTTGGAACTTCATCTGCTATTTCTGGCTTGTAGAAATCCTCCAAATGCCAATGCGGACGCCCCCATAATTCTTGCAGAAATAGCGTCCAGTCATGTTTAGGATGGAATGGTTCCAGCAAATTTTCCCACAATTTATTGCCTTTTTCGCAGCGATTGCGTTGAAAGAAGCGATCGAGAATTTGCCAAGCAAACTGGGCTGCAACCGCATCCGCCAAAACCGCAGCCGCAACCATGCCATCGCAAATCGGCAATTCAATAATACCGAGTTTAATTCCTTCTAGTTGGATCGTACAGGACAGGCGATCGCATATTTGCAGAGCGTAAATATCCGAAATTGGTTCGCTCACTTCCACCGCAACTTTCCAGGCAATTTCACCCTTGACTCGCTGAATTTTCTCTAAAATATATCTGATTTCATTTCGAGTAAAAATTTTATGATACTTGTGAACGTTACTACTTTTGACATCTCTCTCAATTCCTTTGTGCCAAGGTAGATTTAAACTGAGCTTCGCGGCTTTTTCTTGATAATTAACGAGCATTGTACCGTCATATTCAATGCCCATGAAATTACAAATTTCTCCTAGAATTTGTGTTTTGTTATCTAAAAGCTCCTCATATTGAACTAATATATGATGGGATTTATTAATATATTTGTGGCTAGTTAACATCGCGTGTTCCCAGCGATTGATACAGTGGTTTAAATCCCAACCAGCGCCCCACAATTCGTTAAAACTCCTAGTAGCCTCATACATAGAAGCTATTGTATCCATACCGTTTCGCAAAATATGTATAAATTTCGCATCCGGCAAAAAGCGCTCTATGTCATCAATAAAATATATGTGTTCCGGCGTTTTTTCCAACCAAATGCTTTTTTTTTGTTCGGCAGCCAAACCATCCAAAACTCTCACAAACCAACTAGCTTTAGCTTCCACAGTTTGGCTGTCATCAAAATCTTTCAAAAGTTCAGGACGTTTAATCTCATCCTTAAAAAAAGCTTCCATTCTACCTGGCAACTTGCCCGCAAACTGATCGTATAGCAAATAGTGAAAAAACTTAGATTCCGGAAAAGAAATAACTTCGGGATGAGCAGCTAATAAGCTTTGAAGAATTGTTGTGCCACTGCGAGGCGAGCCTAGGAGAAATATGCGTTTCATAACAACATTTTGCTATAATTAACTTAACGGTAGATTTTGAGGTGGGTTGGGTTTCGTTCTCTGAACCCAACCTGCCCATTCTAACTCCAAGTAAAATCCTGTTTTAACAAATCAGAAAGTTCCTGATTGTAAGGTTTGAAATAATCTGTCAGTTGTTGTTCGATTGCTGCTGGTATTTTGCTGTACTCCTCGATCATCGCATTAATGTCATATTCTTTACTTGCGAGCGCACTAAGATCCAAGAAATCTAACACTTCCGAAAAAACCTTGTCGGTATTTGCCTCAAAATCTTCGCTTTTGAGAATTAGCAACTGTTCCCTCGCAAAATAATCGAGCCAATTCCTGATTTGTTCAACATAAATTCCTCGCGACAAATAAGAATAATGTTGGTGGTTGAAACTGTAATAACTTTCATCTGCTTTGATCTTTTCAATTTCACCTTTTAGGCGATCGGGCTCGGAGGCGATCGCCTTTTCAAAATCCAGCTTTTCGCAGCCGATCGCGACTTCTAGATGATAGTTAAGCCAAGCTCGTTTTACCGGGTTTCGCAGCATTACAATTAGCTTAACATCCGGGAAACACTTGTAAACCCGCTCGGCCACCAAAGGATGATAAATATAGTAAGGAGTCATCTCCCACAGCAATACCTTTTCACCGATTACACTGCGAGTCAACTGTTTGTTATACCAATTAACACCGCGCTCAAAATTTAAATCAAAAAAGTGAATGTCCCGGGAACCTTCTTTGATAATTTGCAAGTGATTTTCGAGATGGCTGTATAGAGATTCCGTGCCGCAGTTTTGAGCGCCAATCATTAAAAAGTCAGGTTTTTGCTTATTTTCCAACTGAGTTAAAATCTTGGCGTACCCGGGATTATTCTTATCCAAATCGTAAGTTACAGCGGCTGGTTCGGCTAAATCCAAAAGCGGCATTTTGCCCTCAAATTCCCAGCGGTACGGCGGACAAAGAATCGTTTTTTGGTTTACAGTCGATCGCACGTACAGCGGATAAAGGTGCCAATGATAATCGTAGGCGTAGGCCAAACTCTTCTCGTAAACCCCAGCATTCACGTAATACTGACCGTTGCCTAAATCCAGCCTGTCTACGTGCAGGCGGATTGTGCCTTTCCCTTCCGCCAGCGGCAGCAATCTGCCCATTTGATTAGTATTAGTCTCAAAACAACTTTGACCGTCTTCCCGGCTGATTGTCACGCCAAAAATAGCAGCATAAATTGGCTTCGGGACAGAATAATGAATTTCCACAGTAATAGGATCGCCACTGTTTATCTCATCATCCGGCAACACTTTAACATCCGTAATTTCTACTTCCAAAGAACCGAAGCGATTGTCATTGATTCGCAGTTGCGAACCCGTACTCGTCACTTCAGGAGGACGGATGGGAGTGGGTTTTTCGGTGGCTGGGCGCATTTCCGACAAATACTGACCGACTACCACTTCCGGTTCCCCGTAAGCCACGATTTCACCTGATTTCAGCCACAAAGCCCGATCGCACATTTTCTGAATTTGCATCGCGTTGTGAGAAATCAAAACAATCGCACATCCTTGACTTTTAAACTCCGAGATTCTGTTCAAACATTTAGTTTGAAAAGCCACATCACCAACCGACAAATGTTCATCAACTAACAGCACTTCTGGATCGGTGTGCACCGCCACCGAAAAAGCCAGCCGCATTTGCATCCCGGTACTGTAAGTCCGCATCGGACTCTCAATAAACTGTTGCAATTCCGCAAATTCAACAATATCATCAAACCGGCGCGCCGCTTCCCGACGAGTCAAACCGGCCACCACCGCACCCACAAACACATTTTCTCTGCCCGTTAAATCCGAGTGAAAACCCGCACCCAAATCCAATAAACCGCCAATTCTGCCATTAACTTCAATAGTTCCTTCTTGAGCGTGACCGATACCGCCAATAAGTTGCAGCAGCGTCGATTTTCCCGCGCCATTCTTGCCGAGAATTCCCAGCATTTCCCCGGGAGAAACAGTGAAATTGATATCCCGCAGTGCCCAAAAACGCGCCTGCGGTTTCATCTGCCGAAAACCCGCCAAAGCGGCCTGCATAATCGTATAAGGTCGATCGGCAGAGTAGCGATTGAAACGTTTCCCCAAACCCTTGACAACAATAGCTGGACGCATTTACAATTCCTCCACAAAAGTATTGCTTTGCCGTCTAAAAATTCCCAGTCCGATCGGCAAAAGAGCAGCCACAACCAAGCTAACAATTAACAGCGCCAGCCAATCCGGCTGCGTACCTTTGAGCAGTATGGCGCGGTAAGCTCCCAGCAGTGGCACCATAGGATTTAACTGATAAATAGGCTGAAATTGTTTCGGGACGCTGTTGAGGTCGTAGAAAATCGGAGTCAGGTAAAACAGCATCTGCAAAACTACGCCCAAAGTGTGCTGAGTATCGCGAAAAGTCACATTTAAAGCGGCGAGGGGATAAGCCAAACTGACTGTCAAAATAAACTGAATAACCATCAGCAGCGGCAACACAAACAGCACTAAACTCGGCTGAACGCCATCAATTGCCAGAAAGATAATTAACACCGGCAAAGCTAACAGAAAGTGAATTAGCCCCGTCATAGTCGTGACTACCGGCAAAATTGCCGTGGGGAAATTCGGCTGTCTGATTAGCGCTTTATTGTTGGTAATTAATCCCGTTGCTTGAAATAATGCGGTTTGAGACCAACTCCAGATTAACAAACCGCTGAAAGCAAAGGAAGAAAATTGCGGAATGTTAATCGGTACAACAGAGCGAAATACAAAGGAAAATACAGCTAACTGCAACAGCGGATTGATTAAAGTCCAAGCAATCCCCAAAGTCGATCGCTTGTAAAGTAATTTTATATCGCGATCGACCAACACCCGCAGCAAATCGAAGAAATGAGCGATTTTGCGCCTGTCAACCAGCCTTGGAACACTTCTCATCGCACACCTCCGACAACTTGCTCGGGTTCCAACTGTAGCTGCTCTTTCGGCTCAATCTCAGCTAACTGCTGCGCCTGCAACTGCGCTTTTCTGTAAGCAAAAGGACTGTCGAGAGCTCCCAGCAACTCGCTGACTACCAACTTGCGCGGCAGCAAACCCGGAGCCCCCAAGCGGCGCACCAGCCACCAACCAAGCCACTGAAACACAGCAAATTTCCAAATTTCCCAGCGCGGCACAGTGCGGTTGCGATAGCACGTGAGTAAATAAGCCCCAAAACCGCGCCCGTTATCCTGCAACTGCTTGCTCAAAGCCTCGGCGCTGCGCCGGTGCAGGTGCCACACAAAAGCTCTCGGCTCATAAAAAGTCGAGTATCCCTTAGCCAAAATCCGATGAAACATCTCAAGATCCCCACCACCGCGAGTCGCAGTCCCCACATCGAGAGCAACGTCAAAATTGCCCACAGCCTCGAAAACTTGCCGCCGGAAAGCCATATTCGCCCCCACGCCGTATTTGCTCGCCCACAGCAACTCCCGCGTCGAGAGCTTGCTACCATCAAATTTAAAACTGTGGAGGTATTGCAGCATTCCCCCGTAGCGGAGTTCAAATTGAATTTGGGCCTCTGTTTCTAGTTCCGCCGGCGCGACTAAACCGCTAACTGCCATAATTTCTGGGTTAGCAAACGCCGAAGCAATACCCCGCAGCCAACCGCGATCGGGCCGCACGTCGTCGTCAGTAAAAGCAATAATCTCATGCCGCGCTTCCGCGATCGCGCGATTGCGCGCCCAGTCCAATCCTGGCCGTTCTTCCTTGATGTAGCGTACAGGCGCATCCGCGACTAATTCAGCGGTGCTGCTGCTTGCAGGAGCGTTGTCTATAACGATAATTTCGCGGTGCGGATAGTCGAGAGCGAGCAGAGCTTCCAGAGCGCCTTTGAGCAAGTCCGTGCGATCGCGCGTGCAGATGACAACGCTAATTGACGGCAGGTAGCGATCCGCCACTGCTTCAGAAACAGCGCCGAATTGCTCTCCTAAAGTCGATCGCACCAACTCTTTTCCTAACTGATCCACAATTGTTTGTCGCACTCGCTCAGCGGAAATTGTTTGTTCCCAGGGATTGTTACTAACACAAGCCCAGCCCAGAGGCCGTCCCCGGTAGCGAACTAAAATGCGAACTCCTTCGTATTGTTCGAGTTGCCGAATCGGATTAATCTGTTCGGTAAACTCAATTTCCATCACTTTTATTGCCATAACTTGCTCCTGAAAATTTTGCAGCGGGCACTAGATAGAAAACTTTTGACTTGGGACTTTTAAGTTTGGGATGGCAATTTTCCAATTTCCCAACTTTTGAGGTTGGAGTTTTTGGTTTAACTTCCCCGAATTCAGTAGATATAAACTAAAAAAATATCTTCTAGGGGCTAGTTTAGTTAAGCATAACGAGATATAAGCGAGAAGATGAAGGCACTCACCTGCCCGAATCATGTAATCTTTATTTGCACCTATTTACTTAGCTCTTAATTGCTAACTCGTAAGTTTCAAAAGCAACTAAAGGTTTTTCTTCAAGCGTGTCAGCACTGCGGGGCATACCGTTAACCGCGATCGCCCCAGCCAGCGGTTGAGCAAAGTGAAGCGCCAGAATCGATCGCAAGTGAGCGCCCCGCAGCGGTTCCGCGCCCGCTTGCGGAAAAATATGGCCGACTGTTAGTTTGTCGTAATACAGGTAAACCCCAGCCGGTCGTTCCGCGTCCAGCAGACTTTCTGCCGCTTCCCAACCTTGCTGCAAATCAATGTTAATTTCATGTCCGCCCAAATCAGCACGGGCCGGGCCCCCTTGCATAAAACGAGAAATAGCAGAGCGACTTTTTAGCTCATCAATCACACCCCGCAAATACCAATAACCGCGCAATTTTGCCCGCAACCACCGCCAAGTTCCCCGCATCCCCAAGCTTTCGAGCAAATCCAGAGATTTCCTGAGTCCCACAGCCAGCCAATCCACAACCGCCGGCCATAAAAACGCGATCGCCACCACAATCTTGTCTACCAAAAAATCAGGAGTTTCGTAGTCTTTTATCTGCAGCGTCGGTCTGAGTTCCGGGTGTCGGCGGCCGATCAAAACATCCGATCGCCCTTCCTGACGACATCGGCGGAAAGAGCGATCGAGATTGTTAGTTTCGTGTTCGTAATGATAGCCCACAGCATCCCCCGCTACAGCAAAAGGTACACCAGCTTTCAGCAAACGCACCCCAAACTCGTAATCTTCTCCGCCGCAGTTCCCAAAAGCCGAATCAAACCCATCGAGACGAGCAAACAGTTCTGCATCCAAAGAAAGGTTGCCGCTGAGCAAATCTTGATAAGTAAATCGGTGACCGGGTTGCCTCATCTGATAAAACTTCTGTTCCCACCACGAGCGCACTTCCACGTCAAAAAACCTAGTTCCTCCGTGCAACTTAGGCGGATAGGGCCCCATGACAGCCGCTCCCGGACGCAAAGAGTGAACCCGCGCGTGGCTTTCCACCAAAGGTGGCAGCGCTTCGATATCGTCGTCGAGAAACAGCAGCAATTTCCCGCTAGCCGAAGCCGCTCCCGTATTGCGGGCGATCGAAGCACTCCGGCAATTTACCTCAATTACCTGCAGTTTAAACGGAGCTTTGTAATCTTGTAGCATTGCCAAAGTATCGTCAATGCAGCTATCTGCCACTACAATAACTTCGAGCAGGTCGATCGGATAAGTCTGCAAGTGCAAAGCATCCAAAGCCCGCCGCAGCGAAGAACTTCGGTTGTGGCTGGGAATAATTATGCTAACTGTTAGATTTTCCATATTTACATTACAACAATTAACTTCATCTGCATTTCATCTCCCTTCATCTGCCGTTAAAAATAATCTAAAAATCCCTATTCAATGCTCCCCTTAATTTTTTGTAACAACTTCCGAGAAGCAAAATAAGCCATCGGCCCGCTAATGCAGCCCCGGAATTGAGCCCACAGCAAATCCCTCGGAACCGCATCCGGTTGCTTTCGCAAAGAAGCAATTAATTCAGGAATTTGCTTGTACCGCAGCCATCCCCAAGCTAATAGAGGCACACTGAATTCTTTGTTGATTACAAACATCCGCGTCCAGAAAGCATAGACTCCGATGCCGTAGCCTTGGAGCGTTTTTCGCAATTCTTCCCAAGTGCGCCGATGGCGGTGCCAGCTCAATGCTCTCGGCTCGTAGACAATGCAGTAGCCCGCGCGCAAAATGCGGGCAAAAAGTTCACAGTCTTCGCCGCCCACCGTAGGTGTTCCCGCCCCCAAAGCTTCGTCAAACAGGCCAATGTAGTCGATCGAACTTTTCCGCACAGCCATACTCGCCGAAACTCCCACAAGATGCACAATCAGGGGATTGCACTGCGCCCCGTCAAAAACTCGGCGCTCAAATCCCCGCCCGTGGGGGCTGTAGCACTCAAACCATTCTTGCGCTTCGGTTTCCAGTTCCAAGGGCATCACCAGCCCCGTGACGCACATGACTCGCGGATCGCTAAAATTCCCCAAGAGCGATCGCAGCCAGTTCGGATCGGGGGCCGCATCGTCATCTGTAAAGGCTACGAATTCATGTTTAGCTTCGCGTAAAGCTCGGTTGCGGGCAGCGCTGGAGCCTGGTAAGTCTTCGCGCACATAGCGGACTTGTGGGTAATTTTTGACCAGTTCCTTGGTAGCGTCCGTGCTGGGACAATTGTCAATTACTAAGTATTCCTGACCCTCGTCTGGGAGCTGCATCAGCGCGTCAAGAGTGCGCCGCAAATCTTCCGGGCGATCGCGCGTGCAAACCGCTACTGTGGCGATCGGCAATGCCTCCACCGGCCCCCGCTCATCCCATTCTAGAGTGTCGTAGAGCCAGTTTTTCCACAAGTTGTCACCAGCAGCATTCATCAGTGTTTCCCGTAATTCGTCACCGCCAAAGCGGCCTCCGACTACGGGCAAAAGAGCTTGACCGATCGGTTTTCCGTGCAGTCGAATTAAGATCAAGGCTTTGCTGTAACGCTCCTCAACCGTAATTTCTGGCGGGAGTTTGGAGATTTCCAGCTCAAGAATAGCTGTTGCCATTTTAGATTTTAGATTTTAGATTTTAGATTGCGAAAAAATCCTAGAAACTCCGTATATTACCGGATGTATTTTAGCAGAAATTGTTTTAGGGGATAGCAACTTCTCAATGCCATACTTGCCGATCGCCGATCGCGAATCAAACATAAAGCCTCATTTTGTTGTGGCTATTATTTATTTTAACTTTCGATCGCCCGCTGATGTCAAGTTTTTTCCTACAGAATATTTTTTATGGAAAACCTTCGCACCTCGATGCACGTTTCAATTGCAGGCGTTATTGGCCGTCGGGTTCCTCCTCAGTCTCCCCATGAATACCACATGTGACATACTCCCACATCAAACTGAGTACAGTTATGATGTGGGCTTCTTAGCAGCCCGATGAAGGGTGTGCAAGATTTCCTTTACGGTACTGTCATCCATAGTTCCCACCACAGAAAGATTCCCGCTACGGCGTTTTATACTTGGGAAAATGTCCAACCCAAGTCTCTTTAGATTTATCGCAGCATTAATATCGCGATCAACCATCAGAGAGTTTTGCTCATCCCAATAATTCCGTATCCCACAATCGGTAAAAATGATTTCATTCCGATAGCACAGAACCATTGAAGTATAAGCAGGTTTTTGCGAAACGACGACTGATCCAGCTTTTTCGGCTATGTATTCCAGCGTCTTGAAAAATTGACCGAACGCAGCATCCAACCAAGATTTATTCAATCCTGATTTTGCTGATTGACCGTTCGGAAGGTAATTACCCTCATCGTCTTGCTTAACTTTATTCCGCTTTGTTAAGCCCTTTAAGTTCAAATCTTCGTGAAAGAAAAACTTAGCTCCAGACTTGACAAGTTTGTGAGCCGTTTTGTAATGGAAGTCTTGGCGAGAACGCGCTATTTTTTGGTGTTGTCTCGCTTCTTTTTTGGCTAATTTTCGTCGAGATTTAGAGCCACGTTTTTGCTTATTCCGCTTCCTTGAAATGCGGTCTAACTTAGATTGGTTTTTACAAAGTGGTTTTAACGAAGGCAACTTTTCGCCCGATGATGATGCCAGGTAGACATCTTCATGCAGTACCGCATCCAACCCGATCGAGTTGTTCCAGTTTGGGGTAATTTTATCAGGAATAAACTGCGGTACTGAAGCGTCTTCAAGCATTATTTGGATGAACCAACCGTCAGCCTTCCTAGTTACGCTGATTTGCTTGACGCTAAACCCATCAGGGATTAGACGGTGCATCCGAACTTTTATGATGCCTAGCTTTGGCAGTCGGATATAAAGCCAATTCTTACGAACCAACTTAATCCAGTCGCTGTTAGCTGTAGAAAAAGTCATCGTCCGGTAGTCTGCCTCAGTCTTGAAGCGGGGTTTACCCGATCTTCCGCCCTTACTATCCCCTATGACAAACCGCTCGAAAGCTTTGTCTACTCGCTTAGAGACATCTTGCAGTACGGTTGAATCTACCTGCTTAAAATCCAAAAGTTCGCCACTATGAAAAACTTTTACTAGGTCTTTCTTAATGACGGGCAATTGTTGTTTTTGGGAGTAGTAGTTGGGCTTCGCACGGGGCGCAGAGATGCTAGCAATCAATGGACAAGCATTTATAGCAGTGCGGTTCATCTCCCACCAATCAAATCGATCACCTAACTGTCGATTATACCAATAGCGACAGATTCTCAGCCAATGGTTGAGGGTTAACTTTTGATTAGTGTCGGGATAGAACTGGTACTGGTAGGTCGCTTTCATTGCATCGTAGCCGATACGCATTAATTAGTGTTAATTTATCAGAGAATGTTGTTTGGTGTCAAGTCTATGAGTACAGATTTTATCCATAAAGCCAGAGGAGTTTCCGATCTCAAGTGTCATTTAGTGTTGACAACCAAGTATCGGCGGAAAGTTCTGACCGATCAAATGTTGTCTAGGCTTGAGGAAATTTTCAAGAACTTAATGGAAAAATGGGAAGGAAGATTGGTAGAATTTAATGGTGAGCGTGACCACGTACATTTGCTGCTTCAATATACACCGCAAACTGAACCAAGTAAGCTTATCAACAATCTTAAGACTGTATCTAGTCGCTATTTGCGGAAAGAGTTTGTAGATGAAGTTGAAAAAGTTTACTGGAAAGATGTTTTTTGGACAAATGGATATTTTATTGCTTCATGTGGTGGCGTGACGGTTGAGCAATTAAAGAAGTATATTGAGGGGCAAGATAGACCTGTAGAATAAGATTTGTTCGTCTCGTCATCCATCTGTCCACCGCTCAAAGCTGCGCCTTGAGATTGTGGACAGATGGAATCCTCGTCTCACGCGCCTTTCATCCCACACCAACCTTGATCGGTATGGTGTGGGGATTCCCGTCTGTCTAGCTAAAAACCAGATTTTTTGACAAAACCCGGTTTGTGCGATCGCTCCTCATTTCCGCTTTAATTGCGATCGGGTACTATGCTCTCAAACATATTAAACAATTAAACTTTCTTGCAATTGCAACTTCCGCAAGTATTAATTATACTATAACAATCCCCCGCCAGGTGTTAAAATAGATAATTATTTATTAATTTGTTAACCTAAAATAATAAATCAAGTATAAAAAAATTACTTGGTAGGTTTTTTAGCGGTCGTTTAATCTAAAATTTCATCCTCTACACAACAATTGATAAAATCAAGCATTGACCTACGTTAGCTAGACTTTACCTACTTATTTAACCACATAAATGAGTGATATATCCCTAGATATGCCACGTCAATTGAAGCAGTATTATCCATCCAATTAAAGATTTTACTAAAGGCTATAAATACCGAGATTCAGCAGGTTAAATAAGTCAGTTACGGCATCATTCGTTACGTTAATAAACTAAACTCTATAAACTACTGGTATCTCTAGGTTAAAATTGGCAGAACGACGAGGCTCAGTCAGTTAAGCTGTCGCGCATCTAAATTAGATTTTTAGGGCGGGCGGGACGCCCACCCCACAAGACTTTTAATAAAAATTACTATACAAATTAGATGCACGCCAGCTTATCTAGAATCTGTGCAAAGCTCAGCAGTCATTTGCTGACAGCAGTCAAAAAACAGGAATTTAGCACAACTCCAACGATACTATTAGAGAACTACGATGTGATGTCTGACTTAAAACCAAGCTATTACACTTTGTTTAAGCCGCCACGGGTTAGCTGAAAAAAGACTCAAAAACCCACCCCAAAGAAGACCCTGAAATGATAAAAAACCGAAGATTACAGACTGGTTGGAGACTTATCTACCTGAGATTATTTCTGGCAAGTTAGTGGGATTTGTACAGGATAAATATCCTCCCTTATCGGGGGATTGATGTGGCTATGTTTGGGGTAAAACAAAAAAACACATCGTTTTGTCCCGTAGTCAAAAAGCGGAGTAAACAAACCTAATTATGGGCCAGTCAGCCGATTTTAGATTTTAGTTTTGAGACTTCGGGGAGACTTTGGGCGAGCCGTCGAGTCTAGCTCAGTCGAGCCGCGCTCAGACTTTGGGCGAGCCGTCGAGTCGCCCTCAGTCGAACGATTTGAGATTTACTTCACAGATGAATCTGGAGCTTGAACACGAGTCTAAAACTTTGGGCTGCTGGCGATTCCTGTCGGAAACTTATATCCGTTTTTGGGCGGTGTCAAAAAGCCATTTAAGCTCTGTCCTCGATAGCCACAAGGTTTGCTGAGAAGAATGTATCAAACTTTTACAAAGAAACCGAGCAAACTCATAAAGTCTCTCTCTGCCCTGACAAAAGGAGTTAGCTAGCATGATGCGGTTCTCCGTTTTTCAGATTGGACTCTACACCGCCCTCACAACCCTAAAAATGAAGAATTGTAAAGTTTTATCAAGATGTTTGGGCATCTGAATTAAAATCTTCTCATAAAAAAGACTAGCTTTTAGCAGGCGCAAATTGTGGAAAAAGGTTTAAAACTCAGAATATGAGATCGAGTTCGCTGCTCTTACATGGTGCAATAAAATGTAACTTTTGATGCCAGAACCAGTAGCCTGAACTTTGTCGAAGGCAGAATGCCCGTCGGGCCAATGCCTTCGGAAAATCGCTTTCTTGGCGCTGCATCAAATCTTAAGTGCAATTACTTTCCTTGCACGAGAGCCGGAGCCTTCGAGCAAACATTTAACTCCGGGGCTTACGCACCAGAACTTTGATAAACTGGGTTTTTTTACCGGGAGCGAGGGCGGCAACAAAGTGTTTTCGTTCATCTTTCCCCGGTTTCTGCGTCCGAGACTGAACTCGATCGAATGAATGCAGTCGCAACCGATGTTTAAAAGTGGCGATAGTGCAAGTTGCGTGCAAAGCAGGGAGCTAACCGCAGTGATGGATCTCGATTGTTTACCTTACGGCGCAGGCCACGCACAGGAAGGGGTCTGTCTGCTAGTCCGAATGGGGCCGCACCGAATTTTACTCGACTGCGGTATAGAGGATATTGCACCGCTGTCAGCGACACTAAATCGATCGCTGCCAGCCGATTTTGTGGTGTGTACCCACGCCCACTCCGATCATGCCAGAGGTTTGCTAGCACTCCATCAATCTTTCCCCCACTTGCCAATTTACGCCAGCGAAGTGACAGCGCGACTGCTACCGCTCAACTGGCCAGAACTCCCTCAGCAGCCTGAGTCCCGGTTCTGTCAGGGACTGCCCTGGCAGTCGCCGCTCGAAGTGCGCCCTGGACTGAGCGTGCAGTTGTTCCCGTCGGGCCATTTGCCCGGAGCGGCGACTGTGCTGCTGACTTATGCCGCCCCGCACCGCACCTACACAGTGGTTTACACCGGCGACTTTTTCCTGTCCAATTCTCGTTTGGTGGAAGGTTTGCCCCTGGGAGAACTCAGGGGCATGAAGCCGGATGTGTTAATTTTGGAAGGCAGTTACGGCACGGCGCGCCACCCTCACCGCCGACAACTGGAAAATCAATTAGCCGATCGCATCCACCGCGCCATCGCCGACGGGTACTCGGTACTCCTGCCCGCGCCGGCCCTTGGTTTGGGCCAAGAAATGCTGATGCTGCTCCGCAGCCACCACTACTTTACTGGCCGCGACTTGGATATTTGGGTGGACGGCACTGTCGCCGACGGGTGCGACGCTTATCTGGAACTCTTACCCCAATTTCCCACCGCCGTCCAAAATTTTGCTCTGCACCAACCTTTGTTTTGGGACGAAAGAGTGAAACCCCGCGTCCGCCGGCTGTCTGCCGAACAGCGCCCCGGATTGGGAGCCACGCCCTGTATTGTAATTACAGACAAGTTAGCTGATTTGGCTTTGTATGTTGCCGATGGCACAAATCCTTGGATTTTGCTCGCGCCTCAAAAACCAGGATATCCCGTCAGCGACTGGCTGGGCAACAGCCCCGAATCTGGAATCAGAAGTGTCGAAACTTATCTGCTAGCCGAACACTGCGACGGGCCGGGGACTACCCAACTCATCCACAATTTGCGTCCCCAGCACGTAATTTTAGTCCACGGTTCCCCTGCATATTTAGCTGACTTGGCTAACTTGGACGAGCTGCGAAACCGCTACCAGTTGCACACTCCGGCGGCCGGAACACTGGTCGAATTGCCGATCGGGGAAATGTTTTTGCAGCCCGCTATCCCAGAAACTAACTATGAGGGAGAACTCAGCGAATTGGGGACAGAGGTAGCAATTAGCTTGCCGAGTCCGATTACAGCCGATCCTCGGTGGGTAAATTTTGCCGATACCGGCTTGGTAGAAGCGCGCTGGCAAGGCGAAGAACTGGTACTGCGCGGCATCTCCCAGCGGGAACTCCTTTTTCAAGGCAGCGCCGTTCAGGCAAACCTCGAATGCTGCGGCAATTGCCAGCACTACCGCAGCCAGCGCTGTTGGAACCAGTCGAGTGCTTTGTTTGGCTTTAAAGTAACCCCCGACGGTTTCTGTCCGGTGTTTAAAGCGATACCGGAGTCCGAACTTTTCCTAGATGGCGAAACAGACGGCGAATGAGCTCTCGGGCAGCTCGAAACCAGTCCGCAGGCAAAGAAAACAAAAGAACAGTCCTGGACGCACCCAGACAAAAAACCCGGTTTCAGCAGGGCTAGGGTGTCGCGGATTGAATTTTTAAACTACTGTGTACTTACGCTCTTGTGGGGTAGGCAGGATCTCCCGCCATCAAGCTTAAATTTAAAGGCAAAATAGCTGATGGGGTCACAACCCAGAATATGTTTGGCCTCAACCGGGTTTTTTGCATACTTTCTCCACAAAAAAGGGAGAAAAGTCGTTTTCTTTTCCCCCAAGTTTTCCTTGTGCCTCAAGCGCGAGGTCAAAACTATTCCAAATTCGAGTCCGGGTAGTGATTGCGAATTTGTTCGGCTTCGGGACAATCGTCAGAAACTAGGGGTTCGCAGTTAGTTCGGGATACCGAAGCCAACTTCTGGGACACAGATCCAATACTTTCGAGACGCACCATTTCTTCCCAGGAGCTGATTTCGTCTTCTTCGTCGGTTTCGTAGCGCAGCGTGACTAGATCCCCTTCAATATCTAGGATACGAGCGCGCTCTATCCAACGTTGCTGATCTCGAAGAAAAATAGAAACCTCACGACCATCACAACAGAGTTGATAGATTTTGCGCTGTAGCATTTGTCAGTTCTCCTGCGCAGTGTAACTTGCTTAAAATATGGCCTGTTTACCGTAACGTACTTTGGGTTTTACATCGGAAGGCACAGCCGTATGGACTGGCCAGTTTCACGTTTTCCGCAACTTTTGTACCGATGGGAGTTACCAAATTTAATTTTACCACCAAATCTATCGAGTACGCCATTTATCCAATTACAGGTTGTGCAGCCAGTGGCATCCCTCGTGAGAGGCATTTGCCAGCACAGATCGAAACATTAGGACTTGACGACGGCACGCGATTAACAGCGACAATAACAACAGACTCTGCCTCATAAATCTCGATCTCTTTTGCCTCAAGTCCCCCAGAAACTTTTCTGGTGGCGACGTTTGTTCGATCGCCCGCTAAGGCCGTCAAGGCTCAAGCTCAAAGCTCAAATCTCAAAGCCAAAGCTCTAAAGCGACACTCAAACAGCGACAATAAAAACAGGCTCTGCCTCATAAATCTCCCTCTTTTCTACCTCAACTCCCCCAGAAACCTTTTGTTTCGACTTTTGTTCTGACCCCGAGTACCCTCTGTGAACTCAACCTAACATCTCAAATCTCAAATCTCAAATCGAGCGAGCCGAGTGTGATAAAAATCACTGACAGCAGGCAGCCCCTAAATGTAGAAAATGGTGGCGGCCAACAACTAGCTTCAAAACGGGCAGCGGAACCTGTGGCGGTTAAGCTAAAAGAATTGCGGTTCCGTTCAAAACAAATTGGAGTCATCGCTCGTGCGTATTAAGGAGGCTAATTGATGGTGTACGCAGAAAATTGGTCGCAGCCGTCTATCTTGGAGCTAGCGCGATCGGGCAACTTTCAAGCCCTGAATTACTGGATTGACAGCTTGCTGCGCCCCGAAGGGATTTATGCCCGCGTCGAACAGGCTCAGGCCGGCTGCGTCCAAATCCTCGTAGAATTCCAGCGCGAATTTGCGCCAGATCCTGCATTAATCGGGAGCACTCTCCGGGAAGGCTTAGTCAAATTTATTTGCCACCAACTCTGGAGACTCAACTCGCCAGCAGTAGAAGGAGTGCGAATTCACGCGCGCTTGGCTGGGGATGCAGACATTCTCTGGAAACAGTCAGTGCGAATTGTCACTCCGGCAAACCGCCAGCGGCGGCGTTACCGTTCCCTACCGGTCGTCGATTGGGTTAAATTTAAAACGTATCGTTCTCTGCTGCTAGTGGGATCGGCACTTGCCTCATTTATTTTAGGGTGTTGGGTCAGCTACCACGAGGCTGTGGCCCTGCAGTTAGGCTCTCCAGCATCCGGCTACCAGCAAGCTGCTGTAATTTCGGGGCCGCCTCCAAAACGTGCGGATACGGTGCAAGCGGCCTTAGAAGTGGTACCAGTAGTACAGCAAAAGCAAGTTGCTAATCCTTACGACCCAACAGTAACGCTGATGTTCGGAGGAAATGTGAATCTATCGGATGCGCTCGGAGCATCTGCTGCCAACGATCACCAATGGGCTTTCGCCAATATGGACGAGTACCGGCAAGCAGATGTGGCGATGGTTAACCTAGAAAACTCCCTGACTCGCTCTACATTGGGCTCTGGCAAAAAACAATTAAATTTTAAAGCCGCTCCAGAATCGGTAAAAGTATTAACCGCCGGAGGAGTGGATATTGTCAATCTGGCAAACAGCCGCGCTATGGATTACGAGGAACCGGGGCTGGTGGAGACTATGAATACTCTAGATAATAGTGGGATTCAACACCTGGGAGCCGGCAGAGATATTAAAGAAGCGAGGCGTCCAGATATTATTGAAGTTAAGGGTCAGCGGATTGCCTACCTCGGTTATTACGATTCCGAGCTTAACGTCGCCGAGCAAGGGAAAGCGGGCACGAACCCCCGCCGCAACAATCGCGTGGCCGAGGATATTCGAGCTCTTAGGGGTCAGGTAGACTGGATTATTGTTAATTACCACTGGGGAGTCGAATTGGCAGATTATCCGGGGGACTGGCAGATTGATTTGGCTCGGTTCACGATCGACCAAGGAGCTGATTTGGTAGTGGGACACCATCCCCAGGTACTGCAAGGTGCAGAAATTTACAAGGGCCGCCCGATAGTTTACTCGCTGGGTAATTTTATATTCGGCCCGAATGCTCGCAGGGATTACGATACCGCAGTCCTGAAAGTATCGCTCAAAGACAGGAATATGAAGGTAGAGTTTCTGCCTGTGGAGGTGAAAAAGTTTCAGCCGAAGGTGGTGAAGGGAGCCGCAGGAGATCGCATCCTCAAACGCATCGAGCAAATTTCTAGTATTTTCGATCGACCGATGCGCTCTTCTGTAGTTCTCGATGCCCTAGTCCAGCCAGGAGCGGCATCAAAAACTCCAAATTCTCCATTGCCAGGAGCAGCAAAGAGCGGTACATCCCAGCCCGGGCGAGGTTCCGGGGCCAGCGACGGTGAAAGCAATCTGCAAGGCCCCGGACAACCCAAACCTACTTTGATTTTGCCGGCTTTGCCGGCTGCGCCCCAACAGCCGGACAACTCCTCATTTTTCCCGAACGGGACGGGGCCTGCAATTGAATCCAACCCACCTGGGAATCAAAATTTGCCGCCGCGCATCTACCCCACTCAACCTCAAAATCCCAGCCGGGAACCAGAGCCGTTTACAAAAGAGCCATTCATCAAAGAACCGTTTATTTCGCCCCCATCTCCCAGTCAAGGAGCAGTGCCGAGTCCCCAAAGCTATCTTCCCCCCACTCGGGCTGTATCTTTTGAAGTCGCACTCAAAAAGCAGCCGGCCTCCGCGATCGTTCCAGCTACCAGCAGCAACCGCTCCAAGCACCGGATCGCCCTGCCTCCTATAGCTGGGAGGATTGGTTAGCCGATGGGGGCAGGAGCGAGGATGCAGGGGGAGGATAGGGGCGGTAATGGGTGAACATCAAGATACTAGCGACCAATGATTAACGATCGATTTACTGACAACCAATGATCAATGACCTACTACCGATGACAAATGTGTTTGCGATCGCGCTCAAGCAAAAGCAGTACAAAACCTATATCCTCTCCGACGAAACCGCTAACTCTACTCTAGAAGTTGTGCCGGAACGGGGCGGTATTGCCACTAGCTGGCTGGTTGAAGGCAAAGAAATCTTCTACTTGGACGCGGAACGGTTCGCCAATCCCGCTCTAACTGTACGCGGCGGGATTCCCATCCTGTTTCCCATCTGCAGCAATCTCCCGGAGAATACTTACACCCACAAGGGAGTGGAGCGTAAGCTCAAACAGCACGGCTTTGCTCGAGACTTGCCTTGGACAATAGGCGAACAAGTTACGGAGGGTTGCGCCGCTCTGACGCTGATTCTCGACAGCAGCGACAAGACGCTGGCTGTTTATCCCTTTGATTTCCAACTAGCCTTCACTTATCAGATTAAAGGCAATTCTTTGGAAATTTTTCAGCGATACACCAATCTGTCTGCCGAACCGATGCCGTTTTCTAGTGGTTTGCACCCCTATTTTTTGGCGACGGACAAATCTAAGCTCCGCTTTGAGATTCCGGGGATGCAGTACAGAGATCAGAACACCCATGAAAAGGGTTACTTCACTGGGGTTTTTGACCCGACGCTGGATGAAATTGATGTTTCCTTTGACGAGCTCACCGGTCTGGCTGCTACTGTCACTGACGCGGCGAGCGGCTTGCGGCTCACCCTCAGTTACAACTCCAGCTATGGGAAGTTGGTTTTCTGGATGGTGAAGGGCAAGGATTTTTACTGTTTGGAACCTTGGACTGCTCCTAGAAATGCCCTCAACACTGGCGAACACTTGATTTATTTGCAGCCGGGAGCGACTTGCGAGATGCTGGTTCGCATGACTGCAAATTTTATTTAAAAAACACTTGCTATTTCAAATGAGGGGTGCTACTATTTGAAATTGTGTGCGGTAACAATGTTTTCGCGGGTCGCTAGCTCAGCGGTAGAGCATTCGGCTTTTAACCGATTGGTCTCGGGTTCAAATCCCGGGCGACCCATAAAAAATTTGTGAGTTAAAAATTTTGAGTTTTGAGTGGAATGCTCGGAACTCAAAATTTTGTTTTTTGAACTTTTAAGTAAATCTGGAAAGATAGTGCGCGATCGGTGGCAAATTGTCTTAATATTATCGTAAGAATTAAGCTTGTCCAAAATTCACTGCCCAAAAATCACAAATAATTAGGAGGAATATCTATGGCGCTTGTACCTATGCGATTGCTGCTCGACCACGCGGCTGAAAATGGTTACGGCCTACCGGCTTACAACGTCAACAACATGGAGCAAATCCAAGCGATCATGCGCGCTGCTGACGAAACCAACAGCCCTGTGATTCTGCAAGCTTCTCGCGGCGCTCGCTCCTACGCTGGCGAAAATTTCCTGCGCCACTTGATTTTGGCAGCAGTTGAAACCTATCCTCACATTCCCATTTCCATGCACCAAGACCACGGCAATGCCCCCGGCACTTGCTATTCTGCCATGCGCCAAGGTTTCACCAGCGTGATGATGGACGGTTCTCTGGAAGCGGATGCTAAGACTCCCGCCAGCTACGAGTACAACGTTGAAGTTACTCGCGAAGTGGTGAAAGTGGCTCATTCGATCGGCGTTAGCGTTGAAGGCGAACTGGGTTGCTTGGGTTCTCTGGAAACAGGGATGGGCGAAGCAGAAGACGGCCACGGCTTTGAAGGTGCGCTTTCTCACGATCAGTTGCTGACAGATCCCGAACAAGCTGTGGATTTCGTCGAGCAAACCGGCGTTGATGCTCTAGCAGTCGCGATCGGCACTTCTCACGGCGCTTACAAGTTCACTCGCAAGCCGACTGGCGAAATTTTGGCAATCAGCCGCATTGAAGAAATTCACCGCCGCTTGCCGAATACTCACTTGGTAATGCACGGTTCTTCTTCTGTGCCCCAAGAATTGCTGGAAATCATCAACAGCAACGGCGGCAAAATCCGCGAAACCTACGGCGTACCTGTGGAAGAAATCCAAAAGGGCATCAAGTGCGGCGTTCGCAAGATCAATATCGATACTGACAACCGTTTGGCGATTACCGCTGCGGTGCGCGAAGCTTTGTTTGCGAAGCCCGATGAGTTTGATCCCCGCCACTTCTTGAAGCCGTCGATCAAGTATATGCAGAAGGTTTGTAGCGATCGTTACAACTCTTTTGGTTGCGCCGGTAACGGTACAAAGATCAAGCAAGTATCTTTGGACGATTTTGCAGCTAAGTATGCTAAGGGCGAATTGAGCTCTTCTGCTAAGAAGACTGTAGCTGTTTAAGAATTTTAGGTTTTAGATTTTAGATTTGTCTGAAGTCTAAAGTTTGGATTGCCGGGTAGCTTTGAAGTTGCCCGGTTTTTGTTTGTGGAGAGTAGCTAAATTTAATACAAATTAGCTCAGATTTTAGTTTTTTATTTTAAACGGAACTTACCCCCTGCGGAGGGAGTTCCGAGGGCTGTATTCTTTTCCCCATCTCGGTTTTAGCCAATTGACCGCTCTCAAACCGTAGTCATGTATTTAAGATTTTCTTAATATTGAGGGCGAAAGTATTATTCTATCATGAATTTAAGCAAAAACCCCGCCACATAAGGGTTAGAGAAAATTGTAGTCATGTAAAAGATTTTCCCCCTCCGGGAAAGTCTTACCCTGTAATGGTTTCAGACCAAACTTCCCCCGTGTATGGGGGAAGTTCCGTTTAAAATGAAGCTAAAGTCAGTTGGCAATTCAACGGCTTGAATCAAAGGTGAACCAATGGCAAAGGTTATTGCAGTTACAGATGCTATTAAAAGCCTTGCTGAGGCTGAATCAAGGTTGAATTTGAGCCTGACTGAGGATGAGGCTTTTTTTACTGAGTGGCAAGTTGAATTGCCAAGTCCGAGCGATTCTGAACAGACTGCTTTGGATACGCTACGACGCAGATTGCTATATCATAGATCCGATGGAGAATTGTTAGAAGGGGCAGTGACTTTGCTGGTGGCATCACCTTTGTTAGAACTGGCGGGATTCTACGATCCACCGTTTAGAATGAAGGCTGAAGCTGCGATCGAAATTGCGATCGATGATGGAGAAGAAACGCTGCGCGGACGCATTGATATCTTGATTTTGCAGAATCAGCTTTGGGTGATGGTTTTGGAGTGTAAGAAGACTACGATTTCGGTGCGATCGGCATTACCCCAAGCATTAGCGTACATGATGGCAAATCCTGATTTGGATAAACCGAGGTTTGGGATGTTGACGAATGGCGATGATGTGTTGTTTGTGAAACTTATGGCTCAACCAGCGCCAGAATACGGGTTATCGCGGGCATTTTCGATCTATACTGTGCGTAGTGAATTGCGATCGGCTTTTCAAGTCTTGAAGCATTTAGGGCAAGGTATTGCTGCCGTCTAAGTTAAGGTGAAGGGCGCACAACACGAATTAGTTTACCTTGCAAAGATTCTTCTGCTGTAATAGCCGCGTTGATTCGGTTAGCGAGCGCTTCCCAATTGCGATCGTTAGTACAGGCGATAATGCCAGCATGAAGGGGCTGTATGCGGTGCAGCCGAAAGAAATCTTTACGGTTTTCGGTAATGACCGAAAGCATCCAGGATACAAGCCCCCGGATTCATCCGTCCAGAAATAAAAAACCTGTATCCGATGAAACTTGCCCCCCAAATTTATCTCGCGCAAGTCAATGCTTAAATCTAAAATCTAAAATCTCAAATCTAAAATCGATTGACGGCACGTTTTTCGCTAGTAGCAAAAGCTAAAACATCCGGGTCAGGAATTTTCTGATTCGCTCTGCCTGCTTCTTGAACAGTCAAAACATCGTGTCCTAAAGCTCTCAGTAATTCTACAACAGGATAGGGGTATTGCTCATCGGCATAGAGACGTGCCATCTGCTACAAATCCTCGTCCATCACTTCATTGTTTTCCCGAATTTCTGTTTCAATTTCATCGGGAAAGGCTTCAGCATAAGCCCAAGCGTTAGCAATATCAGTAGCAGAGAGTAATCGATAGCTTGTGAGTAACTCGGCTTCGCTATAGCCAATGCGACGAGCTTCTACAAGTCCCCAAACGGTGATGCGAGTTCCAGCAATGCAAGCACTCCCACCACAAACATCAGGCGTTTTTTCAATACCGCGCCAAGGAGTGATTTTACCTTGAGATAGGAGTTGAACGACTTGAGCTTTTTCGTCGTCAGAGAGTGCCAGCAGTTGAGGCTCTAATTCTTTTAGCGTCATGGCAAACAATGGAATTGCGACTACCGATCATTCTATCGAACCGATCGCCCCATTTACCCGATCGCCCATTGCCACTTCTAGTAATTTGGGTGAAGGGCGAGAATGCAAGCAATGGTTGTATCAATTACACCGCAGAGGCGATCGCATATTGCCTCAGTACAGGTGAAATCGTGTAAAAATTTGCTTGTTGTTCAATCAAGCAGCGCCGCGATAGAGATTGCAGCGCATTTAGCAAATCTGAAGCCGGAATTATATCATTTTCTAGCAATTTTGCCCGATCGATCGGCTGGCTTTCTTTCGCTAACAAGTAGATTACTTGTTTTTCTAGTTCGGATAGGCGATCGAACTGCTGCTGTAAAATATCTTTCAAATCTTCCGGCAACAATATGGTATCATTTGGTAATAACTCTGTCACGCCTCCTCCCAAGTCTTGAATCAGATTCGCCACGCTTTTTAACCATAGGGGGTTGCCTTGGTAGCGATGAATGAGTGCTTCACTGTTGTCACTTGCTTCTAACCCGCAATCTCTCAGTATTTCCCGTCCGGCGGCGATGTCTAAACCTTTGAGTTGTAAGGTACGAATAGAAGTATTTTGGCTTTTAGCTTGAGTCACTTCTCTCGGTTGTTCCCAACCGATTAACATCAAGCAGCTTTGATGGGATAATTTTTCTATTTGTTTGAATAAAGAGCGATATTCTTCGGATTCTGGTTTATATTTTCCTGCCAATTCGCCGCTACAGAAAAGGTTGTGAACGTCATCTAAGACGATTAAACAGCGATGATTTTGTAAATACTTAATCAGCGGTAATGGTTTCTGGTTGGTTGAGGATGAATCTTGTTTTTCGGAATGGGAAAAAAGCTGTATTAGGTTAGATTGAAATTTTTCTATGGTGGGGAATTCGTCTAGTGTGTACCAAACTGCGTACTCAAACTTGTCTTTAATTTGTTGTACGAGTTGTACTGCTAGGGTGGTTTTGCCGATACCGCTGATGCCGGTGAGGGTTATTAGGCGGCTGTGTTGTTGTATAATCCAGGTGGTGAGGGTTTGGAGTTCGAGGGGGCGATCGAAGAAATCACCCAACTCTGGCATTTCGCTTAAATCTTGATGTAGAGTTTTAGTTGGTTTGGAGTTAGATTTTTCGTCATTATGTGAGTTTGGGATATTTGGCGGGTATCTACCTTCTCCACAGGTGTTAAAACTACCCTTCACTACAACGTCTTGTGCAAAGTTTAAAATATTAGAGTTGTGCAACCTCTCCATTGTGGATCGAAAATTTGTTTTATTAACATCTTCTCCCAACCCTTCTGAAAGTATCTGCCATAATTCCGATCCAATTTCCCTGAGGCGACTTTCAGAACAGTCAAAGTCTTTCGCTATTTCTTTGTATGTCTCGCGTTGTAGAGTTCCCCGCAATACCGCGTCTTGTAAATCGTCAAGGTGCTGACCTGTTTTCTCGAAAACTATGCGATCGGCGACATTTAACATTTCTTTAAGATTCATCTGGCAGGGAGATGCGAGAGTTTTGTGTATTGTAGCTCACAACTGCCAACATTTTCGTACATTTTCGTACATTGTTGTACAAACTTAGATTAAAGTTAAAGTAAAAGCGAGGGAGAATTGGCTGCAAAATAGAACATTTTTGGGCTAGACAAACCTTGAATTTATTAAGGATAATGGAACAAGTATTAAAAGGATTAATTGATTTATGAATTGGGAAGATTTTGCCAGGAAAGCAGGTGAAGAAGTTGTAGAAAATGTTGTAGAAAAAACTACGGGCATTGATGGAAATACAGTCAAAACAGTCAAAGCGGTTGCAGAAACTGGTGCTGCGGTAGGTGCGGCTACCAGTGCTGCTACAGGGTTGACTGTTGCAGCAACTTCAGGAGCAGGAATTACTTCGGGTCTAGCTGCGGCAGGTGGTGTGGTTGGTGGTGGTATGGCGGCGGCTCCTGCGGTATTAGCAGCAGGCCCTGCTTATCTGGGGGCAAAAATAATGAATGAAACTTTGTTCAAAGAGCAATCGAACTTGTCTGAGGAAGAGAATGATGCTCGTGCAGCGGCAAGAACAGCTACAAACATTGGGGCTGCTGCTGGTCTAGTTGGTGCTGGTGCTGTAACGGTAGCTGGCGGTGCCTCTGGTGCTGCAATTATGGGCACCCTTGCTGGTATCGGTGGCGTTGTCGGGGGAGGTGCAATTGCTGGTACTGCCATAGTTGCTGCTGCACCTGTTGCTGCGGCGGCGGCTGTTGGATACGGAATATATAAACTGTTTGGAGGTAAAGGGTAAAGATAGTTATCCCTCTTCTGTCACTCTAGGCAGAAGAGGGATAGTTAAGTTTGAATTGGTAGGTTGGGTTTCCTGTTGCAACCCAACCTTCATCAGCGTTTAGTCTGGCTTTAGTATTTCCTCGCACCTCGCAGCAAATATCAGAAAACTGCGAGCGATTGAAAAGATAAGCTTGGCTATCTATATGCAGCAAATATTGCAGCGTTGGGTTATAGGTTCTGTTTCGTAGCTTTGGAGTATACGGATGTTTGGTTGGCTATCTGAACTATTTAATTGGTTTTTCAGACTATGGAATCGGTTGGATGATAAAACGAAAGGTAAAATTATAGAGGAAGTTGTCAAGTCATTTGAAAAGCTGCTTCGTTCTTTTTATGGTTCGTGGAAAAATCGGCATACCAAGTGAGAATAAGTGATGAGTAATTTTAAGGAACTTATGGATGAGATTGAGCAATCACCTACTCAATCAGTGATGAGTAATTTTAAGCAATTTATGGATGATATTAAGCAATCACCTACTCAATCACTGCCAGAATCTGATTTAACTCTTCCATCCCTTCAAATGGATTTAACAGCAGGAACTTTCCTTATGTTGACGCCCTTATCATTTTCAAATAATGAAAAGGAAAAATTCTCAGAAGAGGTGTCGAGCTTAATTCAGAATGAATCTTTTTTATCTGACTTTAGCAATCAAATTGGTGAACCTTTGCAGCAGGAATCTGAAGATGACTTCGTGAAACGCGCTAGCAATAGGTTAAGAGAGATGCTTTATGAGAGATTTGGCATCAAAGGTTGAATGGATATAATGTTCAGGCCTGTCGAAGTAGTCGCAGCATAACTTAGTGCGATCGCAGCTCTTGTAGGTTGAGTTGAAGCTTGTGTTCACCTACCTCTTTTTCCAGTTACAATCTTATCCCTTTGCAGCATTTCAAAGTGTGCTGATTGCACGGATACCGATCGCCTCACCAATCATAAAAAGCGATCGCCCCATAACACATAAAGAGCGATCGATGTCTGCCACCAAAAGCATCAACGTTAGTTTTAACCCACTGCAAATTCTGTGAACTGACGCATATAAGGTGGATGAAACCCAACCACAATGTCCGACTTCGGCACACCTATATTAACCAGTTCTTGCCCTAAATCGATTTCAGTTCCATTCTGCTGAATCCAGATTTTGCCATCCTTAATATCGAGATGTATAGCACAGCCGTAAACTCGCTGTTTGTTATCCCAACCCACTCGAACAACTTGATAATGATTGTGTTCCGTGTCAAAAACAACTTGCACATCTACTTCTCCATAAGAAGGCTTGTAGGCAGCATATTTCGTGAGAATTTGTTTGATACAATCCCGATATTTTTCTATTTTTTCCATAAAGCTATCACCTCTTCTTCTACGTCATAGACCAATAATTTTAACTGGTAATCTTCCACGACAGCGGTTGTAAATTCACGCTTGAAAAAATCGTTATATGCCGTCAAAGGAATTGCCAAAAATAGCTGACGTTGGGGGTCTTTAAACTTGAGTGCTGTACGGTAGTTGATAAATTGTCCAACCGCTAAATGAAAATCTGTTATGGCTGAAGTATTCAAAAAGCTCTTGATTTCTACAGCAATTTTCTCCCCCTGCCGTTCGGCTGCCAGCAGGCGTTCCGCCCCCAGATCGATTAACATATCAACTCCACCCACACTGATGGAAAGTGGGTCATCTGTAATCTGCCAACCCTCCTTTTCCAAGGCAATCTTCACAACATCATGAAATTTATCCTTTGCTGACATAAAGCCCTGATGACAAACAATTACAATTATACTGGCATTAATTGAGATGTGTGAGTGCAATTCAGGTTGTTGACTTACCAAATCAAACCTCGCGTGGGAGATCGCTATCGTAAGGCTTGTCAAAGGTAGTGCGAGTCCCTTCACAGCAAATACTAAACAGTGCGATGCTTGTACGGATAGCGATGCTTGAGTTCAACAAAATATCGATCGCCTATCGAGAAATATTTCTGCTAAAGTATAGCGCGTACTTGAATCAAACAGCCTACACTGGTGGAAAGAATTCCAAACGAGGCCTTAGTAGTTCGTGGCGGTCGCAATCGCCCAGAAGATATTAAACGCAGTACGGCAACTCACCCCAGCGGCATCACGGGGATTTCTGTAGAATGTGGAGTAGGATTATCTGTAGCAGAGTTAGCAGTGACAATCCCTCACGGACAAGTTGGTGTGACGACAGTGGGTGAAGTTCGATCGTCCGATGGAGATGTCATCCGTACTTCTGGCCGAAGCCCAAATCATGCAACATTAACTGGCTTAACACCAGAACAAGCAAGTCTGCTGCTTACACCAACGATTCCTAATCCATCACAACAGTCATCCTGAGTAAACTAAAAATATGCAATATCCCAGAATCTTTGCAGACTTTCATAATGCGGATGAACAAGGTCGCCTTCGCCTAAATTGCGTTGGTACGATTGAAGATTTGAGTCGCCAAAATATTAAGTTGGAAGGTGGTCAATTGCTAGCATTGTATGACGAAGAATTAGAAGTCGATGGCGTAGTGCAATATTCAGAAGAGGAAAGTCTTTGGGTTGCAGTAATTGATTGGAAGCAAATTAGGCAAGTACAGGATATGCTGGTTCAAGCAACAGTCTAGTGCGATCGCACATAATCATCATCCCTAATTTGCGATCGACCTCCGGCATCAATTCTCCACAAAGCATCCGGCTGAAATTCGTTATCTGCGTCCAAGCGCACAGTAGCATTCTCGACCAATTCCACCCCAGCCAACCTCTAATTTGATTGTGTGGTTCGCCGTGACTTCTGCATCTTACCGATGATGCTACATAAAATATTTTTTCACTCTATTCAGTTAGCGATAAAAATTTAAGCAAACATAGCATCGGCGGGGCGAGTTTTGCCGCACTAAACTCGCTCCTAATATCAAATTCTAACTAAATCCGCCCCTTAAACCTTCTGCTTCTTCCTTCGCGTCCTACCCTACGGGAACGGCTTCGCCGAACGCACCTCGAAGCGGTTCGTTTCTAACACAAATACTCAATCCAAGCAGGCAAAACCTCCGGCGAACCGTACCACTTCCCCGGAGAACGAGGCGAATGCCAAACCCCCTCCAACACCAGATTTTCGGCCCCGTCCAAAACAGCAGCTTCCACCGGCGTAATTCCATCTCCCCAAGTTTCGCCCTTCCCCACAGTCAACTCGTAACTTTTGTAAGCCAGCCAAGTCCCAAAACCGCGCTTGCCAAAAACAGCCTTCCCAGCAGCGCACACGTAGCGCACCTGCGGGTGAAAAGCCCCCGGATAGTGAATTTTGACAAAATCTAGATTTTTGCGCGTCCAGCGCTCTTGAGAGACGTGCGGCGTGCCTAAAGTGATTAAAGTATTCACGTAAGGGTGAGCTTCCCACAAACCCGCGTCCTCAAGCACGTCGCCGTGAATCGTGTAAGGCTTTTCGCCCAAATAGATGCGAGAAATCCAGCCGCCGGCGGAATGACCGACGAGATTGATCTGGGGAACGCCGTATTGCTGTAACATTTGTTTGACCGTGCGATCGAGCTGTCGCAAAATTGGCACCATCGACCGCCCGCCAAAAGTCGGCAACCAATCTCCCTTGCCCAGAGGCACTGTTACTGTTGGGAAACCTCGATCGACCAGAGACTTTTCTAATTCCCGATAGTCGGAAGCAGCAGCAAAATATCCTGGTAAAATCACGGTTGGTAATGGCATTGTCAAATTTAGATTTTAGATTGTAGATTTTAGATTTTGCGGCCGGAGTGCTACGATCTGTTTTTCAAGTTCAAAGACACTTGCCGAAGCATCCTTTGGATTGCTAACATCTGCCGCTCGTTAAACCTTTTGCTTAGGGAATATCTACTTCTATGGCTCGCGAGCCGATTCAAACATGGTATTTTACCCTAGTTGTCGTTCACTTAGAAGACCGTTTTCTACTGGTACAAGAGCGCAAGTACGAGCAGCAGTGGTATCTCCCAGCAGGGCGAGTGGAAAAAGGGGAGACTTTGCTGGAAGCTGCTATGCGTAATACCATCGAGGAAGCGGGCATTTCCATCATCGTTGAGGGAATTCTCCGGGTAGAGCACACAGTGATGCCCAAGGGCAATGTGCGCCTCCGAGTCATTTTTGTGGCTCGTCCGCAAGATAAGACGCCGCCCAAGAGTAAGCCGGATGAGCATACTTTGTGCGCGGGCTGGTATTCTCTCAAGGAATTAGACCAGTTGTCGTTGCGGGGAGAGGAAGTTCGGGAAATGTTTCAATATATGGCAAGCGGCGCTCCAATTTATCCCATCGACTTGCTCACCATCGAGGGGGCTCCTTTTAAAAATTACCGCTATCGCTGGTGAATCCATCGATTTGGGATTTGGGATTTGGGATTTGGGATTGAATAATTACTTCCACCGATGAATCCGGTTGTGTAACAGAATTGGAAACAGGGGTCGATCGAACGGCTCGATCGTGTGTAATGAAATAATTCGGCCCCAGAACCCGGAAAAAGAGGGTATAGCAGCGGCGCAGTCTGTTTTTTGCTCGCCCCAGTCCGGCCCGCCTGACGCCCCGCTCACCATTCTCAACAATAACTGAGAAACCGCCTATAGGATTCGGCCAAAGTCATTAGCCAAGAAAAACAATGGTTTCAGCAATTAACAACGTCCTCACCCGATTTGCGGCGGTTGCTGTACCAGCGTGGAACCAGGAAAGAAACCGGGTTTCTAGGCTTGAGTGCTTGATGTGAGGGTCGCGAAATCTCCATAAAAGTCGATCGGGCAATTTCGATACCGACCGTGCTAAAATTATACCTTTGAATTCCCCAACCTCTCCTCATTAAAACGAATTCACCCTCAATCACAACCACAACAATATAAATTACCAATCCCCCAATCACTCAATCCCCCAATCCCCCAATCTAAAATCTAAAATCTAACAATCTCCCAATCCCCCAACCTAAAATCTAACAATCTCCCAATCTAAAATGTAACAATCCCCCAATCCCCCAATCCCCCAATCCTCCAATTCCCCAATCCCCCAATCTCCCCATCTCCCCATCTCCCCATCTAAAATCGAACAATCTCCCAATCCCCCAATCTAAAATCTAAAATCTAAAATCGAACAATCCCCCAACCTAAAATCTAAAATCTAAAATCTAAAATTTAAATGACTGACTCTTCCTCCCTAGCCAACACCCTTTCCGAACCGCTGCGCCAGCCTTATTGGTGGGCAGCCCTAGCTTCTGTCAGCCTGCACGGAGTGCTCGGAGTAAGCGCCCCGACGCTCTCAAACATACTTTTCGGTGGAAATTCCTCAAAAAATATCCCCGGTTCTGTAGGCATAGTAGAACTAACTCCTGCAGAAGTCAGCCGCCTGCCACAAACCATACCACCGAAACCGTCTAATACGCGATTTACGCCATTTTCGATCGCACCAGTTCCCCTTCCGCCAGCGCCAAAGTTAGCCCCGCCCTTGCCCCCCGCACCTGATACCATCAACTTGCCCGCCATGCCGCCGGGAATGCCCCCTCCTGGATTCTTTTCCCCTCTCCCTCCTTCCCCTCTCCCGCCCTTCACGGCCCCAACAGCCCCGCCGCCTCCCAAAACTCCATCCCCAACAGTCAGAACCCCCTCACAGCCAACAACACCCACTATCATCCCACCCGTACCTCCCAGCGGTTTGCTTTTCCCACCCTTACCTGGTAATTTCGATCGCAATATCCCGCCGCCGCCATCAATGACAGAAGCGCCCCAGCTTCCCGGCGGCGGTTCGGAAGACGAAGCAGAGACGCTCAAAAAGATCATAGCCAGTAGAGGCGGACTGCCACTATTTCCAGACGGAGCTCCAGTCTTTACCCCGGAATTCCCAATTGGCAGGAATGTCGGACCCGATGGAGTACCAAAATTGACTCAAAAAGATCCGAATAAAAGGAATCTCATCGCAGAAACTCCTGAAGAAAGAATCAAAAGACAACAATTTGAAGAGGGACAGCGACAGCTAGGACAGTCCGGACAACCGGGTGCAAACTTACCCACCGACAGAGAGACACAGCTTGCGGCTGCAAATACCTATGTTGCTTTGTTTGAGAAATTCAAAAAGGCTTATCCTGACTTGGAAATGACGAGCCCGACTCCTGTGAATGTCCCTTATCCCGTAACAGCTTGCTCGCAAAAACTCCAAGGAACAGCAGTTTTTGGAGCAGTTGTCAGCCCTCAAGGCTTGCTCAAGGCCGAGCCTCAGCCGATCGTCCCGACGGGTTACAGTATTCTGGATAATACCGCTAAAATTGCGATTATTAGCCCTTCTCTAACATTTTCAGCAGCCAGCACGCACAAGCTTTACCAACTGACTGTCGATTTTAAGTACGACGAAAAAGTTTGCAGTGGCATTCCTGCCACCCCAACCAGGCCCAACCCACCAGGCCAGCAGCGGCCAGCGCCCGCCCCCACAGCGCCCAGACCAACAGGCCAGCAGCCTTCCCCAGCGCCTACAGAAGTGAAACCGCAGTTTGAGAAGCCGCCGGCCCCCTCGACCAAACCGCAGCCAGGGGCCAAACCGTCGCCGTCGGCACCCAAGCCTGCGGCTCAACCGTCGCCCTCGCCTGAACCGAAGCCAGCCGCAGAACAGTCGCCTTCTCCTCAACCGCAACCCGCCCAAGAATCCCCGCAGCCGGAAGCAGCGCCATCTCCTGCCCCGGAAGTGTCGCCCTCGCCGGAAGCAGCGCCATCTCCTGCCCCGGAAGTGTCGCCCTCGCCGGAAGCAGCGCCATCTCCTGCCCCGGAAGTGTCGCCATCTCCTGCCGCCGAAGTGTCGCCATCTCCTGCCCCGGAAGTGTCGCCCTCGCCGGAAGCAGCGCCATCTCCTGCGGCTACCGAAAAGTAATTGGGCATCGGTAATTGGCAATCGGTATGGGAATGGGTAAAATCCAATCTGCTTGCTTAACTATTGTGAGTTAGTAGTTAGTAAGGTGCGTCAGCTTGAATATTTGTTGCTTCTCCAACTAATTTCTACTTGCTGACGCACCCTACTTTATCCACTAAGAATGAAGTTGTTTTTCGTCCGCCCGACCCGGCTTTGGACGATTGAATTTTTGACTGCAAAACTAATTACCTATTCCCCTTAACCTCTCAATTGTATTGAACTTTATACATTTGGAATAAGTCGCCGCTTTGCTTTTTTACTACCTTAGCGCCTGCAGCTTTAATCATTTTTTCCCAATCTTCTATTGTCTCTAAAAATACTTCCCCGGCTCGATAAGTTTCCAAAATTGCCCAATCTTCTGCTAGAGGAGCATTGGGGTTGAGGACATCAAAAACAAAATGACCGCCCGGTTTTAGTACCCGCTTGACTTCTCCCATGACTATACTCCAATAGTCTATGGGATAGTAACAGCTAAAGCCTGTAGCGAGGCATAAATCGAACTGAGCCTCCTCGTAATTTAACTGGTGAGCGGGGGCAAATTCTACGCCTTTGAACAGCTTAGAATTGAGCTGAGGGCCGCGAGCGTTTAAGGCGTCTCGCGCGGCGCTGCTGATTTCTTGACCGTAAAAATATGCTTCCCAATCCCGCCAAGGGTAGATGAGAAAGCTGACTCCGCAGCCAATGTCTAAACAGCGCTGATTTTTTTGAGGTTTGGCAATTTTCCAGAAGGGAGAAACTGTTTTTTCTTGGAGAGTTCCTGCGACTGATTCCAGGAAAATCGGCATTGCTTCGACTTCTTCGGGTAAAGCGAAAGCTTCTCCTCGGTATTCGCGATCGAACCGAGAAGCGACTTGCGACAGTAAAACTTGCCAGCTATCTGATTTTCCTTTAGCAAACCAAGTCTGCTCCTGACCCGCTACTGGGCGATCGGACTTTTTAGGCATTTTGGAATTACCTTTTAGAGGCTTTGAGAGCTTTTGTAAAGTTTTGGCGGTAAGGCTTATTAAAAATTAACGCCGGCCAGAGCAGGGAGAGCTTCAGGCGATTTGTAAAACTTCTGTCGAAGTTAGTGCGATCGAAACCATTCCAAAATTTCCAAATACCGCCACCGTAAGCGATCAGCAATGCCAAGCTAATTAACGTACTCATTTAAAAAACCCCTAAGCAATGGATAGGATTTTGGGTCAGCTAGTCAAAGCGCTACCCTTAATCTATCATTTATCAGACGGCAAGGCGCACCGATAGCCGTAGTAATTCCACCTTCAGAAAGAGACTGCCAAATCCCCGCTGGCGACAAACTTAAAAATAACACCCCCTTCATAGCTTTCACCGAGCAAGCAAGAAGGGACTTCAGCCAAAAGTCGAGGATTCTGAGGACTTATACCATTTTAGATTGAAGATTTGAAGAATTAAAGAATTGGGAATGGCTAATGAGATAAGGGTTTGGAGCACGGGGCTACAGTTGCATTCTTTTTTTAAACTGGTATTATCCAAGATCCCCTACAAATCCGAGCTCGACCGGGGGATTGGTGCGATGCCGCAAGTTCTAATTCCGTTGAAATCGGTTGCTGCTGGGGGACGGCCAGCCCTAACGGGATTTCACAGACGTGTAACTACTCAAAGATAATTAACTAAGAACTGATTGCTGGTGGCCCACGAATTACAGCAGGCAAACTTTTTCTAGCGGACAATAGCGGTAGAGAGCTTTCTAAGCAAGGAGGATTTTATGCGTGCAGTGCTGATGGCTGGGGGATCTGGAACGAGGCTCAGACCTCTGACGTGCGATTTGCCCAAACCGATGGTGCCGATTCTCAATCGCCCGATCGCAGAACACATTATTAATTTGCTAAAAAGGCATCAGATTACGGAAATTATTGCGACGCTGCACTACCTTCCCGATGTCATGCGCGAATATTTTACTGACGGGGCAGAGTTTGGCGTTCAAATGACTTACGCTGTGGAGGAAGACCAACCGCTGGGTACGGCTGGTTGCGTCAAAAATATTTCTGAACTGCTCGATCGAACTTTTCTGGTCATAAGCGGCGACAGCATTACAGACTTCGACTTAACGGCAGCGATCGAATTTCACCGCAGCAAGCAATCCAAAGCCACGTTAATTTTAACTCGCGTTCCCAACCCGATGGAATTCGGGGTCGTGATTACTGAGGAAAATTACCGCATCAGTCGCTTTCTGGAAAAGCCTTCTAGCAGCGAAATTTTCTCCGATACCGTCAATATCGGTACCTACATTTTAGAACCCGAGGTCTTGGATTACCTGCCGGCAAATCAGGAGTGCGACTTCTCGAAAGACTTGTTTCCCCTGCTACTGGAAAAAAACGAGCCGATGTACGGCTACATCGCCGAGGGTTACTGGTGCGATGTCGGCCAGCTAGATGTTTACCGGGAATCTCAGTACGACGCGCTGCGGGGAAAGGTCAAACTGGATTTGAGCTACTACAACGAAGTTCGATCGGGACTTTGGGTAGGTCAGAATACTTTTATTGACGATAGCGCGATCGTCGAAGTACCGGCGATGATCGGCAACAATTGCCGGATTGGAGCCCGAGTTACAATCGATGCCGGCACAGTGATCGGAGATAACGTGACTGTCGGGGCCGACGCTAATCTCAAACGTCCCATCGTCTGGAACGGAGCAATTGTCGGCGAAGATGCTCATCTGAGGGCCTGCGTGATTTGCCGGAGCACCCGCGTAGACAGGCGCGCTCACGTCCTCGAAGGTGCTGTCGTCGGTTCAATGTCGATCGTGGGAGAAGAAGCACAAGTGGGGCCAAGCGTGCGCGTCTGGCCGAGCAAAAATATTGAATCCGGCGCTCTGTTAAATCAAAATTTAATTTGGGGAGAACAAGCTAGGCGGAATTTGTTCGGTCAGCGTGGCGTTCAAGGACTGGCAAATGTGGATGTTACCCCCGAATTTGCAGTGAAATTGGGCGCGGCTTACGGCTCGACTTTGAAACCCGGGACTTCGGTATCGGTTTCTCGCGACCAGCGGAGCATTTCGCGCATGGTTTCGAGGTCTTTGATTGCGGGTTTGATGTCGGTGGGAATTAATGTGATCAATTTGGAATCGACGGCAATTCCGATCGCGCGCACGGTTTCGTCTACGCTGTCGATTGCTGGCGGCATTCACGTTCGCATTTCGCCCGATCGCTCCGACCACATTTTAATTGAATTCTTCGATATCAAAGGCATCAATATTACTAAAGGAGCTGAGAAAAAAATCGAGGGCGCTTATTTTAAGGAAGATTTGCGGCGAGCTCTAATTCCGGAAATTGGAGAGATGACGTACTTTAACCAAGCTCTCGAAGTTTACAACCGCATTTTTGAGCGGCAGATGAATGTTGAGGCAATACGCTACAGCAATACTAAGGTGGTAATCGATTACGTTTACGCGGTTTCTGGAGCAATTTTGCCCCAAATGCTTGCCAAGTTCGGCTGCGATGCGGTGGTGCTCAATGCCAGTCTCAAGCAGACTTCTCTAAGCAACGGGGAACGGGAATATTTGCTCGACCAACTCGGCCGGGTGGTGAAAGCACTCAGCGCTAATTTTGGAGTGCAGGTATCGGCTAACGGCGAACAGCTCATTTTGGTAGATGAGTCTGGGATAGCGATTCGCGGGGAAATGCTGACGGCGTTGATGGTAAATTTAATGCTGACTTCTCATCCCAAAGGTACAGTAGTAGTGCCGGTTCATGCGTCTTCTGCGGTGGAGGCGATCGCCCGACGCTATCAAAGCAAGGTAATCCGCACGAAGGCGAACCCAACTGCTTTGATGGAAGCCGCTAACAGGAACCCCAATGTGGTTTTGGGCGGCAGCGGCCTTATGGGTTTTATTTTCCCGCAGTTGCATCCCGGATTTGACGGAATGTTCTGCATTGCTAAAGTGATAGAAATGATGACGATTCAGGAGCGATCGCTCGGACAGATCAAGGCGGAACTTCCCCGCATCACCCACCGCAGTTACAGCGTCCGCTGTCCTTGGACTATCAAGGGTTCGCTGATGCGATATTTAGTAGAAACTCATTCGCCCGATCGTTTAGAATTATTAGATGGAGTGAAGATTTTTAACTACAGCGACGACAATTGGGTATTAGTTTTACCCGATGCTAGTGAACCGACCGTTCATATCTTCGCCAACAGTGAGGATCGAGATTGGGTATCTGAAACTTTGAAGGAGTACCGCGCCCTCGTTCACGATTTTGTCAGTCAAGCCGAGGCGGCGGTTCTCCAAGATAAATTTGGTAACGTGTAATCGGTAATCGGTAAGCGGTGACAACTAATAGCGATCGGGCGTAGAAAAATTAGTAATTACCAATTGGCAATTGGCAATTCCCCAAAGCAAGACGCACAAGTCATCGGTACACGGATAGCTATTTCTTCCTTCTTCCTTCTTCCTTCTTCCTTCTTCCTTCTTCCTTCAACATCCAATTCCCAATTACGCACAGATAACAGATGAATAGCTGCATTTTGATGGCGGAAATAACTCAACAACCGCAACTCCGTTATACTCCTGAGAATCAAGTTCCAATCGCTGAGATGTTGGTGCAGTTTCCCGGCCCAAAACCTGAAGATCCGCCCGAACGTTTGAAGGTGATAGGATGGGGCAATTTGGCTCAAGAAATTCACGATAAATATCGCGAGGGCGATCGCGTGATTATTGAAGGTCGGCTGGGGATGAATACGATCGAAATAGATGGTATCAAAGAAAAGCGCGCCGAACTGACAGCTCAAAGGATTTACAGTGTCGGTGCCGATGCCATGAGTTCGGCTCCCGCAGGTAGAACCGCCCCGGAACCGGCTCAAATTCGCGACACCGCCCCGGCTAATGTGCCGAGCAATGTAGTACCATTAGGCTCGCACAAGCGCAGTTCTAACAGCGCTCCAGGCGGCGCTAACCGCACGTCTAGTTCGGATTGGAACTCGCATCAGTCTTCAAATTCTGAGTCCGATCGCCCGTCGGGTTCGTCTAACGAACCGGAAAATCCCGATTACGATCCGATTCCATTTTAAAAATTAGGGTGCATCACTTTACGAGCGATCGCAAAACTTCGCCGTTCGATCGAAAGTGACGCACCTTAATTTAAGAGCGATTCCCTACGGGATAGCTTCGCACGCGCGTACTTTAGGAAAAAAAAGGGCGATCCTCTTCTAGGGCTGGGCTAACGAATTTGGCCCAACTGCGAGCTAAATTGCCAATTTTACAGCTCGACCGTCACAATTTTTTTCTTGCTTTTTTCGTCGCGCAGCACGACTGTATTGTAGGGTGATGTATCCGTCCCCAGCGGAATTGGCAGCTTAAAGCTGCCGCTCTTATGCTTAAGTTCGCCTAAATCAATGCTTTTCGTTATATTGCCATCTGTTGCCAGATAAGCGGTAAGTTCGCCTTTATAATCTTCTATCAAAAAGTCTCTGAAGAAAAGGACTTCCCCACCCTCGACATCGATAGCAAGGATGACCGTACCGCTAAACGTTGCGCCTTTTTCTTCTTCATCAACCGTCGCCATTTTAATTTCCGAGGGGTCTTGACCGGACATATCTGCCATAAATTTTTTCTCCTGAGATAAGCGCAATAATTAACAAGAAGCTTACCTGACGCTAGGGGCGATCGCAAAACTCTGAGGACGTATTTCTGGATCGGTCTTGCTTCTCTCTAAGGTTAGAGAAGCCCGCGATCGCGCCTCATACCACCAATTCTCTCAATTCTTGACTCAGTAAGTACAGACTGTTAAAATAATCTCTATAATACCCCCAAGTCTCGCAAACACCGCCGCGTTAATTCGATTCGATATTTAGCATCCTCAGTCTGGAGTTTTTAAGCGATTGGGTGGAGAATTAAGCGTAATGTTTTTGATAATTTAAGAGCGATCGCACTTAACTCAAGAAAAGGCGATCGCCCTGAAAAATTATTCTTTCCAGTAACGGGTCAAAATCCGCATTACTTCACCTGCTAGAGGGGACGGTAAAGGCGGGCTCCATTCCCCAACTTCAGCAAAACCTAAAACATGCAGCAGATTGATGATGCTTTCCACTCCTTTGGGAATCCCGCAAATCAACAATCGGATCGGTTGTTTGCCGGTGGGTGCATTGGGAATTTCTTCGCGCAGCTTCGGGAACTGACTTTGGCTGTGATATCATGAGTGTTAACTACACAATAGTCGGATAGCGATCGCCCTTGAGTTTTCGAGGCAAAGGGGCGATCGCTTTTCCGTTTGTGCATCCTCAGCATAGTTCATTCGCTGGTGCAAGTCAAGCGATACGACAAAAAATATTGCTTCTACGGCAAAACAACTGTTAGTGAAGGTTGCAGGATGCTAACATCACCTTGCAAAGTCCTTGCTAGTAGTTGAGCACCCGCAGTGATCCGTTGGAAATTGGCAGTTGTGATGGCCGATCGCAATATCAGCAATAAAGAATTGGCGGCTAGAGTTGGGATGCACCCAACATCTGTTTCTAAAATCAAAACCCGTCGCCGGCTGACAAGAATTGATGAAACAACTCTCAATGCTCTGTGCAAAGCGCTAAACTGCCAACCGGGCGATTTAATGGTGTATGAGGAAGACGAGCCCGATCGCACTTAAAAAACCGACTACGATGGTTAGGAGTAAGGTTGGCAGCGACGCATCCTACATCTGGGTTCGCACTATTTCCACTGCAAAAACGCGAGCAAACTCAGCGACAAGGATCGATCGCACTTGATCGACCTCAATTCCGGGGATAAACTGCTCTAAACTGCCAACAGGTCGATCGGGAATTCCGCAAGGTACAATTTGCCCAAAACCAGCCAGATCCGGACAAACATTTAAAGCAAAACCGTGCATCGTAATCCAGCGGCTGACTTTAATGCCGATCGCGCCTACTTTGCACCCATCCACCCAAACTCCAGTCATACCGGGAACGCGCGAACCCTTCAACCCCAAAACTTCCAGCACCCCCAGGAGCACTTCCTCCAACTGCCGCAAATACCAGTGCAAATCTTGCTGGTGGCGCCGCAAATTTAAAATCGGATACCCCACCAATTGGCCCGGACAGTGGTAAGTCACCTCGCCGCCCCGCTCAACTCGGTGCAGTTCCGACTGAGTTTGACTTGGGTCAAATTTTAGAAATTCCAGCTTTGCTCCCAGTCCCAAAGTGTACACCGGCGGATGTTCCAGCAAAATCAGGACATCTGGCAAATCTGGTTTGTCGCGGCGTTCTTGCACGAGTTTTTGCTGGATTTCCCAAGCTTGGGAGTAGGGAACAAGTCCCCAATCGAGGAGCAAGCAGGGTGGTGCATTTAGCTGTTGAGGGATGAGAGGAGAAATCATGCAAAAAATCAAGAGTGTTTTTACGGAATATTGGGGCAGTTTAAATCAAGAATTGTCAACATATAATAAAAGATTTGGAAGATAAGTGTTTTCCAGAATACATAGTGCTACTGTATAAAATATACCCAAGTAAAAGAAGGGAGGGAGCTCTATGAAGCTTGTTATCCAGGGTAAAAATATAGAAATCACCGATGCGATTCGCGAGTACGTCAATCAAAAGGTTGAAAAGGCAGTTAGCCATTTTCAAAATTTGACTACAGAAGTGGACATACATCTATCGGTGGCTCGTAACCCCAGGATCAATCCTAAGCAGACTGCTGAGGTGACAATTTATGCTAACGGCAGCGTTATTCGGGCTGAAGAAAGCACGGAAAGCCTGTATGCCAGCATCGATTTGGTTGCCGACAAGATAGCTCGTCAACTGCGGAAATTTAAGGAAAAACGCCACGACAACAAGACCCACAGTAGTGTTAAAACGGTTACGGCAGTTGAAGAACATCCTGTAGTAGCGGATCTGATTGGCGATCGAACTCCCGAACTTCCTGCTGAGGTGGTACGGACTAAGTATTTTGCCATGCCTCCAATGACTGTGCAACAAGCTTTGGAACAATTGCAGATTATCGATCACGATTTCTATATGTTCCGTAATGCGGAAACAGACGAAATTAACGTACTCTACGAACGCAAGAGTCACGGCGGCTATGGAGTTATCCAACCGCGCCACAGCAACGGTAACGGTAATAGCAAAAATGGCAAAACTGCCGAAAGCGCTACATCTGAAAAATCGAGTGTTGCAAAAAGCTAGATAATTGCTGAGTGCTAATTGTTAATGGGTGCAAGCCGTTAGCAAAAAAGGACTAAAGTCCTTACTACGAACCACGAGTTTTTAGTAATGATTTTAGTCCTTTCTTGTTTTTTTAGAGAATCAGGACTGAGGTGTTCACTACGAACAAGTGCTAAAATCTGTCTTTACCAGCTAGCTGTATCTCGCGACTAAATCTTTCGCTGCTTGTCGGTGTTTTTCTACCAAACTCGGCGGGGAAAGCACTTGGGGGCTATCCATATATCTTTGCACCCACACACTGAATTCGTTCAGGGAGGGATGGGGCAAATTTATCTGATAATTAACATACAGCAGCTTGCCAAAACTGTCCCTCGGCCCTTCCTTAATTTTTTGTCGCGGGTGTCGCCGATCTCCCTCTAGACTCCTTGCGCTGTCTGGGGTGTAGAATGGAGGTGAAACTAATTGAATGGAATGTATGCGGAAGTTAGTTTTCTCAGATACAGAAATGTTTTATCGTGAGCTAAAGACAGCCTTGGAGCAAAGTGAGCAAGTTGAAGTTATTACAGACTACGAGCGATATTCAGACCTTCCAGAGAAGTTAAAAACCATTTTTGAGTTACACAAGAACAAATCGGGAGAGTGGGTAAATATAGCTACAGGCGCATTCATCCCTTCTTCTGCTGGGGTTACTACAATTAACTACTCTGCCCTCTATATTTTTGCTGGTGCTGGTGCAGGTGCTATTCTTGGATTTATAGTTGGTGGCCCTGTTGGAGCAGCAGTGGGCGGTGGTATCGGAGCCATAGTTGGAACTCTTGCTGTTGTGACATCAAGCGGAAGGCATCATGTAGATATAGAAATTGATGCGAATGGTAAACTCCGGCTTAAGATTAGCCCAATCCATTGAACAACGCGACACTCCCCACTGGCTGGGGAAACTAATTGAATGGGAAGTTTGTTAACTCTGGGGTCAAGTTTGATAATCTGTGTTGGTGCTCCCCACTGGCTGGGGAAACTAATTGAATGGAAACTGACCTGCATCGGCGCAAGGGTCGCACCAAATTTGTTGGCCCAACTCCCCACTCGCTGGCGAAACTAATTGAATGGAAACGCGCCGCCTGCACTGCGATTTTCGCGCCAATATCGCAGAAACCGGGTTTTTTAGCTAATCTGCTAGATACAGCAAATCATTTTCGTAAAAAAACCTGGTTTCTGGCCACCCGCGCGCCATCTAACTTTGGATGGTTTCTAAAGTTTTGAGTGCTTCTGCAACGTGTGCTTTGAAGTCTAACATGGAGTCAAAAATATGCTTGACAACGCCTTCTTTGTCAATGACATAAGTTACTCTACCGGGCATAATCCACAGGGTAGCTGGAACCCCGTACAATTGCCGCACTTTGTTGCCAGTATCGCTCAGCAGTGTAAAGGGTAGCTGATATTTGGCGGCAAATTGCTGGTGAGATTTTTGCGAATCTTCGCTAATTCCTATGACTTCTGCACCTGCGTCTTTGAAGACTTCGTAGCTATCTCGAAAAGCGCAAGCTTGGGTGGTGCATCCGGGTGTGTCGTCTTTGGGGTAAAAGTAGACTATGACGTTTTTTTTACCTTTAAAATCTTTGAGGCTGACTGATGTGCCAGTTTGAGATGGTAAGGTAAAATCCGGTGCGGTGTCTCCTACTTTGACTGTCATGTTTTTTAACTGAGTAGCTCTGTTTGCGTGAAATTTTAACTTTTGTTATTGTACTGTTTTTTTGAGCAATAGTTCGCAGTTGCGATCGCCCGCTGCGACAGCCTCTCATTTTTGCTTTCTCGCACTCAAACAAAAAAACTCTTTTGACAACATCGGGATGCAGCAGGCGATTCGCAGTTAGGCGGATTAATTGGAGAAGCTTTTTTGAACCGCAGATGCACGGGGATTAACGCAGATTTTTAGGGAAAATTGCTGTGGCGTCGCTGAAGTGTTACTAGAAACTTCATTGTTATCGGCCTTTGGTTAAATTTTTTAATTCCCGCCAGATTGGAGGAATTTGGCCGGAGTGTGTGCGGGGCTGGGTGAGGATTCCTTGAGTGGGACTGAACAGCAATGATAGCACAAATAATCCCGATGCAACTAAAACTATTGCGGGGCCGGATGGTAAGTTATAAAAGTAGCTGAGATACATTCCGCTAATGCTGGAAATAACTCCGATTATTGCACCTAAAATCATTACTTGGTGCAGGCGAGTGACTAGGAGATAGGCGGTACTTGCGGGTGTAATTAATAGGGACAAAACTAGCACTACGCCAACGGCTTTGAGGCTGGCAACTATTGTGAGGGCGATGAGTACCATCAGTCCGAAGTTGAGCAGGTTTACTGGCAAACCTGTGGCTTGCGCTCCTAATGGATCGAATGTGTAAAATAGCAGTTCTTTGTAAAAGAATACTACAACTAATAAGACTGCGGCGACTATGACGGCTGTGTCGATCGCATCTTCGAGAGTAACGCCGAGGATATTGCCGAAAAGAAAGTGGTTGAGGTCTATTTTGTTGTCTTTTTGGACGATCGTAATTAGGGTGATGCCGAGGGCGAAGAATGCCGAAAATACGATGCCCATTGCCGCGTCTTCTTTGATTGTCGATCGAGCTTTGATCCAAGCTATGATGACTGTACTCAAAACTCCGGCAATGAAGGCGCCGACAAAGATATTTGCTCCCAGGATAAATGCGATCGCCAATCCGGGCAAAACCGAGTGGCTGATGGCGTCTCCGAGCAAGGCCAGCCGCTGTACCATTAGGTAGCTGCCGACGATCGCGCAGACGATGCCGACGAGAATGGCAATTACGAGCGATCGCTGCATGAATCCGTACTGTAACGGCTCAATTAAGGTTTGTATCATAAAATTATCAAATCACAGCTAACTAATGAATAACAACCAAACTAACCCGGTTTGAGCTGAGATGTTGCACCATTCTCCATAAGCTTTTTAGGAACAGGAAAGATGCCTGTGAAGCGAGAAAATTCACTTTTTGTGGAACAGGCATCTTGCCTGTTCTGGAGAATGGTGCAAGATGTGAGTGCGATCCTAGATTTATCGTTGTCCAATTCAAGATTATCAAAAAAACCTGATTCAAGAGTGTAACTCCTAGATTAATGACCGAGAATTTCAAATGTGGTACCCGCCACGTGATTTATCCGTGGAATCAATCCAAAATCGAAAATCCTCAAGAAAGAGCATTTATCTCGCGCAAGTCAATCTAAAATCTAAAATCTCAAATCTAAAATCGATTGACTGCTGGCTAATCAAGCTGCTTGTCCGGCAAAGAACATTACTTGTCCGCCGTAGGCGCGGTAAAGGTTTTCTTGGGTTAGCACTTCTTGGCGGGAACCAGCGGCAATCAATTCTGTATTGAGCAAAATTAAATCATCAAAATTGGTGATTGATTCGCCTAAGTCGTGGTTGACTACTAAGACGATTTTCCCGGCATTTGCTAGCTGGTGGAATATCTCAAAAATGATATTTTGAGTTTTTTGGTCAACGCCGACAAACGGCTCGTCAAAGCAGAAAATAGCGGCTTCTTGGGCTAAGGCTCTAGCTAGAAATACTCGCTGTTGCTGTCCGCCGGAAAGTTGTCCGATCGGTCTATCTTTGTAAGCACTCATGCCTACTCTTTCTAAGGCATCGGAGGCAGTGCGGCGGCTAGCTGCCGAGAAGCGGCGAAACCAGCCGGCTTTTCTGACTCTTCCCATCATCACGACATCCCAAACGGTGGCGGGATAGTTCCAGTCTATTTGCGATCGCTGGGGCACGTAAGCTACTGTTTCGAGTCGATCGGCGATCGCTTCTTCGCCCCAGGTAACAGTGCCGCGAGCTGCAGGAATTAAGCCCAACATTGCTTTGATCAGCGTGCTTTTTCCGGCACCGTTGGGCCCAATAATACCCGTCAGCCTTCCCGGTTTGACAGAAAGACTGATATCTCTGAGTGCTTCTACCGTGCGGTAGTTTACTGCTAAGTGCTTAACAGTGATAATTTCAGTGTCGGTAGCGGCGTCTTTGAGGTGGCAAACCATTTGAGACCAAGGATTCTCGTTGGACAAGGCGGCGGTATTCATGGGGGTGACTCTATCTCCTTTTTATTAAGTTTACTGTAAAAATGAAAAGAATATGAAATCATCGGTAAATAGGAATAATCTGGAACGCAGGAGAGGTAGATAATGGGACAGTGCAAGCTCGAAACCCCTCAAACCATAGGTTTTGTGGCGAAAATCTCAAGTCGGTTAAAACTCAGATGTTGCACCATTGTCAAGAACGGGCAAGATGCCCGTTCCACAAAGAGTGAGTTTTCTTGTGGGGTTGGCATCCTGCCCGTCAAGAACGGGCAAGATGCCCGTTCCACAAAGAATGAGTTTTCTCGCTTCACAGGCATCTTGCTTGTTCCCAAACAAGTAATTGAGAATGGTGCAAGATGTGAGTTAAAAGCGAAGAGTGACTTTTCTTGTGGGGTGGGCATCCTGCCCGCCCGTCCAAGACTTATTGAGAATGGTGCCAGATGTCAATTAAAACCGACGGCAATTGTGAAAAAATCCGATAAAGGGAAGTTTCGCGGTGAGTCGGGGATTGAAACCGCCGCCCCTGGATTGGACAAGTCCAAGGTATTTTGGATTAGAACTATTGCCTGCGGCATTTTGACTGTGGGTTTATTTAGTTGTGCTCCAGCGCAGGGCGATCGCCTATCTGCAGAGGCAGATGCTAAACCCAAGGTAGTTGCTACCAGCACAATTATTGAGGATTTGACCGATCGAGTAGCGGGAGGCGAAATTCAGCTAACAGGAATTTTGCAGCCGGGAACCGATCCTCACGTTTACGAACCAGTGCCAAAAGATTCTCAAGCTTTAGAAAAAGCTAACTTAATTTTGTATAACGGTTACAATTTGGAACCGGGATTAATTAGGATGATGAATGCCGCCGGAATTAAGGCGCGGAAATTAGCAGTGGGCGAAGTTGTCAAGCCTTTGCTACTGAATAAAGAAGGCAATACCGTACCAGATCCGCACGTTTGGGGAAATGTGGAAAATGTAGTTCAAATGGTGGAAGCGATTCGGGATGCGCTAATCGAACTCTCGCCGGAAGATCGGGAGAAGTTTACGCAGAATGCTGTGAAACTTACTGAAGAGTTAAAACGTTTGGATAGTTGGATCGAACAAGAGATTAAAACTATTCCCGAAAATAAGCGCAAATTAGTCACAACTCACGATGCTTTTCAATATTACAGCCGCGCCTACGGATTGGGAATAGCTGACAGTTTGATCGGGATTAGTACGGAGGAACAACCGAGCGCTCAAACGGTGCAAAAGTTAGTAGAATCGGTGAAAGCTGCGGGAGTGCCTGCTATTTTTGCGGAGACTACAATTAACCCGCAACTGATTAGAACAGTGGCGGAGGAAGCGGGGGTGAAATTGGCGGCGCAGCAACTTTATTCCGATTCGATTGGGGCGGCCGGAAGCGAGGGCGATTCTTATGTGAAAATGATGTCGGCTAATACTCGCACCATCGTCGAAGCTTTGGGTGGGAAATACACGCCGTTTGAAGCTAGCAATTAGCAAGTAGGATGCCCCGGAAGAGTTTTATTTTCTCTGCGGGGTAACAGCTAACTGATAGCCGTTTCAAACAAGAATGCAACTGTAGGTAAACTCCAAACCCCGATAGTCATCCTTGATTCCCAATCTAAAATCTCAAATCTCAAATCTAAAATTGTATGACGCACCCTACAAGTTTCAGTTTACCTGCTTCGACAAAATTAAATTAAGCACGTTCAATTCGTTGGAACTTAAAAGATATTTATCTGTAAAAATCTTTTCTCGGCTTTGTTCTAAACTGTAGCTTCTAAACACGATAAACGGGAATTCGTGATACTTGTGTCCGATCGGCATTACACTGTCTATAGGGTAGGTCGATCGCACGCAAGCCGACAAAATATCCCGAAACCGCGTGTCTTCCGGTTCTTCCAGCTTGCTGTCAGCAAAATACTCCTGCATTTCCTCCCCGCTAACGAAGGCAAACAGCGGTATGGCATAATAGCGATCGAACTGCTGACTCTGCTCTTCAAAATACTGAGTTTTCTCCACATCGCCGTTGAGAAATTGCAAAAGCTCGATCGCACCGCCTCTTATAGCCGATCGTACATTCTCCGGGGACGAATCGCTATCCCTAATCCGATACATTTTGTCCAGCAACTGATTATCTACACATTTCTGAATTTCCCGATGTAGCCGCATCTGGTATTTTTCCAGCAAACTTTGATTAGCTAGAGGTACTACCAACAAACTACCACAAACATGACCAATCTCTAGATTATCATAACTCAGCAAACCATCCAGCGGATTGCACTTATCCAAAAACTTACGATTAAAATCCTCCCGCATTTCTAGATAGGAATCGCCCTTTTGACGAGACTTATCATAATTTGTCAGAACGAACTCCCCGCGACCTAAAAGCTCTTCCAGACTCGTATAAACCTCCTTTAAAAACCTATCTCCTCGGTAGCTTTCGCTTTTTAATGTCTTAATTAGAGCAGCCATTTTGCTGCTAAAAGTATCCCCTACTGCGGAAACCGACTTACCGCCAATCGGAATCATCAAAAACTTTTCCCTACCTAAATAACCGTATCCCGAAATTCGCGTCATCACCGCCGTCTTGAGAATTAGCAATAAATTCAACAAACTCAATTTGCTTTCTTGCAGGGAAAGTTCCGCATCATCAGCGTAATAAACTGCGGTATCAGATAGGTAAAAAACCAATTGTTTGTCTTCACCATCAAGGGTTTTACCGTTCTCATCTTCCCCGCGTCCCCGATAAATCACCTGTATGACTTCCATCAGATTTTTCTCAATCTGAAAGCGGGGAATATCAACTAAAATATGCTTAGTCTTCGGGAAAGAAAGTCCACGACTTCCCGATGCAGTCATAAAGATTACTTTAGCTGTATTTTTGTATTTCTGTATTTTTTCTTTCTCCTCTTCCGAGATATTCGCGTGAATTTCCAGATAACCGGTAAACTGCTCAAACTTTTCGCGACTAGCTTTAATTTTTTCAATTAATTCTGCCAATCTTTGCTTGTTTTGAATGTATACTATAATTTGTTCCACACCGGGGATTGCTAATCGCTGATTGATATCCTCAATTATTTCAGATTGTACCCGGTTTACTAAATTACTATTCTGTTTTAAAGGCGCATTTTCACTGTATTTAACAGTTTCGACAAATACCTTGTAAGTTATCTCTAAACTGCGCGCCGGGTAGGAATTCGCATTAATCACCTTGGCAGCTAGATTGTTATATTTAAAAGGAATAGCTTGTAAAGGTTGAATTTCTTCCGAATCTTTCGCTAACTTTTTAAAATAGATTTTGTCCGGTTCCGGTGACGTGTTATCAAGGTGCTGTTTAATCACATCGCAGTCCACAATCGAAGCATCTGCGACAATAATTTTAGTATTAAAGCCGTGTTCTCGCTTGTGCAACTCATGTTTTTTGACAATCTTGGCAATTCCGGCTAAAAACTCAACGCCACCATCATCTCCCGTAATTTCATCTATCATAATGAAAATATGTTTGATGCGACTGGATATTTCTTGCATCTTAGCGGAAATGACCCGTTTGTCCCGTTTATTGTAAGTATCTTGAAAAATTTTATCTAAATGCTCTAGGGTATTTTTTCGGTTTTCTTTCATCTTCACCGATTGAATAGAAACGGTAGCTACGATATTATTAGATACCTGGGCATTTATCAGCGCGTATATACCTTCGCAAATGCTCTTAAGCACTCCATTTCCTTTGGGATTAATGGGTTTAATTACTGTTTCTCCCTTTTTTTCAAGTTCTGATTGATGATATTCCGTCCTCTTAATTTCTGAATCATCCTTGAGGAAGCGAACAGCTTTTTTTGTCAAATCTTCGCGATATTTATTCGATGCGTACTTGACGGTACAGTGTCCTGAATTACTTTTGATGATATCGGCGTTAGTGTTGATACAAAATAATCGATCGTTGCACAGCAAACCCGTATTTTTATCTTTGAATTTTTCGATAATATCTAAGTTTACTTGCTTGCGGGGACTGACGTAGAGGAATAAGAAACCGTCGTCGATATGGGTTTTGAGGAAATTGGCGATCGCAGTTGTTTTCCCAATTCCCGGATTCCCCGTCAAAAAGATATAAGTTTCCTCAGATTGA